>JBKOYY010000077.1:0-8249 GCA_046725615.1 Pseudomonadota bacterium
GTCACGACCTGGCCTTCCCGCGTGACGTCCTCCTGGATCACGACCGCGTCGCAGCCCGCGGGCACGGCGGCGCCGGTGAAGATGCGGACCGCCTGACCGGGTGCGACGACGCCCGCGAATCCGTGCCCGGCAGCGCTCTCGCCGACCACGGTCAGCCGGCCCGGCGCGTCGTCGAGACGGATCGCGTAGCCGTCCATGGCCGAGGCGGCGAAAGGCGGCTGGTCGCGGCGGGCCACCACGGGCTGTGCCAGCACCCGGCCGATGCTCTCGGCGATGGCGACGCGCTCGGGCGGTAGCGGCGCGATTTCGGCCAGCATTCGCGACCGGGCCTCTGCGACGGGGAGCAGCTTCACGGCGCGGTCCAGTCGCCGCTCTTGCCGCCGGTCTTTGAAGCCAGGCGGACGGTCTCGATGACCATGCCTTTTTCGGCGGCCTTCAGCATGTCGTAGAGGGTCAGGCAGGCGACCGAGGCGGCGGTCAGCGCCTCCATCTCGACGCCGGTCTGTCCGGTGGTCTTGACGCGCGCGGTGACAGCCAGGCCGCCGTCGGCCGGCTCGACCCGGACTTCGGCCTTGGTGATCGGCAGCGGGTGGCACATCGGGATCAGGTCGGACGTCCGCTTGGCGGCCATCACCCCGGCGATCTCGGCCACGGCGCGGACGTCGCCCTTCTTGCCCTCGCCCGAAAGGGCGAGCTGGAGCGTTTCGGGGCTCATCCGCAGGAACCCTTCGGCCACGGCCTCGCGGGTCGTAACCGCCTTGTCGGAGACGTCGACCATGCGGGCGCGGCCGCTCTCGTCCATGTGGGTGAGGCGGCTCACGACTCCATCAGCCGGGGCATGAGTTCGACCATGTTGCAGGGGCCGTGGCGGCTGTCGAGCTGAGCCGAGATCACCTTGTCCCAGCCGTCCTTCACCGCGCCGTTGGAGCCCGGCAGGCAGAAGACGAAGCAGCCCTTCACGATTCCGGCCAGCGCTCGCGACTGGAGCGTCGAGAGGCCCACCGACTGGTAGCTGACCAGGTGGAAGACCACGCTGAAGCCGTCGATCTCCTTGTCGAACAGAGGGCGGATCGCCTCGGGCGTGACATCGCGACCGGTGATGCCGGTGCCGCCCGTGGTGACGATGGCCTCGGCGCCGTCAGCCACCCACTTCAGCACCTGGGCGCGGATCTCCTCGACGTCGTCTTTCACGATGCCGCGGGCGAACAGCTGATGCCCGGCGCCTGTCACGCGGCTGGCCAGGAGGTTGCCGGAGGTGTCGCTCTCCTCGTCGCGGGTGTCTGAGATGGTCAGGACGGCGACGCGGACGGGCTTCAGCGTCCGGGCGGTGTCGATCTTGCCACCGGGGGTGAGCGCATTCATGGGCGGACTCCTTAAGCGCCCCCTTTCTAGCGCACGCGCGGCGCTATTCCACCGTCACCGACTTCGCCAGGTTCCGCGGCTGATCGATGTCGCGGCCCAGGCCGCGGGCGACCTGGTAGGCCAGCAGCTGGAGCGGGATGTTGAGCAGGATGGGGTCCAGCTCGGGCTCGCTCTTCGGGACCGCGAACGCGGCCTCCACGCCGTCCAGCCGCACGCCTTCGTGGGTGACGGCCAGGACCGGGCCGTGGCGGGTGCGCACCTCGGCGATGGTGGAGAGGTTCTTCGCCAGCAGGTTGTCGTCGGGCACGATGGCCAGGGTCGGGGTCTCGGGCGAGATCAGCGCCAGCGGGCCGTGCTTCAGCTCGGAAGCGGGATAGGCCTCGGCATGGAGATACGACACCTCCTTCAGCTTCAAGGCGCCCTCCATGGCCACGGCGTAGCCGGCGCTGCGGCCGATGAAATAGGCGTGGTCGGCCTTGGCCAGGATCGCCGACAGGGGCTCGACCTCAGCTTCGCGGGCCACGATCGAGGCGATCTGGTCGGGCAGGGCCGATAAGGCCGCCAGCAGTCGCGCGCCGTGGGCGGCCGACATGTCGCGCACGCGGCCGAGCTGCAGCGCCAGCAGGGCGAAGGCGACGGCGGTGGAGGTCCAGGTCTTGGTGGAGACCACCGCCACCTCGGGCCCGGCGTGCAGGTAGACCCCGCGGCCGCACTCGCGGGCGATGGTGGAGCCGACCGCGTTGATGACGCCCAGCACCCGGCCGCCCTTGCGCTTCACCTCCTGGATGGCGGCGAGGGTGTCGAAAGTCTCCCCAGACTGGCTGACCGCGATGTAGAGCGTGTCCTGCTCGATGACCGGGTTGCGGTAGCGGAACTCCGAGGCGGGCTCGGCGTGGGCCGGAATGCGGGCCAGGGTCTCGATCAGGTGCGCCCCCAGGGTCCCGGCGTAGTAGGCCGAGCCGCAGCCCAGGATCTTCACCCGCCGGATGTCGAGCATCTCGCGCGCCGCCAGCTCGATGCCGCCGAGATGGGCGGTGCTGAAGCGGTGGTCCAGGCGGCCCAGCAGGGTGCGCCGCACGGCCTCGGGCTGCTCGGCGATCTCCTTCTGCATGAAGTGGCTGTGGTCGCCCTTGTCGAAGCCGGCGACCTCGCCTTCCAGCGCCTGGGTCGCCTTGGTGGTCTCGGCGCCTTCCAGGGTGAGGACCGAGAAGCCGTCGGCGCGGACTTCGGCTATCTCGCCGTCGTCGAGGTGGGCGACGTGGCGGGCATGGCCCATGAGGGCCGAGGCGTCCGAGGCCACGAACATCTCGCCGTCGCCGACGCCGACCACGACCGGACCGCCGTTGCGGGCGGCGACGAGGGCCTCGGGCCTGGCGGCGTCGATCACCGCGATTCCGTAGGCGCCCTTCACCTGGCCGAGCGCGGCGCGAACGGCCTCCACAAGGCTGTTCTCGGGGCGGCGGGCGATCAGGTGGGCCAGCACCTCGGTGTCTGTCTCGGAGCGGAAGACGACGCCGTCGGCGGCGAGGCGGCGGCGCAACTCGGCCGCGTTCTCGATGATGCCGTTGTGGACCACGCCGATCCGTCCGCTGGCGTCGGTGTGCGGGTGGGCGTTGGCGTCGCTGGGCTCGCCGTGGGTGGCCCAGCGGGTGTGGGCGATGCCGACCAAGCCGGGCAGGCCTGCAGCCGGAAGCACGCCTTCCAGCTCGCGCACCTTGCCCTTGCGCTTGGCGACGACGAGGGCGCCATTGACGATCACCGCCACGCCGGCGCTGTCATAGCCCCGGTACTCGAGCCGGCGCAGGCCCTCCATCAGCAGTGGCAGAGCCTGCCGGTCGCCCACGTAACCCACGATTCCGCACATCAGCTTTGGTCCTCAGCCGTAGATGATCCGCCGGATCTGCCGCAGGCTGTAGGGCGGCGCGGGAAAGCGCCGGCGGGAGAGCTCGTCCGCGATGCGGGCATAGATCTCGTCGTTGCGCCGGCCCAGCCTGAGCAGCGCGGCATGGCGACGGCGGACGAAATCCTCCGGCTGTTCCGCGAGATAGCTGAGCACGTCATCGACGATCCGACTGGCCTGCGACGGATCGAGGGCGTTGGACCGGGCCACGTAGGCCACGAGATCGTCCAGGTCGCCCGCATCCGACATCGCGGGGGGATTTGCCTCTGCCATGCGGGCTACACAACGCCCGTGCCCGAATTCGGGCAAGCGCTTCCTGCTCGCGGACCGCACCGCTTGCCCCTATCTCGGGCCCAGCCTTGCCAGGAACCTTCAGTGATCCAGCCTGCCCGCCTCAAGATTCTCGTCGATGCGCCGCCGACGACCCCGGCGACGTACGTTCTCTACTGGATGCAGCAGTCGCAGCGGGCGGTCTTCAACCCGGCGCTGGAGTACGCGATCGAGGAAGCCAACGCCCTCGATCTGCCGGTGCTGGTGTGCTTCGGGCTGACAGCCTTCCCAGAGGCGAACGCGCGGCACTACGGCTTCATGCTACAGGGCCTGGCCGAGGTGCGGGACCGGCTGGCCGAGCGGGGGATCGGCTTCGTAATCCGCAAGCAGCCGCCGCACGAACTGGCGCGGGCGCTGGCCGCCGATGCGGCGCTCGTGGTCTGCGACCGCGGCTACCTGAAGATCCAGAGGACCTGGCGCGCGAAACTGGCCGAGGGGCTCGGTCGGCGCCTGGTGCAGGTGGAAGGCGACGTTGTCGTGCCCATCGAACGGGCGTCGGACAAGCACGAGTATGCGGCGCGGACGATCCGCCCGCGCATCCAACGCGTGACGGACGAGTTCCTAGCGCCGCTGGAGCCCCGCCCCGTGCGGCGCCGGGCGGACCATCTGCGTGCGGAGAGCGACATCGACCTCGGCGACGTGCCGGGCGTGCTGTCGGGGCTGAAGATCGACCATGCGGTGAGCGTGGTGAAGCGGTTCGCGCCTGGCGAGGGCGCTGCACGGGCGCAGCTCCGGGCCTTCCTCGGCGACGGGCTTCGGCGCTACGGGGCCGAGCGGGGCAAGCCGGAGGCGCGGGCCGCCTCGCTCATGAGCCCTTACCTGCACTTCGGCCAGATCTCGCCGGTGGAGATCGCCCTGGCGGTGCGCCAGCGGGGGGAGGGCGACAGCCGCGCGAGTTACCTCGAGGAGCTGATCGTCCGGCGCGAGCTGGCCATGAACCACTGTTTCCACGCGCCCGACTACGACACCTACGGCGTGCTGCCCGAATGGGCTCGCAAGACCCTGGCCGACCATGCCGGCGATCCGCGGCCGCACCTCTACACGCGTGAGCAGTTCGAGGCGGCGGCGACGCACGATCCCTACTGGAACGCGGCGATGCGGGAGATGCTGGCCACCGGCTACATGCACAATCACCTGCGCATGTACTGGGGCAAGAAGCTGCTGCACTGGTCGGCGAGTCCGGAGGAGGCGTTCGAGACGCTGCTGGCGCTGAACAACCGCTGGTTCCTCGACGGCCGCGACCCGAACTCGTTCACCAACGTCGGCTGGATTTTCGGCCTGCACGACCGACCTTGGGGTCCGCAGCCGGTGTTCGGCACCGTGCGCTCGATGGGTCCCAACACCTTCAAGAAGTTCGACGCCGACGCCTATGTCCGGGGCGTGGCGTATCTGGAGATGAAGGAGCGTGGCTGAGATCAGTCCCAGCGTTCGCGGTCGGCGTGGTCCTGGGCGGTGGGTTCGATCCAGCGGTCGCCGGTGGGGCCGTGTTCCTTCTTCCAGAAGGGCGCCTTGGACTTCAGATAGTCCATGAGGAAGTCGCAGGCTTCGAACGCGGCCCGGCGGTGGCCTGCGGCGGTGGCGACGAACACGATGGGCTCGCCCGGCGCGATCTTTCCGACGCGGTGCAGGATGGCCAGGTCGTGCAGGCCGAAGCGCTCGCGGGCCTGGTCGGCGATCTTGCCGATCTCGGCCTCGGTGAAGCCGGGGTAGGCTTCCAGCTCCAGGATGTTCGTCGCGCCCTCCTCGGCCCGGGCGAGGCCCGTGAAGGTGGCGACGGCGCCGGTCTCACGGCGTCCCTTCGAGAAGGCGGTCAGCAGGGCGCCGGGGTCGAAGGGGCTGTCGGTGAGTTCGATCATCATCCGCCGCTCATGGGAGGCAGGAAAGCGACCTCGCTGGCGGCCGTCAGCGCGGCCTCGCCGCGGACCAGCGCCTGGTCGATGGCCACCTGCACGCCCTTGCCGGCCAGGGCCTCGCCCAGCGCCGGGTCCTCGGACGCGAGCAGGTTGCGCAGGGCCGACACGGTGGGGCTTTCGATCTGGCGTTCGCGCCAGCCGGCGAGGTCGCGCAGGGCGCCGAAGAGGAGGACGCGGGCCATGGCTCAGCCGCCGGTGGTGGACATGTGCCGCGCCACGGCGGGCTGGCGGCGGGCGATCTCGAAATCGTGGCCTCTGGGCTTGCCGTTGATGGCGCAGCGGATGGCGTCGACGAGTTCGGCGTCGCCGGCGCCCGAGCGCAGGACCGCGCGCAGGTCGGTCGCGTCGTCCTGGCCGAGGCAGGTGTGGAGGGTGCCCGTGCAGGTCAGCCGCACCCGGTTGCAGGATTCGCAGAAGTTGTGGCTGAGCGGCGTGATCAGGCCCAGCCGTCCCCCGGTTTCCGCAACGCGAACATAGCGGGCCGGTCCGCCGGTGGAGAGCGGCAGGTCTTCCAGTGTCCAGAAGCTCTCCAGGGCGGCGCGGACCTCGCGCAGCGAAAGGTACTGATCGGTGCGGTCGGCCTCGACCTCGCCCATCGGCATGGTCTCGATCAGGGTGATGTCGCAGCCCTCTCCGTGCGCCCAGGCGATCAGGTCGGCGATCTCGTCGGCGTTATCGTCGCGCAGCGCCACGGTGTTGATCTTGACTGCGAGACCGGCGGCCTGGGCCGCGGCGATCCCAGCCAGCACCTTGGCGACGTCGCCGCCGCGGGTCAGCCGGCGGAACAGGTCGGGCTTCAGGGTGTCGAGCGAGACGTTGATCCGGCGCACGCCGGCCTCGGCCAGCTCGCCGGCGAACTCGGTCAGGCGCGTGCCGTTGGTGGTGAGGGTCAGCTCGTCCAGCGCGCCCGATTTCAAGTGTCGGCCCAGACTGCGGACCAGGTCCATCATCCCCTTGCGGACCAGGGGCTCGCCGCCGGTGAGGCGCAGCTTGCGGGTTCCCAGGCCCACGAAGGCGGAGGCGATGCGGTCCAGCTCCTCCAGCGAAAGCACCTCGGCCTTCGGCAGGAAGGTCATGTGCTCGGCCATGCAGTAGACGCAGCGCAGGTCGCAGCGATCGGTGACCGAGAGCCGCAAATAGGTCACCGTTCGGCCGAAGCCGTCCACGAGCGGCGTCGCCTGGGTCCCGGTGATCGCGTCGAAGGGCGTCATCGGTTCGGAAGATAGGGGGCAATCGTCGATGGGGACAGTGCCGGCGGATGTCGCAGGGGTCGCGGCGGTGGTGCTGGCGGCCGGATCGGGGCGCCGGTTCGGCGGCGGCAAGCTGCTGGCGCCCTATCGCGGCGCGCCCTTGCTGCACGGCGCGCTGGCGGCGGCGAAAGCCGTGGGCGCGGAGACGGTGACGGTGGTCACGGGCGCGGAGTCCGAGGCGGTGGCCTCGGCGGCGAGGGCTTACGATCCGGCGGTGCGGATCGTTCACGCGTCGGATCACGCCGAGGGCATGGCCGCTTCGCTGCGCGCCGGCCTCGCCAGCCTGCCGCGGGGGATCGAGGTTGCGCTCGTGTTCCTGGGCGACATGCCGCGCGTGCCCCATGCCCTGCTGGCGCCGCTGATCCGCGCCGTGCGCGACGGCGCTTCGGCGGCCGCGCCCGTATTCGCGGGACGGCGGGGCAATCCGGTGGCGCTGTCGCGGAGCCTGTTCGAGCCGGCGATGCGCTTGTCAGGCGACACCGGGGCGCGGGCGCTGCTGCAAGGACTGGGTGAGCAGCTGGCTCTGGTGGAGGCCCCGGACGACGGCGTGCTCTTCGATGTGGACGAGCAGGCTGACCTCGACAGGGGCTAGGCCCTGATATCCACCCGCTGTGTAGTGCTGGAAGGCTGGATGCGGACCTGGTCGGCGAGGTCGAGCGTGCGCGCGGCGGAGGCGATCGTCTGCGCGGCCTGCACCGAGGTGGGCAGGGTCAGGGCGTACCAGAGCCCTTGTCCGGAGTTGCGCAGCTGAACGCTGACCATGGGTCTCGTCTCGGCATTCTGGCCGCAACCATAGATCGTCAGGTCTTAATCGCGAGTTAACCGGCGCCGGACGCCCCAGTGGATGTCGCATATGTCGCAGCCGGTTCCGAGTGGCCGCCGGCGTCACGTTCCCGTTTCAACCCAAACGACGTTCGTCGCACGCGATACGCGAAACGGGCTGGGGTTGCCGGACGTCGCGCGCCGCGCGATGTTCGTCCCATGTCGCATTCGTATCGTGCCGCTGTCGTGGTCTTCGCCGGAGCGCTCGCCATGGCCGGCGCCGCCGCGGCCCGGGACTATGTCGTGGTGGGCTCCAACGATCCGGCGATCGCTCGCGGCCAGACGTTCGAAGCCGGGTCCCGGCTCGCGCTGCAGCCGGGGCGGACCCTGACGCTGATGCACGCGTCGGGCAGCCTGGTCACCGTCAAGGGCGGGACCACTGGAGTGGTGCTCCCCAGGCGGCAGGGGAACCAGGCCGAGGCGGACCGGCTTGCGATCATGCGCGCCATCGTCGCCCCGCCGCCGTCACGCGCCACGCGCGGCGGCATCTGTCCGGGGCCGGAGGCGCTCACCACCCTCGACGCCATCGCCCAGGCGCAGCAGGCGGGCTGCCGCACCGCCGCGACCCAGGCGCTGGAGACCTGGATCGCCAGTCAGACCCCGGAAGAGGTCGAGGCGCCTCAGGACTGAGCGGCCGCCCGCGAAAGCTCGCGGGCCCGCGCCAGCCGGCTC
>JBKOYY010000188.1:0-14300 GCA_046725615.1 Pseudomonadota bacterium
CGTCTCGCCCGCGATCCAGTCGTCGGCCACGTCGGGGCCCGCCTCCACGATCCGCCGCTCGATGAGCGGCGAGGCGGGGATGGTCACGAAGCTGTTCGAGACCACGAAGACCTTCAGGCCGTAGCGCGCGGCCACCTTGTAGGTCTCGTCCTTCACCGGGCAGGCGTCGGCGTCGATGAAGATGCGCATGCGAGGTCTGCCGGTGAATGGGGCCTGGCTGGTGCCGGATGCAGGGCTCGAACCCGCGACCTTCGGTTTACAAAACCGCTGCTCTACCAGCTGAGCTAATCCGGCGCGTCCAGGGTGGGCCGCTTATGCGGTGAAACGGGGCGTGCGCCAAGGGGCTCGCAGGTCGCGGGCGGCGGCGTATGGTGACGGAAAGGCAAGAACGAACGGGAGGGAGCCGCATGCGCTTCGAGGACTATCGCGCCCATGACGCCGTGGGACTGGCGGGGCTGGTGGCCAAGGGGGAGGTGAGCGCGGCCGAGCTGCTCGACACCGCGATGGCCCGGGCGGCCGAGGTCAACCCGAAGGTCAACGCCATCGTGTACGACCTGAGCGACCGGGCGAAGGCCGAGGTGCCGGCGGCGGGACCGCTGGCGGGCGTCCCGTTCCTGCTGAAGGACCTGGGGGCGCACTACGGCGGGGCGCCGACCTCGTTCGGCTCGCGGATGTTCGCCGAGGTGAAGGCGCCGGCCGACAGCGCCCTGACGCGTCTCTACAAGGCGGCCGGGCTGAACATCTTCGGCAAGACCAACACCCCGGAGTTCGGCATCTGGCCGGTGACCGAGCCGCATCTGTTCGGCCCGGCGCGCAATCCCTGGGACCTGTCGCGGACGCCGGGCGGGTCGTCGGGGGGCGCCTCGGCGGCGGTGGCGGCGGGCATCGTGCCGGCCGCCCACGCGAGCGACGGCGGGGGCTCCATCCGCATTCCCGCCGCCTGCTGCGGCCTGTTCGGCATGAAGCCGTCGCGGGGGCGGGTGTCATTCGCCCCGGCGGGCGAGGGCTGGGCCGGGGCCTCGATCCAGCATGCGGTGACGCGCTCGGTGCGCGACAGCGCGGTGCTGTTGGACATCGCCTGCACGCCGCAGCCGGGCGATCCCTATTTCCTGGCCCCGCCCGAGCGGCCCTACGCCGAGGAGGCCCGCCGGGATCCGGGCAAGCTGCGCATCGCCTTCATGGACACCGCGCTGACGCCCGGCGTGACGATGGACCCGGAGGTGGTCGAGGCCGTCCGTGAGACGGCCCGGCTGTGCGAGGGGTTGGGGCATCATGTGGAGCAGGCCACGCTGGGCGGCGACCACGCGGCCATGCAGGCGGCGGCGCGGACGATCCTGTGGGCCAGCGTGGCGGCCAACGTCGACGCCGAGATCGAGCGCCGGGGCCGGCCCCTGGCCGACGGTGATCTCGAGCCGGCCACCCTGGACATCTATCGCCGGGGCAAGGAGACGCCGGCGCCGGAGTACGTGCGCGCGGTGCAGACCGTCCACGCCTACGGCCGCGCGGCGGCGGCGCTGTTCGAGCGCTACGACGTGCTGCTGCTGGCCACCCTGGGGCAGCCGGCGATCCCCGTCGGCTGGCTGCTGGAGGACCCTAAGGAAACCGTCCAGCGCCTGTTCGCGTACATGCCGAACACCCAGGCGTTCAACAACTCTGGCCAGCCGGCGATGACCGTGCCGCTCGCCTGGAGCTCGGGGGGGCTGCCCATCGGGCTGCAGTTCGTGGCCCGCACGGGCGACGAGGCGGTGCTGTTCCGGCTGGCGGGCCAGCTGGAGCAGGCGCGGCCCTGGTTCGACCGCGTCGCGCCGCTGTAGCCCGGCGATTGCACGGCAGGCCGGGCAAGTCGGGAAAGCGTGCCGGGACGGGACGCCGGTGTTTCCGACGGCCCTGGTCAGCTGGGGGGCGGACCAGGCGCCTGACGTCCGGTTCCGGACGTCCGCCGCGGATGGTCCAGCCTTGGCCGAGCAGGGTCGCATAAGGCTGGGCTGGACCGTCCGCGGCGATCAGGATTTCGTCCGCCGACGCTGCTGGAAGAGGTAGGCCGCGACGACGCCTGTGGCCACGAGCCCGATCAGCAAGGTCGACACGGCGTTGATCTTGGGGTCCACGCCCAGGCGCACCTGGCTGTAGAGCCGCATCGGCAGCGTCGTCGCCCCGGGGCCGGAGGTGAAGCTGGCGATCACCAGGTCGTCGAGCGAGAGCGTGAAAGCCAGCATCCAGGCGGCGGCGACGGCGGGGCCAATGCCCGGCAGGGTCACCAGCGCGAAGGCCTTCCAGGGCGGGCAGCCGAGATCCTGGGCTGCCTCCTCCAGGCTGCGGTCGAAGGCGGCGAGGCGGGCCTGGATGACCACCGTGGCGTAGGCGAGGGTCAGGGTCGCGTGGCTGAGGGTCACGGTCCAGAAGCCGCGCGGCAGGCCGGCGGAGACGAACAGCAGCAGCAGCGACAGGCCCAGGATCACCTCGGGCATCACGAGCGTGGCGTAGACGCCGCCGGCCAGGGCGGTGCGGCCGCGCCGGGCGCGGGTCAGCGCGACGGCGGCAGGCAGGGCGATGGCGGTGGCGAGCGTAGCCGAGAGGGCGCCGACCCGCAGCGTCACCCAGATGGCGTCGAGGAGCTGGCTGTCCCGGAAGAGGGCGGCGTACCAGCGGGTCGAGAACCCGCCCCACACGGTGACCAGCCGGCTCGCGTTGAACGAATAGACCACCAGCACCAGGATCGGCGCGTAGAGGAACGCGAGGCCCAGGACGACCGAGCCGATGTTGAAGGCGGACGGGCCCTTCCTCATCCGACGACCTTCCGCTGCTGCCGCTCGAACAGCAGGATCGGGACGGTCAGGGTCGCCAGCAGGGCGATGGCGACCGCCGAGGCCGCCGGCCAGTCGCGGTTGGCGAAGAACTCGGTCCAGATGACCTTGCCCAGCATCAGCGTCTCCGAGCCGCCCAGCAGGTCGGGGATCACGAATTCGCCGGCCATGGGAATGAAGCAGAGGAGGGCGCCGGCCGCCGCGCCACGCAGCGACAGGGGGAACGTCACCCGCCAGAAGGCCGACAGCGGGGTGGCGCCCAGGTCCTGCGCGGCCTCGATGAGGGTCTCGTCCTGGCGGTCCAGCACGGCGTAGAGCGGCAGGACCATGAACGGCAGGTAGGCGTAGACGAGGCCGAGGACGACGGCGGTCTCGGTGTTGAGGATGTCCACGGGCGGCAGCCCCGCCGCGCCCAGCAGGACGTTCAGCAGGCCCGCGGGCTTCAGGATCGCGATCCAGGCGTAGATGCGGATCAGGAAGCTGGTCCAGAACGGCAGGATCACCGCCATCACCAGCGCCCGCCGCACGCCTTCCGGGCAGCGGCTGATCCCGTAGGCGATGGGATAGCCGATGAGCAGCAGGAGGCCCGTGCCGATCGCCGCGAGGCGCAGGCTGGAGAGATAGGCGTCGACGTAGAGCCGGTCCTGCCCGAGCCGCGCGTAGGTCTCGCCGTCGAGGGCGGCCAGGAAGGTGCGGACGCCGTCGAGACCCTGGCTCCAGTCGATCCGCGGGGCGTAGGGCGGCATGGCCAGCGCCGTGTCCGACAGCGACAGCTTGGCCACCAGCAGGAAGGGGAAGGCGAAGAAGATCGCGAGCCAGAGCAGCGGGACGATCGCCGCCAGGCCCGACCGCTCGCGCCTCATCGGTCGAGCACCACGGCGCTGGACGGGGCGAAGGTCAGCCAGACCTGGTCGTCGCAGCCAAGCGGGCGTTCGACGGTGCGGGTGGCGTTGGCCCGCGCGGCGCGCAGGGTGCGCCCGGAGCCGATCTCCACCAGATAGGTGGTCCAGTCGCCCAAGTAGCCGTAGTCGAGGATGCGGCCGGCGATGACGTTCGGCCCGGGTGGCGGCGCTTCGGTGTGGACGACCATCTTCTCGGGTCGCACGGCCAGCCAGGACACGGCGCCCGGAGCGCCCGGCGCGGTTCCCTCCGCCTCGAAGACGCCCTCGGCCGAGGTCAGCCGCACCCGGCCAGTGGCGGCCGCCTCGAGCCGTCCCTCGAAGAGGTTGATGTCGCCGATGAAGCCCGCGACGTAGCGGTCGGCGGGCGCCTCGTAGACCTCGGCCGGGCGGCCCACCTGGACGATCTCGCCCTCGCGCATCACGGCGATGCGGTCGGCGACGACCATGGCCTCGTCCTGGTCGTGGGTGACGATCATGAACGTCATGCCCAGGCGCTGTTGCAGGGCCATGAGCTCGAACTGGGTCTCCTCGCGCAGCTTCTTGTCGAGCGCGGCCATCGGCTCGTCGAGGAGCAGGATGCGCGGCCGCGGCGCCAGGGCGCGGGCCAGGGCCACCCGCTGGCGCTGGCCGCCGGAGAGCTGGTCGATCCGCCGCCGGCCGTGATCCTGGAGGCGAACCAGGGCCAGCATCTCGTCCACGCGCGCGGCGACGTCGGCCTTGGCCATGCCCTGACGCTTCAGACCGAAGGCCACGTTCTGGGCGACGTTGAGGTGGGGGAAGAGGGCGTAGGACTGGAACATCATGTGGACCGGCCGCCGATGCGGCGGGTCGGCCTGGATGTCGCGGTCCTCCAGCAGGATGCGGCCCTGGTCGGGCTGTTCGAACCCGGCGAGCATCCGCATGAGGGTGGTCTTGCCGCAGCCCGAGGGGCCGAGCAGGGCGAAGAACTCGCGCTCGTAGATCGAGAGGTCCACGCCGCGCACGGCGGCGGTCTCGCCGAACGCCTTGGAGACCCCGTCGAAGCGGACGAGGGGGCGCGCCTGCGGGTCCGCCCAGGGGGCGAAGGTCTCGCGCACGCCGCCGATCTGGGGCCGGCCGCTCACCGGCCCGTCAGGACGCGGGTCCACTGCCGGTTCACGTCACGCAGCAGGTCCTGGTCCTTGGTGGTGGTCACGAAGAGCCGCTTCGACACCTCGGCCGTCGGATAGACGTTGGGGTCGGTGCGGATCGCCTCGTCCACCAGCGGCGTCGCCGCGGAGTTGGCGTTGGCGTACTGGGTGTAGTTCGAGGCCCGGGCGATGATCTCGGGCCGCAGCATGAAGGCCAGGAACCTGTGCGCCGCCTCGACGTGGGGGGCGTCCTTCGGGATCGTGAAGACGTCGAACCAGACCTGGCTGCCTTCCTTGGGGATGGCGTAGGCGAGCTTGACGCCGTTCTTGGCCTCCTCGGCGCGGGTCCTGGCCTGCAGGACGTCGCCCGAGTAGCCGATGGCCACGCAGATGTCCCCGTTCGCCAGCGCCTCGATGTATTCGGACGAGTGGAACTTGCGCACGTAGGGCCGCGCCTTCAGCAGCAGGGCAGTGGCCGCCTCGTAGTCGGCGGGGATCTTCGAGTTCGGGTCCTTGCCGAGGTAGTTCAGGGCCACGGCGTACATGTCCTCGGAGGCGTCGAGGAAATAGACCCCGCAGTCCTTCAGTTTGGCGAGGTTGGCCGGGTCGAACACCACCGCCCAGCTGTCCACCTTCACGCCGGGCAGGCGCTTGGCCACCGCGTCGACGTTGTAGCCTATGCCGATGGTGCCCTGCATGTAGGGCACGGCGTACTTGCCGCCCGGGTCGAAGGCCGCCAGGTGCGCCATGAGATCGGGCGAGAGCTTGTCGAGGCCCGGAAGCTTGTCCTTGGCCAACGGCTGGATCGCGCCGGCGGTGATATAGCGGGGCAGGTTGTGGTTGGACGGCGCGACGATGTCGTAGCCCGTGCCGCCCTGCAGCACCTTGGTCTCGAGCACCTCGTTGGAATCAAAGGTGTCATAGGTGACCTTGATCCCGGTCTCCTTGGTGAACTGCGCCAGCAGCTCCGGGTCGATGTAGTCCGACCAGTTGTAGATCCGCAGCTCGCCGCCGCCGGCCGCCGGTTTCTCGCCTTCGGCCTTGGGTGAGCAGGCGGCGAGGGCCAGCGCAGCCGCCGTCGCCAGGGTCGCCATCCATCCGCGCATGCGCCATCCCCCAAAGTCTCGCGGCGCACGTTATAGGTCGCTTCGAAGCCCCGTTAAGCCCGAATTGCCCAGAAGACGTCGATGACCCCCGCCTGGACCGCCATAGCCCCCATCCTGATGCTGGTGGCCTCGAACGTGTTCATGACCTTCGCCTGGTACGGGCACCTGAAGGTGGAGCACCGGCCGCTGTGGATCATCGTCCTGGTGAGCTGGGGGATCGCCTTTTTCGAGTACTGGCTTGCGGTGCCCGCCAACCGGATTGGCCGGGCCGTCTACAGCCCGGCGGAGCTGAAGACGATGCAGGAGGTGATCACCCTGTCCGTGTTCGCCGTCTTCTCCGTGCTCTACCTAGGGGAGAAGCTGACCCTGAGCCATGCGGTCGGCTTCGGGTTCATCGCGCTCGGCGCGTGGTGCGTGTTCAAGAACCCCTTCTGAACGCGCCGGGCGGGGGTCACCGCCGCCCGGCGCCCCAGCGGTTCAGCCGCCGACCATGGCGACGACTTCGTTGGTCTTGGAGATGAACTTCACGCCCTTCACCCGACCGTCCTTGTAGCGGTCCCAGGCGCTCTTCACCTCGACGGGCGTCGGGCCTGCCGCGCCCGGCGTCGCCGGCTTCTGGGCGACCACGTCAACCTCGTAGATCCCGTCCGGCGGGGTCGCCGCATAGACCCGAGGCAGGAAGCCCACCTGCGTCCAGCCGCCGCCGTCCGTCGAGGCCTTGGCCTCCAGGTCGAGGCCGCCGCCGGACGCGGCGGTCGCCTTGGCGGACTGGATGGACAACACCTGCTCCTGGCCGGCGTACATCGGCGCCTGGCGGGCCAGCGATTTCTTGGGCGCCGGCGCTTCGGCCGTGGCCGCCGGCTCCGCGGCCTTTTCACTGCAGGCGGAAAGCGAAAGGCAGGCGAGAGCGCCCGCCGCAAGCAACATCTTGCGCATGTCTTCTCCCGATCCCGGCGGCTTATCGTTGTTCCGACTCACGGGCCGCCGCCCGGTCCCGCGAGCTTGAGTGTGCGCGGATACCCGAGGTTGGCGAGCATTTCTTGCATCGCTCGCTTTGGCGAAGGGCGCGGGCGGCCTATAAGCCCCGGTTCCGTAGTCGAACCACGCCCGCGCGAAGGCCCATGTCCCGCATCCTCATCACCTCGGCCCTGCCGTACATCAACGGGATCAAGCACCTCGGGACGCTCGCCGGCTCCATGCTGCCGGCGGACGTCTATGCGCGCTTCCAGCGCGCCCGGGGACGCGAGACGCTCTACCTCTGCGCCACCGACGAGCACGGCACCCCGACCGAGCTGGCCGCCGCCGAGAAGGGGCAGGACCCAGCCACCTTCTGCGCCGAGGCGCACGATGTGCAGCATCGGCTCGGCCGCGAGTTCGGGCTGTCGTGGGACCACTTCGGACGTTCGTCCTCGCCGCAGAACCACCGGCTGACGCAGCGCTTCGCCCAGCAGCTCTGGGAGGCCGGCTTCATCGAGGAGCGGGTGACCCAGCAGGTCTATTCGCACGCAGACAAGCGCTTCCTGCCCGACCGCTACGTGATCGGAACCTGCCCGCACTGCGGCTACGAGGCGGCCCGCGGCGACCAGTGCGAGAACTGCACCCGCGTGCTGGACCCGGCCGACCTGCTGCATCCGCGATCGGCGGTGTCGGGCTCGACCGACATCGAGATCCGCGGCTCCAAGCACCTGTTCCTTCGCCAGAGCCAGTTCTCGGGGAAGCTCCGGGACTGGATCGAGGGCAAACGCGGGACCTGGCCGCTGCTGGTCACCTCCATCGCGCTGAAGTGGCTGGACGAGGGCCTGCAGGACCGGGGGATCACGCGCGACCTGGAATGGGGCGTGCCGGTCAACGCCTGGGAGTGGGGGCCGAACCCCGAGGGCCAGGTTCCCGACATCGAGGGGCTGGCCGGCAAGGTCTTCTACGTCTGGTACGACGCGCCCATCGAATACATCGGCGCGACCTGGGAGTGGGCCGACGCCCGCGCCGCGGAGGAAGGCCGGGGCCCTGCCGACGAGTCCGAATGGCAGCGGTGGTGGAAGGGGCCCGAGGCGGCCGACGTCACCTACGTTCAGTTCATGGGCAAGGACAACGTGCCGTTCCATACGGTGGGCTTCCCCTGCACCCTGATGGGCGTGAACACGCGCGAGACTGCGCCGTGGAAGCTGGTCGACGAGCTGAAGGGCTTCAACTGGCTCGACTACTACGGCGGCAAGTTCTCCACCTCGCAGGGGCGCGGCGTCTTCATGGACCACGCGCTGGAACTGTTGCCGGCCGACTACTGGCGCTGGTGGATCATGGCCAACGCGCCCGAGACCTCGGACTCGACCTTCGCCTGGGAGCAGTTCCGCGACCAGGTGAACGCCGACCTGGCCGACGTGCTGGGCAACTTCGTGAACCGGATCTGCAAGTTCACCGAGAGCCGCTTCGACGGCGTCGTGCCCGAAGGCGGCGCGCCCGGGGCGCTGGACGAGAAGCTGGAGGCCGACGTCCTCGCCAAGCTGCGCGAGCTGACGGGGCACATGGAAGACCGGGAGTTCCGCAAGAGCGCCACGGCGCTGCGGCAGCTCTGGGTGCTGGGCAACCAGTACCTGACCGAGGCCGCGCCCTGGACGGCCATCAAGACCGACCGCGACCGCGCGGCGGTGGCGGTGCGCTATGGCCTGAACCTGGCGGCGCTGTTCGCCAAGGTCTCGGAGCCGTTCATCCCGTTCGCGGCCGAGAAGATCTCGCTGGCGCTAGGGGAGGCGTTCCCGGCGACCTGGCCGTCGCTGGACGGGCAAGGCGTGCTGGCGGCCCTGGAGCCCGGTCGGAAGATCCAGGCCCCGGAGGTGCTGTTCCGCAAGATCGAGGACGCCCAGGTCGCCGAATGGCGCGAACGTTTCGGCGGCCCCGAGACGGCCTGATCGCAAACGCCCGGACGTGGGGGCTCAGTGCCCCCCGCCGCCGTTCTTGTGGCTGAGGTGGGTGGAGACTTCCTCCGGCGTGATGTCCAGCGCGTCCGGGACGACGGCGTTGTATTCGGCCGTCCGGTTGAGGTCGATCGCGATGGTCCGGTGACCCTGCCACATCATGTGCAGCGCCACGTAGAGGACGATGGCGAGGCCGATGAAGCCGATCCAGCGGTACTTGTGCAGCAGGCGGGCGATGGCGTGAGCCGCGACGCCCATCAGGGCGATGGAAAGCAGCAGGCCGAAGACCAGAATGGTCGGATGCTCACGCGCCGCGCCGGCGACCGCCAGCACGTTGTCGAGCGACATCGAGACGTCGGCGATCAGGATCTGCAGGAAGGCGTCCTTGAACGACTTGGCCGGACGGTCGGTGGGTTCGGTGGTCGGGTCGTCGTCCAGCACCGCCTCGGCGTCGGACTCGTCGTCCTGGGCCTGGTTCCGCAGCTCGCGCCACATCTTCCAGCAGACCCAAAGGAGGAGCAGGCCGCCGGCGAAGAGCAGGCCGATGACGCCGAGAAGCTGGGTGGTGATCAGGGCGAAGCCGATCCGCGTGATCACCGCCGCGCCCAGGCCCCAGAGGATCGCCTTTCTGCGCTGGTCGGGCGGCAGCCCCCCGGCGGCGAGGCCCACGGCGACGGCGTTGTCGCCCGCCAGGACCAGGTCGATCATCAGCACTTGCAGCAGGGCGGAGAAACCGCCGGGCGAGAACAGCTCTTCGAACATGCGGCCTCAATGCGTCAGCGCGCGTCCGGCTGCAACAGCCCATGCGGCTCGGGCGGTCGGCGACCATGCCCGCCGACCGCCCTCCGGAGCCGCGACGTTGGTGGGGGGCGCGGCTCCGGTCCCCCGTCGCTTCAGATGGCGGCGGAGACCAGTCGACGCCGCTGGCGCAGCGCCGCGCCGGCCGCGCCGAACCCCAGGATCATCAGGGCCCAGGCCGAAGGCTCGGGCGCCGCGGAGCCGCCCGGGCAGATCCGCGTGCCGGGCTCGCAGGGATCTCGCGGCGTTCCGGCGCCGGGCATGAACGCCAGCGGGCCGTTGCTGACGATCGGCCCGGTGTCGAGCGACAGGGTCTTGGTCCCCGCAAGGTCGAACTTCGCCAGCTCGAACTGCGTCGAGACGTAGAGGCCGCCGTCGCCATAGGCGAGGCCGGTCACGGGGGCGTCGGTGTAGACCGTGGCGCCGCCCGAGTTGAACAGGATGGGATCGATCGAAGCCCAACCGTACTGGTCGCCGGAGTCGAAGGCGGCGAACACCTTGCCGCCGCCGTAGGCGAGGCCGGTGATGTCCACGAGTCCATAGTCGTGGGAGTCGATGAGGCCGCCCGCGAGGTCGTAGTGGGCGAGGGTGCTGCCGTAGGAGACGAACAAGCCGCCGCCCGTGAAGGCGACGCCGGTGACCGCCTCGGGAACCTCGAAGGTGCTCTGGAAGGCGAGGTCGGCATCGTAGGTGTCGACCCAGAAGGTGGCGCCCGAGAGACCGCTCTTGCGGGCGCCCGCGTACAGTGAGCCGCCGCCCGCGGACAGCGCGTCCCAGCTCACGAACGACAGACCGTACTCGCTGGCCTGCAGGTTGCCGCCCAGATCGTAGCCATAGAGCGTGCCGCCTCCGAGGAAGCCGTCGCTCGTTCCGCTGATGAAGACCCGCCCGCCCATGTAGGCGATGCCCTGGATGGGGAACGCCGCGGCGAAGCCGGATGCCGGGGCCAGGGTGTCGCCGGCGAACAGGCCGACCGTCGGCGCATTGCCGTTGAGGCTGAAGATGCTGGCGCCGTCGATGACGGTCCCGGCCTGCGCGCCGCCCAACGAGACCGCCAGGACCGTGGCGGCGGCCGCTGCGAATCTGCGAATCTGAAGTTGCATGGTGATCCCCACTTAAGTTCGGGGTGATCAACCAAAGGCGGTCCGGCGCGGGTAGGCGCGTCGGCGTTCGAGTTGTTGCGAGTTGAGGCGACCGCGCCTGTCAGGCGGCGTCCGGGCCGGGTTCGTACTGCGGGCCGCGCGACCAGGACCCCGCGAAGGGCATCGCCAGCAGGGCTGACCCTCCGTTGGAAAGGGCGGTCGGACCGAAGTCGCGGAAGATGTGGGCGCTCACCTCGGCGGAGATCGAGCCTTCCGGCGCCAGCGGGTTGGCGGCGGCCAGTTCCTCGAAGCGCGCGTCGTCGGCCTCCACGTCGCCACTTAGGTC
This sequence comes from Pseudomonadota bacterium, assembly GCA_046725615.1. Taxonomy (GTDB): domain Bacteria; phylum Pseudomonadota; class Alphaproteobacteria; order Caulobacterales; family Caulobacteraceae; genus Phenylobacterium. The sequence goes on from JBKOYY010000188.1 coordinate 11,057, forward strand.
GCCGGTGCGCTCCATGATGTTCGCCCCCGCCACGGGCGAACCGCCGCCCAGGCGCTGGATGGTGAGCGATATGCCGTCCAGCACCTCGGCCTTGTGGCGCAGCACGGCGTTGTAGATCGAGAAGATGAAGAGGCCGCTCCGCGCATCGGCCGCGACCGAGAACAATTGGGTCTGGGTCGGAAACGTCCACCCCTCGAACAGCATGTCCTCGACCCGGAGCCGGAAGGTGAGGAAGCCGTTGTCGGCCCGCCGGATCAGCACCTGGTCGTGCATGAAGCGCCCCGGCAGGCCGATGGCCGGGCGCGTCGTGCGCCAGAATCCCTCGTAATCAGCGCCGCGCAGGGCGGTGAGCGCCTGCGCCTCCTGCAGCACCGCCTCGGGCAGCCAGCCGGTGAGCGGGCCGAACCCGCCGCCCGCGGCGGGTTCGCTCGCCACCCCGAGCTTCGCCGCGAGGGTGTCGAGGTCGGCTTCCCAGTCGAGCTGGGTGAAGCCGGGCCTGCGCTGGGCGACGAGGTTGGTCAGGTTGGCCAGGTTCTCGCCCGACGGCGCCTGTCGGCCGCTCAACCACCGGCTGACCACGGACTTGTCGACCGCCAGCTCGGCCGCCAGCCGTCCGCGGCTCAGCGACAGGGCCTTGAGGGCGAGCAACAGCCGCGATGGAAACTCGCCTTTACCCACGCCGTTCTCCCCGCCCAAGCTGCGCCTTAGCTTGCAGGTTTGACGAGTATTGTCAGGGGGCGGGTCTTCACAAGCGCCATGGCGGCGGCGGACACCGTCGCGGCGCCCGCTCAACCTTCACGCGCGGCGGCGCGACGCTTCGTACAGCGCCACCGCGGCGGCGGCCGAGACGTTCAGGCTCTCGAATCCGCCGGGCATCGGGATCTTCGCCAGCTCGTCGCAGTGTTCGGCCACCAGCCGGCGCAGGCCTTCGCCCTCCGACCCCATCACGATCACCGTCGGACTGCCGTCCAGCACCTGGTCGAGGGACTGCTCGGCCTCGCCCGCCATGCCGACGGCCCGCCAGCCGGCGCTGGTCAGCTCGTCGAGGGCGCGCGACAGGTTCACCACGCGCGCGACGGGCACGCGCTCGACCGCCCCGGCCGCCGCCTTGGCGAGGGCGCCGGTCAGCTTGGGCGCGTTGCGATCCTGCAGGACCATGCCCACGACGCCGAACGCCGCGGCGGAGCGGAGAATCGCCCCGACGTTCTGGGGGTCGGTCACCTGGTCCAGCATCAGCACCACGGCGCCCGGCCGGGGCTCGAAGTCGGCGAGGTCGGCGTCCTCCAGCGGGGCCGGGCGCAGGGCCACGCCCTGGTGCACGGCGCCCTGGGGCAGCCAGAGGCCGATCTGGTGGGCGTCGACGACCTCGATGGCCGTCTGGCGTCCGAACCTGGCTTCGATCTGCTTCGCCTTGTCGGGAGTCGCCACCAGGCGCAGCGGCGCCGCCCGCCGGGGATTCGCCAGGGCGGCCTCCACGGCGTGCCAGCCCCAGATCCAGTCGTCGGTCTGAGGGGTGCTCCTGCGGTCGTGGCGAGGGGAAGCCCCTGGTTTTGAACCGGTTTTCGGGCGGAATTTCCGACCGTTTCGGGCGTCGTTGCGTTCCGAATGCGAGGCCACTATAAGACGCGCTCCGATTTGGGGCCCCCCTGGGGAGGTCGCCGCTTTTGGACCGTGAGACGGGCCGCTTCAAGCCCCTCGCATCCGGAAGCGGAGCGTCTTTCGAAGAGACCCCGAACTGGCTCTGAGCGCGCTGGGGGAATGTCCCGAGTGGCAAAGGGGGCGGACTGTAAATCCGCTGCTGTAATGGCTTCGTAGGTTCGAGTCCTACTTCCCCCACCACGCGCCGGAGTAAGATTGAATTTGAGGAGTTGCGGCGGCCCCGCGATCTGGTTGGCGGGTATAGCACAATGGTAGTGCAGCAGCCTTCCAAGCTGAGGATGCGGGTTCGATTCCCGCTACCCGCTCCAGCTCCTTGACCCATTAGTCACGCAACGCCGGCAGGACCCCGATGGCCAAAGAGAAGTTCGAACGCAACAAGCCGCACTGCAACATCGGCACGATTGGTCACGTTGACCACGGCAAGACGACGCTGACGGCGGCGATCACGATGGTGCTGGCGAAGACTGGCGGCGCGACGGCGAAGAAGTACGAGGACATTGACGCTGCGCCGGAAGAGAAGGCGCGCGGTATCACGATCAACACGGCGCACGTTGAGTACGAGACGACGAACCGTCACTACGCGCACGTGGACTGCCCTGGTCACGCCGACTACGTGAAGAACATGATCACGGGCGCGGCGCAGATGGACGGCGCGATCCTGGTGGTGTCGGCGGCGGACGGTCCGATGCCGCAGACGCGCGAGCACATCCTGCTGGCCCGTCAGGTGGGCGTGCCGGCGCTGGTGGTGTTCATGAACAAGGTCGACATGGTCGACGACGCCGAGCTGCTGGACCTGGTGGAGATGGAAGTCCGCGAGCTTCTGTCGTCTTACGAGTTCCCGGGCGACGACATTCCGATCGTGAAGGGCTCGGCGCTGGCGGCGGTTGAAGGCCGCGACCCGGCGATCGGCGAGGAGCGGATCCTTGAGCTGATGGCGGCGGTGGACAGCTACATCCCGCAGCCGGAGCGTCCTGTGGACCTTCCGTTCCTGATGCCGGTGGAAGACGTGTTCTCGATCTCGGGCCGCGGCACGGTGGTGACGGGCCGGATCGAGAAGGGGATCGTGAAGGTCGGCGAGGAAGTCGAGATCGTCGGCATCCGTCCGGTTCAGAAGACGACCTGCACGGGCGTCGAGATGTTCCGCAAGCTGCTGGACCAGGGCCAGGCTGGCGACAACGTGGGCGTTCTGCTGCGCGGCACGAAGCGCGAGGACGTGGAGCGCGGCCAGGTGCTGTGCAAGCCGGGCTCGATCACGCCGCACACGGAGTTCATGGCCGAGGCCTACATCCTGACGAAGGAAGAAGGCGGCCGTCACACCCCGTTCTTCACGAACTACCGTCCGCAGTTCTACTTCCGGACGACGGACGTGACGGGGATCATCAAGCTGAAGGAAGGCGTGGAAATGATCATGCCCGGCGACAACGCCGAGCTGCTGGTCGAACTGATCACGCCGATCGCCATGGACCAGGGCCTGCGCTTCGCGATCCGCGAAGGCGGCCGGACCGTCGGTTCGGGCGTCGTCTCCAAGATCCTCAAGTAAGCCTCGCGCTGACCTGAAGACCTGAAACACGAAGGGCCGTCGGGG
>JBKOYY010000171.1:0-10690 GCA_046725615.1 Pseudomonadota bacterium
TGTTCAGGGAGGTCGCGACGTGGCTCAGCCGCGTGCGCGTCCTCCCTGCTCGCGCGTCGCTTTCCGCCGAGCATCCCTCGTTCGCCGTGGACGGCGGCCGTCGCATCGCTCGTCGCCTTTTATGCCGGACGAGTCATCGAAGGGACCGCTCCGGTCCCGTCCTCCCGCTCAATCAAATGGCGGATCCCTGCCGATCTTCCGGGATACGGCCGCGAGCCCCCGCCACACGCCGGCGCGCGCCCTGCGCGGCAATCGTGGCCGCGTTCAGCCAGGGCATTCCATACGGCAGGCTCACGGTCCGCGTTCGCCTCGATGACAACCTGCGGCTCGCGCACCAGGGGAATAGCGCGAGCTTCGGCGCAACCTTCTCGCGGTTCGTCGCAGCTCCGATTGCCGCGATTGTCCCGCCGCCCGCAAACGCCGGCCATTCGACAACGATAGGATGTGGGTGTGTGATGAGAGTTCTGGCTTCTGCAATCTGCGCGGTGGCGCTGCTCGGCGGCGCCTCGGTGGCGCAGGCGGCGACGGTGCTGACGTTCGACGAGCTGGCCCAGGCCGGCACGGGCTTCGACAACTATGGCCCGGCCGTGGTCGATTACGAGGGCTTCAGGTTTCAATCCACCTACCAGGAATCGCCCCACTTCCTGTTCTGGCGGCAGGACGATGCGCGCAACGCCGACCAAGGCGGCGGCACGCTGGCCCACCGGTGGGACAGCTATCCGATGACCATTTCCCGGACCGACGGGAAGGCGTTCGACCTGATCTCATTCGACGTCGCGGATCTCTTCAACGCCGGCAGCGCATTCTTCAACCAGATCCAGTTCCGATATGCGGACGGCAGGTCTGAGAACCTCAACTTCACCACCGACACCCAGGTGGGCCTGCAGACGCTGATGCTGAACCGCAACAACCTCATGAGCGTCGAGATCGCGGCCGGCTCCCGCCAATGGTGGCAGATCGACAACTTCACCGTCGGCGATGGCGTCGCCGCCGTCCCCGAGCCCGCCACCTGGGCGATGATGCTGCTGGGCTTCTTCGGCCTCGGCTCGACGATCCGGGCCCGGCGGAGCGCCCTGGCGCGGGTTTAGCCGGCGTCGCCCCACTGCCGGTGGAGGGAGGTCGCCACGTGGCTGAGCCGCGTGCGCGCCTCCCAGCTCAGCCTCTCGCCCTCGGTGGCGAGGACGTCGTTCAGGGTGAACAGCAGTTCCCGCCCCGCCTGGTCGACGATGTCGCTCTCGATGAAGGTGATCCCGCACAGGCGCTCGCCGCGGGTCACGGGCTTCACCTCGTGGATGGTGGTCGAGGGATAGAGGATCGCCGAGCCGGGGCTCAGCTTGAAGTCCACCGCCCGCGCGCCCAGCCGCACTGACAACTCCCCGCCGTCGTAGTCGGCGGGATCGTTCAGGAACACCGTGCAGGACAGGTCGGCCCGGATGGGCCGCGCGCCGATCGGCAGGAAGGCCGCGTCGGCGTGGGCGCCGTAGTTCATCCCCGGGCGGTAGAGCGACAGGGCCGGCGGCGCGACCATCTTCGGGAAGGCGTAGGCGATGAACAGGGCGCTGCGCTTCAGGCCGCCCAGCAGGATCTGCGCGGCGCGGTCGTGCTGCGGGTCGCCCGGCAGGCCCTGGAGGTTGTTCTTCACCCGGGAGTCGGGGTTGGTCACCCGCCCGTCGACGAACGACAGGCCCGCGGCAATGGCCTTGAGCTGGGCCACTTCATCGGCGGTGAGCAGGTCGGGAAGCTCGCAGAACATCGGCGAGGCTTAGCGGCCGGCGGGAAGCCGGCGAAGGTCACCGGCCGCAGGACCGCCGGGCTTCGTCGCATAGTCAGGGTTTCGCGGGGCCGGATGCGAGCCGCCGGATCGCCTCGGCCAGGATCGGCCGCTGGCCGGCGTGGATCTTCACGAGGGCGGTGTCGGCGTCGAACCAGCCCGCGCGGTCGACCTCGGGAAACGCCTGCCGGCGGCCGGACCTCGGCGGCCACTCGATCTCGAAGGTGTTGGAAACGATGGCGGAGACGTCGAGGTCCGCCTCCACCAGCCAGGCGCGGACCGTCTTGCCCGAGGACGTCACCGGGGCCAGCGGCTCGCCCTCCCCGTCGATCTCCACGCCCAGCTCCTCGCGGAACTCGCGGCGGGCGGCGGTCCAACCCTCCTCCCCCGGATCGACCAGCCCCTTGGGGATCGACCATCCCTGGGCGTCCTTCTTCGCCCAGTAGGGCCCGCCCGGATGCACCAGCAGGAACTCCGGGCCCGAGGCGCCCCGCCGCCAGGCCAGCACGCCGGCGCTGACGACGGGGGCCTTCGGCATCAGTCCATCAGCCTCTGCATCAGATAGGTGTATTCCAGCGCCTGGCGCATCGCCCGCTCGTTGAGGTTGGCGGCGGCGGCGTGACCGCCGTCGATGTTCTCGTAGTAGAGGTAGTCGTAGCCGTACTCCTTGAGCCGCGCGGCGGCCTTTCGAGCGTGGGCCGGATGGACGCGGTCGTCCTTGGTGGACGTCTCGATGAACACCCGCGGATAGGGCTGTCCCGGCTTCAGGTTCTGGTACGGCGAATAGCTCATCAGCATCGCGCGCTCTTCCGGAACCTTGGGATCGCCGTATTCGCCGATCCACGACGAGCCGGCGCCGATGTGGTCGTAGCCGATCATGTCGAACAGCGGCACCTGGATGACCACGGCGTTGTAGAGCTCGGGCCGCTTGGTCAGGGCCACGCCCATCAGCAGGCCGCCGTTCGAGCCGCCCATGATGCCCAGCTTCTTCGGATTGGTGATCTTGCGGGCGATCAGGTCCTCGGAAACGGCGAAAAAGTCGTCGTAGACCCGCATCCGGTTCAGCTTCAGGCCGGCGTTGTGCCAGCGGGGACCGAACTCGCCGCCGCCGCGGATGTTGGCGACGACGTAGACCCCGCCCTTCTCCAGCCACAGCTTGCCGGCCGTCGCCGCGTAGGCCGGCGTCTGGCTGACCAGGAAGCCGCCGTAGGCGTAGAGCAGCGTCGGATTGGAGCCGTCGAGCTTCACGTCCTTCCTGGAGACCACGAAGTACGGGACCTTCGTGCCGTCCTTCGAGGTGGCCCAGTGCTGCTCCACCTTCATGTCCGAGGCGTCGAAGCGGGCCGGCAGGCTGCGGAGCTGCTGCGGCGCGCCGGCGGCGGCGTCGGCCAGCCACTGGCTGGACGGCGTCAGGTAGCCGGTGACGTTGAGGATCAGCCGGTCGTCATGGTCGGACGCCGAGGCGATGCCGATGGTGGAGTCCTTGGGCAGGTCCAACTTGGTGGAGGTCCAGGCGCCGCCGGCGCGGCGGAAGCTGAGGACCTGGCCCTTCACGTTGTCGAGCAGCGCGACGACAAGGCGGCCCTTGGTGGTCGCCACCTGCTCGACGCTCTGGCTCTCGGTCGGGCGCAGGACGAGCGACGGCGTGAGCGCGTCGGGCTTGCGCTTGAGGGCGGCGAGGTCGAAGTCGACGAGGTCGCCTTCCTTCATCCCCTTGGCGGCCCAGTCCTCCTCGAGGCTGACGATCACCCGGCCGTCCAGATAGCCCTGGATCGAGGACTTCTTCGGCAGGTCCAGCTTCAGCGGCCGGTCGCCGACCAGCAGGTAGTATTCGGCGTTGAAGGTGTCCAAGGGCCGCTGGATCACGACCGCCTTCACCGCGCCCGCGGGGTCGCGCAGGACAATGGACTGCACGCCGTAGCCGCCGTCGGTCTTCTGGCCCGCGAAGACCTGTTTGGCGGCCGACAGGGGCTGGCCGCGCTTCAGCAGCTTGGCGATGTAGGGATAGCTGGAGGTGGTGATCTCACCCTTGTTCCACTCGGTGACGACGAGCAGCGTATCCCGATCGATCCAGTCGATCCGGTGCTTGCCCTCGGGCAGGCGGAACCCGCCCTCGACGAACGAGCCCGCGACCGCGTCGAACTCGCGGATCTCCACGGCGTCCTTGCCGCCGTTGGAGAGGTTCACCAGGCAGAGGCGGTCGTCTGGGGCGAGGCAATCGGCGCCCTTCCAGACCCAGTTGGCGCCCTCGGCCTTCGACAGGGCGTCGAGGTCGAGGATGGTCCGCCACTGCGGCTCGCCCGCCCGGTAGCTGTCGAGGCTGGCAGTTCGCCAGATCCCTCGCACGTGCTCGGCGTCCTGCCAGTAGTCGCGCAGGGACCCGTCGCCGGCGAAGTAGACGCCGGGGATGCGGTCCTTGGCGGTCGCGATCTTGAGCGCGTCGGCATAGAGGCCGGTATAGCGGGGATCGTTTTGTAGCTGAGGCAGCGAGCGGGCGTTCTCGGCCTTGGCCCAGTCGAGGGCCCGCGCCCCCTCGATCTCCTCCATCCAGGTGTAGGGATCGTCGTCCGGCGCGGCCGCCCCCATCAGAAACACCGCGGCCAGCGCCGCCCCGAAAACACGCATCGGCATCGTGAAGATTCCCAAATCATCTTGCGACGATAGGGGCCGATGCGCCGCGGAAGCTCAAGCGGTTTGCGGCGAGCGGGGTTCGCCCGGCTTCAGCCCTGGGCGACGACGCCGACGAAGAGCACCGGCAACACCCAGACCATCACGGCGGCCAAGCCGAGGAGCACCCGCCGGCGGCGCTGGCGGGGGCGGATCTGGGTCTCGAAGAAGGTGGCGTAGTCGAGAGTGGTCATCGGTCGTCTCCGGTTTGATGGAGCGACCTTGAATCCGACCTACGTCAATTCCGGACGTGGGTCTTGAGCGCGACGTCCAGCTCGTTCCGCATCATGTCCTTCAGCGCCGGCGGCGCGACGATCTCCACCTTGTCACCCCAGGTGAAGAGGTGCCAGGCCAGCTCGCGCATACCGCTGGCCCGGAAGCGCACCAGGGTGGATCCGTCGGGCTGGGCCTCGACCTTCTGGCGTGCGTGGAAGCGCCAGCGCACGGCGTCCTCCCGACCGTGGGGCAGGATCCGCAGCAGGACGTCGTGGGTGTCGTCCTGGTAGATGCCGAAGCTCTCGTCGGCGTAGGCCTGGAGCGAGAAGTCGGCCGGCGGCGCGCCGGGGACGCCGGTGACCTCCACGTCGAACACCCGGTCGAGACGCCAGTTGCGCGGGCCGGTCCCCGCCCCGACCTCCTCGGCGACCAGATAGTTGGAGCGTCCGAACAGGATGCCGAAGGGCACGACCTCGCGCGTGCGGCCGGGGCTGGACCCGCCTTCGTAGCGGAAGCGCAAAGTCGACAGCGACTTCAGCCCCTCGCGGACGGCGGCCAGGACGCTCTCCTCCTCGAACGGCCGCGGGCCGGCGGTGACGGCGATGGTCTCGGCCTGCAGCAGGGCCTCCAGGTCGGGGGCCAGGCGTCGGCGGGCCGAGGCGCGGGTGGCGGACAACACCTTCTGTTCCAGCGAGCGCAGGGCGGCGGCGCGGGCGGCCGCGCCCTGGCGGTCCATCAGCTCGGCCGACGCGGCGAGCGCCGCCAGCTCCTCGGCGGTGGGCGCCTGGAAGAGGCCGTCGAGGCCGCCCGGGATGCGGAACCGCCGGCTGACGCCCTCTTCCACCGCCTCGAGCTGAGGGAACACCTCCCAGACCGCGTCGCGCATCCGCTCGACCGTGCGCCGGGAGACGCCCAGCCGCTCAGCCATCTCGTCGAGGGTCAGGCCCTCTGCCGTGGAGGCCAGCATCCGCGCCAGCTCCAGCAGCCGGGCCCCTTTTTCGTGGCGCATGGGAAAATCTACGTCCGTTTCTGTCGTACACGGCAGACAAAACCAGAACCATCGGCAACCCGCAAGGAGCTCGACACCGATGGCTTCCCGTTTCCAGCCCCGTCGTCGTCCCGACCGCTTCAGCCCGGCCCGCTTCGCGCCTCGTCCCGCGAAGGCGCCGGCCAAGGTCCAGCCCGGCCGCCCGGCCCTGCCGCCCGCGGCCGTGGTGGACGCGATCCTGCGCTATCACGACGTCAGCGTCGACCAGGGCGGCGAGCGCACCCTGCTTCGCCTGTCGGACCGCCGCCTGCGCGAGCCGGAAGTGGCCGCCGCCCTGGGCGCGGACGGCCAACGCGCCGCCCGCGTCTCGATCCTCTGGAACGAGCGCGAGAGCGAAATCATCCGCGTGCTGGAAAGCTTCGAGGACCGCGCCGCGGCCTGAGGCTCAGACCTCGTGCCGGTAGCTCGGCTGGTCGATGGCGAGCTGGTCCATGGCCATGGTCCGCAGCGCGGCCAGCAGGCCAGGCGTCTCGACGGTCAGCTCGCCCGAGCGGATGCGGTCGCAGAGCTCGGCGTTGAGCGCCGCGAAGTCGCCGTCGTGACCGAGCACCCCGGCCATGGCGGCGGTCGCCCGCGCCTCGGCCGCCGGGCCGTCGGTCAGCTCGCGCTTGATGGTGGCCATGGCGTTCGCGGCGACGCGGGCCAGGAAGGCGTTGCGCGGATCGAGCGAGGGGCGGATCTGCTCGATCCACAACGCCACGGACTCGGCCAGTTCCTCGGTCTTGGGATGGGTGATCACAGGCCCTGCTCCAGAAGCACCACCAGGTCGGCCTCGGTCTCCGAGACCCGCCGGCCGATCATCGGCCGCTCCACCGACTTCTCCACGCCGCTGGCCCAGGAAAGGTACATGGTGAGGCACATGACGCCCCAGCGCAGCGAGCCCAGCATCTGCCAGAAGCGCACGCGGGAGAGCTCGATGGGCTTGCCGCCCGCCGCGGCATAGCCGGCCAGCAGATCCGCGTAGTCGCCGAAGCCGCCGACGGGCCGGTCCGGACGGCCGAAGCGCCAGGAGTTGGTGCAGATCCAGCCCATGTCCTCGGCCGGATCGCCCAGGTGCGCCAGCTCCCAGTCGAGCACCGCCGCCACCCCCGTCTCGGGGTCGAACATGATGTTCCCGTTTCGGAAGTCGCCGTGCAGCAGCACCGGCTCGACGGGCTCGGGGATCCTGGCCCGCAGATACTGGAACGCCAGCTCCAGCACCGGCCGCTGGGCGCCGGTCGCGCGGTAGACCTCCTCGTAGCGGTCGAGGTCGGCGGCGGCGTCGGCGGTCTTCAGCTTCACGCCGGGCGGCAGGCTGGTCCGGTGGATCGGCACGAGCGCCTCGCCGCACTGGCGGGCCAGCGCCGGCCGGACCGCGTCGAAGCGCGGGTCGGAGACGATCTTCTTGCCGAGGGTCTCGCCGGACACCCGGCGCATCACATAGGCCTCGCCGAGGCCGTCGGCGTCGTCGCAGACGTGGCGGACGGTCGGGACCTTGGCGCCGTTGGCCGCCGTGGCCTGGATCAGGGCCGCCTCTGTGCTGAGACTGACCGAGCGGGCGGTCTCCTCGTCGAACGGCGCGCTGCGGCGACGCAGGATGAGGTCCTCGCGACCGGCCGGGCCGGTGACCGCGAACGCCCATGTCTCCATGCTGGCGCCGCCCGAAAGACGCTGGGCCTCGGCCAGCGCGGCGCCCTCCCCTGCCAGTCTTTCGGCGAGCTTCTGCAGGCCCGCGCGAACATCAACTTCCATGACCCGGCGGAACCTCTCGGCTGGTCTAGACTGGCTCCGATCTGGCGGGCTTTGAGGGGCGTTGTAAACCGGTCCCCTACGTCAAGTCCGCCCAAGAGCACGCGCGAGACGATTGGGAGAAACGGCCATGGACTTCGACATTCCTAAGGACATCCAGGACTACCTGGACGAGCTCGATCGTTTCATCGACGACGTGATCATGCCGCTGCAGCGCGCGGACGATAACGACCGGTTCTTCGACCATCGCCGCGAACACGCCCGGACCGACTGGGACAACGGCGGCCTGCCCCGGCACGAGTGGGAGGAGCTGCTGGCCAAGGCCCGCAAGCTGGCCGACGACGCCGGCCACCTGCGCTATGCCTGGCCCGTCGAGATGGGCGGCAAGGGTGGCAGCCAGCTGGCCATGGCCATCATCCGCGAGCATCTGGCGGCCAAGGGCCTGGGCCTGTTCAACGACCTGCAGACCGAACACTCGATCGTGGGCAACAACCCCTTCATCCTGATGTTCAAGGAGTTCGCGACGAACGAGCAGTACGACCGCTACGCCGACGCGCTGCTGAACGGGAAGATGCGGACCGGCTTCGGCCTGACCGAACCCAACCACGGCTCGGACGCCACCTGGATGGAGACCCGCGCGGTCCGCCAGAACAAGGACGGCAAGCCGGGCTGGCTGATCAACGGCGAAAAGATGTGGACCACGGGCATGCACGTGGCGACCCACGTGATGTGCTTCAGCCGCACCTCCGGAAACGACGGCGACGCCAAGGGCATCACCTGCTTCATCGTCCCCGCCGACGCGCCCGGCGTGAAGGTCGAGGAGTACCTCTGGACGTTCAACATGCCGACCGACCACCCGCGGGTCAGCTTCACGAACGTCTGGATCCCGGAAGACAGCTACTGGGGACAGATCGACCACGGCCTGGGCATCGGCCAGAGCTTCGTGCACCAGAACCGCATCCGGCAGGCCGCCTCGAGCCTGGGCGCGGCGCAGTTCTGCATCAACGAGAGCGTCCGCTACGCCCGAGAGCGCAAGCCGTTCGGCAAGGCGCTGGCCGAGAACCAGGCCATCCAGTGGCCGCTGGTCGAGCTGCAGACCCAGTGCGAGATGCTGCGCCTCCTGATCCGCAAGACCGCCTGGCAGATGGACCACATGGAGCACAAGGAGATCGAGAAGACGATCTCGGACAAGGTCTCCATGTGCAACTACTGGGGCAACCGGCTGGTCTGCGAGGCCGCCGACCGCGCGATGCAGGTGCACGGCGGCATCGGCTATTCGCGCCACAAGCCGTTCGAGCACATCTACCGCCACCACCGCCGCTACCGGATCACCGAGGGTTCGGAGGAGATCCAGATGCGCAAGGTGGCCGCCTACCTGTTCGGCTACCTCGGCCCCAAGCGCGCCGACCCGTTCTTCAAGGCGCTGAACGAGGCCGAGAAGGCCGCCAAGGGCGACTACGTCCAGCCGATCCCGGCGCACCACAACGCCTCGCGGCCGTAATGACGGCGCCGCGGCGGTCGATCAGGCCGCCGCGGCCGACCCGTAGAGGTCGTCGAACACCCGCGGCAGGGCGTCGGGCAGGCCCAGGAGCGGGCCGGACGACAGCAGCAGCACCACCTCATCGCCCGACAGGCGGCTGAGCGCCGCCGTGGCGGCCTCGGTTGTCTCCACGCCATCGACCGTCACCCCGGCGGCAGCGACGCGGGCCAGGATCTCCGGGAACGACGATTGGTTGTGGCTGGCCTCGCCATGGTGCGGAGGCGGGATCACCAGCACCCGGGCCGCGCCCTCGAACACGGTGTCGTACCAGGACAGCGCATCGCGATTGCGCCACGAGAAGGTGTGCGGCTCGAACACCACCGTCAGCGGCCGGGCGGGATAGTGCAGCAGCATCGCCTCGATGGCGGAGCGGGCCTTCTCGTACGAGGAGCCGAAGCCCTCGATGACCGGCACGGCCGAGCGACGCGTCAGCCGGTCAAGCCGGCGGCGGATGCCGGCGAAGCTCTCGACGCCACGGGCGACCTGCGCCTCGGTCACCAGTCCGCGTTCCAGGAGATAGGCCGAGACCCCGACGATGTTCTCGACGTTGTGCTCGCCGAGCAGGGTGGTGGCGAGCGCCACGCGCCGGCCGCCGGGGCCGACCAGGGTGAAGCGGGTGGTCTCGCCGTAGACGATCCCCTCGGGATACCAGCCGTCGCAGGGGGCGGTGTCGTACCAGACGATCCGCGAGGCGGCCTCGCCGGCGATCGCGCGGATCGCCGGATGCTCGCGGGCGACCAGCAGGCCGTCGGCCGGCAGCAGGCGCAACAGCTCGGCGAACGGCTTCACGTAATCGTCGAAGGTCGGGAAGACATTGACGTGATCGTGGATCAGCGACGTCAGCAGCACGTCGCGCGGATGGTAGAGCACGAACTTGGAGCGCCGGTCGCTCGGCCCCACGATGTATTCGTCCCCCTCCAGCACCACCTGCGGCGCCGTCCCCCAATGGCCGGTGTCAGGCAGGCTGGGCGAGATCGCGCCGATCATCCAGCCGGCGTCCACCCCGCTCACGCGCAGGACGTGGGACATCAGCGCCGTGCAGGTCGACTTGCCGAACGAGCCGGCGACGACCGTGTTCTGGCGGTCCCGGGTGGTCTCGCCCACCAGTTCGGGGAAGGTGGTGACCCGCACGCCGCGGGCCCGGGCCTCGGCGACCTCGGGATTGCTCTCTCCCCCCAGCTTGGCGGAGGCGCCCAGCACCAGCAGGTCCAGGCCCGGCGGCAGGTTGCCGGCGGCGAAGCGCCGGTGGAACGGGAAGCCCAGCCCTTCCACATAGGTGGACATGGGCGGGAAGACGTCCTCGTCGGACCCACTGATCTCGTGGCCGGCCTCGCGCATCATCAGCGCCGCCGCGGCCATGCCCGCGCCCGCGATGCCGGTGAAATGGATGCGCATCGACCTTAATTTCCGTGATTGGCTTTTCCGTGGGTTGGCCGCCCTTCTGATCGACCGATCCGGCCGCCGCGTCCAGCCCCGCGCGACAATCGAACGCTCGTCGGAACGGTCGCGGGCGAGAACGTCGTTCGCGCGTTAACCGCGCCTTTACCAACACAGCAGAGGTTCAAATCGTCTTCTTTGAAGACACCCCACCATCACCAACTTCTGTAGGCCCGGCGCTCGCGCCGGGCTCTTTTTTCGCGGTTTGTTTCGCGGCGGCGAGGCGGCTCGTGCGACACGCCGTCCCCGGACTTGCGCAAGCCTGAATCGCAGCGTATACGCC
>JBKOYY010000114.1:0-18089 GCA_046725615.1 Pseudomonadota bacterium
GACCTGGCCTGAGGCCGCCCCGGCCGCATTGAGCTGGCGCTGGCGGGTCACTTCCCGGGTGGCGTAGGCGAGGTTCTCCTGCGCCACCGCCACGTTGGCGACCTCGCGCTGGTAGGCGGCCCGGGCCTGGCTGACCGCCAGCCGGGCGTTGGCGAGCTGGGCCTCGGCCAGGTCGACGCTGGCCTTCAGGTCGCGCTGGTCCAGGCGGAACAGCACCTGGCCTCGGCGGACTGGCTGGTTCTCCTTGACGTAGATCTCGACCACGCGGCCGCCGATCGACGGCGCCACCGGGGTCTTGGCCACTTGGACGTAGGCGTTGTCGGTGGTCTCGAACCGCCCGCTGGTGAGGATCAGATAGGCGACCCCCGCCAGGATCAGGATCGGGCCCGCGGCCATGACGATCCAGCGCCGCCGGAATCTCCGACGCGAGCCGTGGGCCGGCGCGGCCGGCTGCTCATCCTCCGACTGGTTCAACGTCCCCTCACGCCCACTTATTCTTGTTCACTCGCGGCGCGTGGGTCGAAACCCGGGCGCTCGCCATACCACCTATTCAGCACGACGCTACGTCCGGCAAGCGCCGTAGAGCCGCGGGGCGCAGGCGGCGCGATCGGGCTCTTCGTCCTGCGCCCCTTCCCCAGCTCGGCGGGTGGCCTTACCTAGGCGCGATGACGGACGCCCCCGCCGAGGACCGGTTCGACCTCTCCACGCCGTGGGGACGGACGAAGGCCTATCTCGACTATCTCTGGAACGACCACGCCTACCTGCGGCTGGGATTTTCCAACGCGCACTGGATCTCGGACGAGCTGGTGCGGGCCAACCAGCCGTGGCCGCATCAGATCGCGGCCTGGAAGGACCGGGGCATTCGGACGATCGTGAACCTTCGCGGCGGGTTCGACGCCAGCTTCCACGCCTTGGAGAAGGACGCCTGCGAGCGGCTGGGGCTGAACTTCGTCAACTTCACGATCACCTCGCGCGAGGTGCCGTCGCGGGAGCGGGTGCTGGGCGCCAAGCGGCTGTTCGAGACGCTGGAGTACCCAGCGCTGATGCACTGCAAGTCCGGCGCGGACCGGGCAGGCATCATGAGTGTGTTCTACATGCACTTCCGGCAGGGCAAGACGATCCGCGAGGCCCTGAATCAGCTGCACATCCGCTACCTGCACATCCGGCACGGCAAGACCGGGGTGCTGGACTACACCTTCGCCCGCTACCTCACCGAGGGCGAGCCGGCGGGGATGAGCTTCCTGGAGTGGGTGCTGAGCCCCATGTACGACCCGGCCGGCATGAAGGCCGACTTCCGCACCAACATGTGGGGCAACCTGCTCACCGAGAGCGTCCTTCGGCGGGAGTAGGATAAATCCTCCCCGCAGGGGGAGGGGGACCACGAAGTGGTGGAGGGGGTTTCCGCCGCAGAGGTCGCTGATGAAACCCCCTCACCTGCTTCCCAGGAGCTCCCCAAGGGGGGAGCATCTTCGGCGGTCTTAGTCGTCGGCGCCCGGCGTCAGCAGCTTATGGGCGTGCAGGATGAAGTAGCGCACCAGAGCGTTGTCGACAGTGGCCTGGGCCTTGGCGCGCCAGGCGCGGACGGCTTCCTCGTAGCTGCCGTAGGCGCCGGCGAAGTCGATCTTGGAGAAGTCCTTGAACTCGGGCGGACCGTCGAGGGACTTCAGTTCGCCGCCGATGACGAGGTGGAGGAGTTCGGTGCTGGGCATGGGAGGATCGTTTCAGTTGTAATCAGTTGCGCGCGCCCATATGCCGGACGCGCTCCAGGATCAATGGGGCAAGACGAGGCGTCGCACAGACGAGGCTCGCCTGCGAGGGGCGGGGGGCGTTGTAGCGGAAGCCGGCGCCGGTGTGGTCGCCGACGAAGCAGCCGGCCTCGCGGGCGATCAGATCCCCGGCGGCCACGTCCCAGTCCGACTTCCTGACCGGGGCCACGGCGGCGTCGAACTCGCCGGCGCCGACCAGGCACATGCGGAGCGCGGTGGAGCTGCGTTGCTCGATCTGCATCGGCGGCCAGGGCGTGGGCCAGGACCAGTGCTGGAAGACCATGGTGTCGCCGACCATGCGGCATCCTTCCAGCGCGGCTGCCTCGCTAGGGCGGATCAGGACGCCGTTCCGGGTCGCGCCGGCGCCGGCCGCGGCGGCGTAGGCGGCGTCCAGCTCGGGGGCGTAGACGACGCCGGCGACGGGCAGACCGTCCTCCACGACCGCAATGGCGACCGACCACCAGGGCCGGCCGTTGAGGAAGGCGCGGGTGCCGTCGATCGGATCGACCACGAAGATGCGGCGGTGGGCGAGGCGGCCATGATCGTCGGCGGTCTCCTCAGATAGCCAGCCGTAGCCGGGGCGCGCAGCGCGCAACCGTTCGGTGAGGAGCGTGTCGGCGGCGAGGTCGGCGTTGGTGACCGGGGTCCCGTCCTCCTCCTTGTATTCTATCTCGAGGCCCTGGCGGCGGATCGTGCGGGCGAGTTCGCCCGCCTCGTGTGCGGCGTCCAGGATCAGGGTCAGGTCTTCATCGACCGCCAAGGCGTCAGCGTCCCGCGATGGCGAGCGCGTCGATCAGCAGCGAGGGCGCGTTGGCGGCGCCGCGGATCTCCAGGTCGGAGCCCGGAACGACGCGGCCGAAGATCTCCAGCAGGTTGCCGGCGACTGTGATCTCGCTGACCGGATAGGCGATCTCTCCGTCTTCGAACCAGAAGCCCGCGCAGCCCACCGACCAGTCGCCGGTGTTGGCATTGAGCGAGGGGCCGAACATGGAGGTGACGAGGAGGCCGGCGCCGGCGTCCTTCATCAGGCCCGCCTGATCCTTGTCGCCCGGCTGGAAGGTGAGGTTGGAGGTCGAGACGCCGGGCGGGCCGGCGAGTCCGCGCGAGGCGTGGCCGGTGGTGGAAAGGCCGAGCTGGCGGGCCGACGAGGTGTTGAGCAGCCAGGTGGTCAGCACGCCGTCGTCGATCAGGTTGATGGGCGCGTTCGCGACGCCTTCATCGTCGAAGGGCGAGGAGCCCAGGCCGCGCGGGCGGTGCGGGTCGTCGCGTATCACAACGCCCTTGGCGAAGATCTGCTGGCCCAGCCGATCCTTCAGGAACGAGACGCCGCGGGCGATGGAGGGGCCGGAAATGGCGCCGATCAGCGGGCTCATCAGCGAGCCGGCCAGCCGGTTCTCGAAGATCACCGGGGCGGTGGTGGAGGCGATCTTGCGGGCGCCTAGCCGGGACGCGGCGCGGCGGCCGGCCTCGGCGCCCAGGCTCTCCGGGCTGGGAAGGTCGGACTGCCAGCGCGCCGACCGGCCGTCATAGCCGGTCTCCATGCCGCCCTCGTCGCTGGCGATGGCCGAGGCGCCAATGGAGAAGCCCGAAGCGCGGTGCACGCCGTGGAAACCGCCGCTGGTGACCATGACCCAGCGCGAGGACGACCAGGAACCCGTGGCGCCGTCGGTGTTGGTGACCTTGGGCGCGGCCCGGGCCGCCGCCTCGGCCGCGCGGGCGCGGTCCTCGAGCGCCTCGGCGGAGGGTTCGGTGGCGTCGAAGAGGTCCAGGTCGGGCAGCGGGCCGCGCGCCAGCCGGTCCGGATCGGCGAGGCTGGCGTATGGGTCCTCGGGGGCGAGGCGGGCCATGGCGACGGCGCGCTCGACCAGCTTGGCCCGGGCCTCGGCCGAGACGTCCGAGCCGGAGACCGTCGCCTGGCGCTGGCCGACGAAGACCCTGAGTCCGAGGTCGCGGGACTCTTCGCGCTCCACCTCCTCGAGGTCGCCCATGCGCACGGAGATCGAGAGGCTGCGGCGCTCGGCGCCCACGGCTTCGGCGGCGTCGGCGCCGGCCTTGAGGGCGGCGGCCACGACGTCGTTCAGCAGGTTTTCGTCCATGGCCCGGATATGGCCGACGCAGGGCCCGGGAACAACCCTACGGGAAGGCGTAGAACAAAAGCGCCGCAGCCATGGCGATGTAGGCGATCCAGGTCGCCAGCACGCCGACGGCCCGCGGCCAGGTCGCCGCGCTGCTGCGCGACAGGCCGAAGCCGTGCAGCACGCGGCCGACGAACAGGGTCAGGCCCACCGCGTGGATCAGCAGCGGCAGGGCCCCCGCCAGCGCCAGCAGCGCCAGGCCGGCCAGGGCGGTCGGGACATATTCGGTGGCGTTGCCGAACGCGCGGATCGCCTGGGTGAGGGCCGGCACGCCGCCGTCCCCGATCTCGATCCGGTGCTTGCGTCGCTGGCGGGTGACCAGGACCGACAGCACGAGCAGCAGAATGACGTGCAGGCCGGCCCAGAGGGCGGCGGCGTGGGCGGACGCCAGGGGATCCATCGGCGTTGCTCCTATTCCACCGGCCGACCGTCGCCGGGCAGGCCCAACCTGGACCACTTTTCGGTCACGGCGTCGATGACGGACCGGTCCATGCCCAGCTTCTCGCCCCATTCGCGGTGGGTCTCGGGCGGCCACTTGTTGGTGGCGTCGAGACCGATCTTGGATCCCAGGCCGCTCTCGGGCGAGGCGAAGTCGAGGTAGTCGATGGGGGTGTTCTCGACGACGGTGATGTCGCGGGCCGGGTCCATCCGCGTGGACAGGGCCCACATGACGTCCTTCCAGTCGCGGGCGTCGATGTCGTCGTCCACGACGATCACCCACTTCGTGTACATGAACTGCCGAAGATAGCTCCAGACCCCCATCATCACGCGCTTGGCGTGGCCGGGGTAGGCCTTCTTCATCGACACCACGGCGATGCGGTAGCTGCAGCCCTCGGGCGGCAGCCAGAAGTCGACGATCTCGGGGAACTGCTGGCGGATCAGCGGGATGAAGACCTCGTTCAGCGCCTCGCCCAGCACGCTCGGCTCGTCCGGCGGCCGGCCCGTGAAGGTGGTGAGGTAGATCGGCTCCTTGCGCATGGTGACCGCGGTCACCTGGAACACCGGGAAGCGCTCCACCGAGTTGTAGTAGCCGGTGTGGTCGCCGTAAGGGCCCTCGTCGGCGTACTCGTCCAGGAGGACATGCCCCTCAAGCACGATCTCGGCCTGGGCCGGCACCATCAGCGGTACGGTCTTGGCGGGCACGAGGTCCAGCTTGGCGCCCCGCATCAGGCCGGCGAACTGGTACTCCGACAGGGTGTCGGGCACCGGCGTCACGGCGGCCAGGATCGTGCCCGGGTCGGCGCCGATGACCGCGCAGGCCGGCAGGGGCTCGCGCTTGCCTGACTTCTTCCAGCGCTGGTGATGCTGGGCGCCGCCCCGGTGGGCCAGCCAGCGCATGATCGTGCGGTCCTTGCCCAGCACCTGCATGCGGTAGATGCCGAGGTTGAAGTCGTCCTCGCGGGCGTCGGACGGCCCCTTGGTGACCACCAGCGGCCAGGTGATCAGCGGCGCCGGCTCGCCGGGCCAGCAGGTCTGGATCGGCAGCTTGGTGAGGTCGATCTGGTCGCCCTTGAGCACCACCTCCTGCACCGGGCCGGTCTTCCGCACTTGCGGCCTCATGCCCATCACGGTCCTGGCCAGGGGCAGCATGTCCCAGGCGTCCTTCAGGCCCCGGGGCGGCTCGGGCTGGCGCAGGAAGGCCAGCAGCTCGCCCACCTCGCGCAACTCGCCGGCGGTGGTGCGTTCCTTGCCCTCCAGCGTGACGCCCATGGCGACCCGCTTCACCGTGCCGAACAGGTTGACCAGGCACGGCATCGACGAGCGCTCGCCGTCGGCGCGGGTGACGTTCTCGAACAGCACCGCCGGACCGCCGGTCGCCAGCAGGCGACGCTGGATCTCGGTCATTTCCAGGACGGACGAGACGGGCTCCGAGACGCGCACCAGTTCCCCGGCGGCCTCGAGCTTCTCCAGGAATTCGCGCAGCGACCGGTAAGCCATACTGTCTCCTTGGAAGGGCGGTTTAGCGGTCGGCCGCGAAGCGGTCTAGGATGGCGCCATGGCTCAGCTCGACCTCGACGATCTGCCGCCGAAGATCGCGGCCATGCTCGCCGGCTTGTCGGACGGCGAGGAACTCGTGCTGGTGCAGTACGGCGTGGTGGTGGGGCGGCTCTCGTTGGCTAAGGCCTCGCCCGCCGCCGAGCCCGAACCGCCGCTTGCGCCTGAGCAGCACGCCGCCGAGGTGTTCGAGAACTTCCGCGCCTCGATCGAGGACGAGTTCTAGGCGCGGCCCGCCTCCCAGGCCTTCACAACGCTCTTCTTCGCGATCTTGCGGAAGCGCCGCTCCAGGAAGCCGCGCAGCGAACCAGGGTCCAGATTCGCGATGCGGGCCAGGACGCTGGGATAGTCCTTGTAGTGCGGCGTGGTGTGAAACGTCGCGGGCTCGGCCTCCATCAGCATCTCCCGCTCGTCGAAGCCCACCTCCAGCAGGACCAGACTGTCGTCCTCGTCCCGGATGCGGGTGAAGAACTTGCCGTTCAGCTTGAAGGACGGGCGGCCGTAGCTGACCCCCTCCTCGCAGCCGGGGAAGGCGAGGGCGATGGCGGCGACCTCCTCGCGGGTCATGGCGCGGACTCCCGGGACGAAGAGGCGGGGATCATGCGCCGGTCGCGCGGCGCGTCAATCAGGGGTGGCGTGCAGCGGGCGGAGATGGGAGTTACCGGCCCATGGGCATGGGATCGATCGTGCGGCGCCTGGCGTCCGGGGCTCGCCGGGCCGTTCTTTCGGTGGTGGGGCCGAGGGTGGATCGCGCCTATCTGATCCCCGGCCTTCCCACGCCGGACCTCACCGCCCACCAGGCCCTGCAGGAACGGGTGATCGAGGCAGGCGACAGGTCGGGTTTCCGCATCCTGGAGGTGGGCAGCCGTGAGGTCACCGGCAGCTATGGCCTCCGCCAGCGCCTGCGTCATGCCGAGTATGTCGGCTTCGACTACTATCCCGGGCCCAACGTCGACGTGGCGGGGGACGCGCACCGGCTGTCGCAGCTCGTGGAGGGGCGCTTCGACGTGGTCTTCTCGACGGCGGTGTTCGAGCACCTGGCCATGCCCTGGGTCGTCGCCGAAGAGATCGCGCGGGTCCTGAAGCCCGGCGGCCTGCTGTTTCTCGAAACCCACTTCTCGTACTCGGCGCACGAGCGGCCCTGGCATTTCTTCCAGTTCAGCGACATGGGCCTCAGGGCCCTGTTCTCGCCGGCCCTGGGATTCGAGTGTGTCGAGGCCAGCCTGCAGAACCCGATCGTCGGGCGCTTCTCGGCCTACGCCGACCGCTACCTGCGTTTCCGCCCGGTGCCGGCGCTCTACTGCCACGCCACCATCGTCGCCCGGAAGACCCGCGACGTGGAGGGCTTCGACTGGCGCAAGGTCACGGTCGCCGAGGTGGTCGGCGAGACGCACTACCCGCCGCCGGTGGGCTAAGGGTTCAGCGGCCTGGCGTCAGGGACAGCGCGCGCAGTGCGTCATCGATGGGGATGAAGAGATTGATGCCCACCGGCGCGCCGCCGATCTCCATTCCCGACACTGTGATGCCGACGACGGAGCCCTCTTCGTCGAGGAGAGGCCCGCCGCTGTTGCCTCCGTTCACCACCGCGTCGCTCTGGATGTAGGCGCGGCCTTCGTAGACGCGAGTGGCCGAGACCACGCCCTTGGTGACCGAGCCCTGGAACCGCTGGTCCAGCGGCGTGCCGACCACGAAGACGGCCTCGCCCAGCCGTGGCGCCAGCGTGCGTAGAACCAGCGGCGAAGACCGGGGCGCGCTGGTTCGCACCAGCGCCACGTCGCGACCGGGGTCGGAGCGCAAGACCTCCCCAACACCTTCCGCGCCGTCCGGCCAGCGCACCTTCACGTAGCGGGCGCTCCCGACCACATGATGGTTCGTGAGCAGCAGGCCGTCGCCGGCAATCAGGAAGCCACTGCCCATGCCGTCACCCGCAAAGATCGTGACCACGGCGCCGGCGGAGCTGGCGATGGTGCGGACCGCCGGTGGCGGCGCAGCGAAAGTCATGGGCGGGAGGCTGGGCCTGCTCGACTCCTGCGTGGGCTGCGTCATCAGCTCCCGATACTGGGTCGACGCCAGCAGGGCCCTGACGTTCTGGCGAAAGGCCTCATAGAACGTGCGCTCGACACCGTCCGAGGTATAGCGCTTCTGCTCTCCGCCCGCCGTGGTGGGGACCCGCGCGACGATCTGCCGCCGCACGCTGTCGAACACCTGCCATTCGACCGACATCTTCATGCGGCCCGAGTAGTTGCCAGGGCCCGACTCCGCGTCGCTGCACAGCCGGGCGTCCATGTCAGTGATGAGCGCGGCCACCTGGTACCGTTCAGAACCTGGCCCAGCCTCAAACAAGTTCACGTTCTGGCTGTCCGCGAAACCATACCGCGCAGCCTCCTCTCGAAAGACGGCCCCCATTCTGGCTGCGCTCAACTCCCAGTCGGCGGCGCTCCAACGCAGGGGCGTCGAGACTAGGCTGCACGTGATGATTAGCCCTTCGTAAGCCCATACCGCCCCCTCCTTCAGTTGGAAGGCGCCTCGAGCGAACTTGGCCCCCTCGACATGGGTTCCGGCCGGCAGCGGCGAAACATCGACCGGCGGCGGAAGGTCGAGCTTGGGCGCAGCCTCGGCGCCGCCAGCCATGGTCACGCAGCCGATGGCCGCCAAAAGCAGGTCGCGAATTCTCAACGCACTCCCCCAACTCGACAGCTCGACTCTGCAGCAATCTTGGGTTGCGATCTACCCCTCGCTCCACACCGCCAGCTCGTTGCCCGCCGGGTCGGTGAAGTGGAAGCGGCGGCCGCCGGGGAAGCTGAAGATCGGGCGGGTGATCGTGCCGCCGGCGGCGCGGACCTTGGCCTCCATCGCCTCGAGGTCGTGGGCGTAGAGCACCACGAGCGGCATGCGGGTCGCCTCGGCGGGGTCGGCGTCGAAGCCGCCATCGAGGCCCTCCTGGAAGGCGGCGTAGCTGGGGCCGTAGTCGGTGAAGGCCCAGCCGAAGGCCTGACCATAGAAGGTCTTCAGCGCAGGCAGATCGCCGCCACCGGGCAATTCCACATAGTCGACCTTGCCGTCTTCGCGCACGAGAGCGCCTCCCGATTGTTCCTAATTTGTTCCGAACCTAGATCGTCGTCACGGCAGAGTCCAGACGGCGGTCTTCTTGACCTCCATGTCCTCGAGTTCGCGGGTGGTCGGCACCTGGTATTCGGCCAGCTTGCGGAGCCCCTCGCGCGGAAAGTAGCTGCGGCCGGGGTCGCCGATCAGCACCGTCTTGCCCGCGCCGCGCGCCTCGCCGAGCCAGGCCATGACGCGGGCGGCCAGGGGCTTCTCGTAGCAGATGTCGCCGGCGAGGATGACGTCGGCCCACGCTGGCGGCGGCGTGTCCAGCAGATCCTGGTCGGTGAACTCGCAGCTCACGCCGTTGGCCTCTGCGTTGGCGGCCAGCGCCGCGCCGCAGAACGGATCGACGTCCGCGGCCAGCACGCGCGCTGCGCCGGCCTTGGCCGCCGCGATGCCCACGATGCCCGAGCCGGAGGCGAAGTCGACCACGCCCTTGCCCGCGACGATGGCGGGATGGTCAATGACGTACCGGGCCAGGGCTTGGCCGCCGGCCCAGGCGAAGGCCCAGAACGGCGGCGGCAGGCCGATCTGCTCGAGGGCCTCCTCGGTCATCCGCCAGATGGGCGTGATCTCGTCGGCGAGGCGCAGGACCAGTTCCGGCGTGTGCGGCGGGTGCTGCAGGCGCGTGTTCTCGAGGACGAAGGCGCGGCGGCCCTCCGGCGTGGGGTCTATCATCCGCGACCTCTCGCCGCAGACGACCTCGGGATCAACCACAAAGGCCGGCCATTTCCAGTGGCTTAAGCTTTCGTCGCGAAAGGACAGGGTTCGGGAAACGGGGGTTCGGGAGGCGGCGAATGAGCGTGCTCCGCACCGCGGAGACGCGACGACGCAAGGAATCGGGGCGAAGCCTGGAGGCGCGGGTCGTCGGCGTGGCGCTGGTCTCGACCCTGACGGCCCTCCTCGCCGCCTTCGCCCTCTACCAGTGGCGCAACTGGTCGGCGGACAGGGCGGAACTGGCGGAAGAGTCGGTGAAGCTGGCCCAGGCGATCGGGGTCTCTGCTGACCGCGAGCTGCAGTCCGGTACAGCCGAAACCCAAGCGGTCACCGCCGCTCTGTTCTATGGCAGCGAGAAGTCCGTAGCCGCCGCCTATTGGGACGCCGGGGGGCGGGAGCTGCGTCTGGCCAAGCCGGGCCATGACTCTGCGCGCCTGTCAGCTGCCGGCGTGGATCGACCTCGGGCGCGGTATCGTGGCAGCGCCCTGGAGGTGCATGTTCCCCAGATGGTCGAAGGACGGCGCGCCGGAGAGGTGGCGCTGCTGGTCGACGGCGGTGAGCTGGTCGCCGAGCGCCTGGTGAACATCGGGATCGCGCTCGCGCTTTCGCTGGTCGCCACCCTGGCCGCGGGACTGCTGGCGCGCAGTCTGGCCCGGCGGGCGCTCGCGCCTCTGCGGGCCGTGGACGAGGCCATGCGGGCGGCCGCGGCCTCCCGTAACTTCGGCCTGCGGCTGCCCGTGGCTGAGGACGACGAGATCGGCCGACTGACCCGGCGCTTCAATCGGCTGTTGGGCAGTCTCGAAGACTATGACGAGAGCCTCAAGGCGGCGCTTCGCGAGGCGACGGCGGCGCGCGACGCCGCGGAGGGCGCCAACACCATGAAGGCCCGGTTCCTGGCGAACATGGGCCACGAGCTGCGCACGCCCCTGAACGGCGTGCTGGGAATGAGCCAGGCCTTGCTGCGCGAGCCCCTGACGCCGGCGCAGCGCGAGCGCGTAGGCGTGATCCTGAGCTCGGGATCGGCGCTGCTCACGGTCCTCAACGACATCCTGGACCTCGCCGATATGGAACGGGGTGAGGTGCGGCTTGAGTGTCAGCCGTTCGATCTCGCGGCGGTCGTGGAGCAGGCCTGCGCGACCGCGTCCATGCTGGCTGAGTCCAAGGGGCTCTCGCTCGACATCGAGATCGAACCCGGCGCGCGCGGCGCCTGGATGGGGGATCCGGGACGTCTGCGGCAGCTCGTCTACACCCTCGTGTCCAACGGCCTGAAGTTCACGGAGGTCGGCGGCGTGTCCGTGCGTCTCACCGCCGGCGGGCGCGGTGTCGTGCTGACGGTGGCCGACACCGGCATCGGCATTCCCGCGACGGTCCTGCCGCATCTCTTCGAGAGTTTCACCCAGGCCGATGGCGGCGCGACCCGACGTGTCGGCGGCATGGGCCTGGGCCTTGCGATCTGCCGGCAGGTGGTCGGTCTCATGCAGGGCACGCTCGCGGTGGAGAGCGCCTGCGGCCGAGGCAGCACCTTTACGCTCATGCTGCCCCTGGACCGCGCCTCGCGGCAGATGGAGTGCGCCAACCCGGACGACGGGATCGAGTCCCTGCGGGTCCTGGTCGCCGAAGACAACGAGACGAACCAGCGCGTGGTGCGCACGGTGCTGAACGCCCTGGGCGTTGACCCGATGATCGTCGCCGACGGCCGCGAGACTGTCGAGGCGTGGTCGAGCGCCGACTGGGACCTCATCCTGATGGACATTCAGATGCCGATCCTGGACGGCGTCGCCGCCACCCTGGAGATCCGGCGTCGCGAACTCGCCGAAGGGCGCGCCCGCACGCGGATCGTGGCGCTGACGGCCAATGCGACGCCGGACCAGGGGGACCTCTATGTCGCCGCCGGGATGGATGGCCTGGTTCCCAAGCCGATCATGATCGACCAACTGCACGATGCGCTGGCGAGCGCGGCCTCGGTGCGTCCCCACGACGGCCTTGCAAGCGCCGCTTCACCGCGGCCCAGGCAGGGCGTCGCGCACTAGGCGCTCTCCGGCAGGTGGGCCTTACTGCAGGGCCCGGAACGCTCCCTGCCGCACACCGCGCTCCTCCGGCGTGGCGCCGCCGCCGTGGTCCTCGTTCGCCGGCCGTGACGCCGCAAGGCGCAGGACGTCGAGGTAGCCGGGCGAGGTCAGCATCCGGGGAAGGACGCCCTTGGCCTTCAGCAGCCGGTGCGCGCGGGGCAGGTTGTAGCAGGGCACATGCATGAACATGTGATGCTCGCAGTGATAGTTCACGTAGTAGGGCGCGAGGAACATCCGTGCGAGCAGACCCGCATGTGTGGTCCGGGCGTGACGTAGGGGGTCTGCCTCGTCCTTCGCCACGCAGGCGTGCTCGGCGATATTGCGCAGCCGGGTGATCATCGGCAGCCAGGTGGCGGACGGTAGCCACCACAGAACCGGCCACGCCCACCAGTAGCCGAGCGGCGCCGTGATCGCGATCGTCACCGCCGCGCCGATGAAGAACCGGGGCCGCCGCTTCACGAACGCCCATACGATCCCGGCCGTGCTCTGACCGGGTTTGCGCTCGCGGATCCGCCGGAACAGCGGGGCCCAGCGCTGCTTGAAGTGGGTCTGGCCGGTCAGGTCGCGGACGATCTTGCGGCGGAGGCTGACGGGCGTGATCGGGAACGGCGCCGACAGGCCAAGATCGGGGTCCTCGGCCTGCTGGGCGTACTTGTGGTGCCCCAGGTGATAGGCGCGGTACTCGGCCAGGCCACCGGGCGTCAGGTATTCGCCCAGCCAGTCGTTGACCTTCAGGTTCGGATGCAGGGCGCCGTGGCTGGCGTCGTGCATCAGGATCGCGAGGCCCAGCTGGCGGCCGCCGATGATCATCACCGCCAGCGGAATGGTGACCGGGAACAGCATCGCCATGACGGCGGCGGCGATGATCACCAGCCAGGCGTGGGCCATCAGGGCCGGACCCTTCCAGGCCGACTTGCGGGAGAGGGGCGCCCATTCCTGCGGCGTGAAGAAGTCCTTCGGGGCGACACGGGCGGCGGCGGCCATCAGGCGTCTCCAGTCTGTTCGTTGGCCGGGTTGCGGACGGTCGGCTCCCGTGTGACCGGCGCGGCCCGAAGCAGGGCCATCATCTCGTCGACCGCGTCAGCCACGGTGGCGTCGGTGGCGCCTTCGCGCAGGGCGACGCCCAGGGCCAGGGTCCAGAAGCGGCGGGCCACGGTGGCGGCGGATTCTGGCCCGATCCAGCCGCGGGTCCTGCGGGCGTCGGCATAGGCGCGGTCACCCTCGGCGTGCAGCCGCTCGAAGGTGCGGGCGATCAGTGGCGCGAGGTCCTGGCGACGGCGGGTGAGGGACAAGGCCTCCACGAACAGCGCCAGACCCGGCGAGCCGACGACGGTCTCCACGAGGCGGCGGTTGTACTCGGAGCCGGTGGCCGCGCCGGCGGCGGCGGCCTCGGCCTGGCGGGCGACGTACAGCACCTCGCGGCAAGCGGCCTCGACGAACAGCGCCTCCTTGGTCCGGAAGTAATAGGTGACCTGGCTGGGATAGGCGCCCGCGGCCCGCGCGATCTCCGCCACCGAGGCGGCGCCCAGGCCCTTGACCTTGAACAGCTCCACCGCCGCGTCGAGCAGGCGCGAGCGCATCCGCTTGCCGGGCTCGCGCACGGCGCGGACGTCCGCCAGGGTCTGCACACTCGTCATTCCTTGTTTGTATGTCATACAAGAACGGCGGGCAATATCACGAGATGCGCCGCCGGGCGGATGCGCCCTGCGCGCTTTCGCCGCTGTGGATTCAGCATCCTTCGTCACCTCGCGGCCACGAACGCGGGCCACCCTCGCGGACGTGTGGAGATGAGACCGATGCTGAATGGATTGATGCGGTTGTTCGGCCTGCGAAGGCGTGCCCCGAAGGCCAGGAAGATGTCCCTGCCGGGGTGGGCTGGTAAGCGCTAAAGGCCGCCGGCGGCGATCGCCGCCGCGAGGAGAAGGCCGGCGGCGGAATTCGACTTGAAGAGGCGCAGCGCGAGCGCCGGATCGTCGGTGCGCACCCGGCGGGCCTGGACGAGCAGCAGCACGGCGTAGGCCGCCGCCAGCACCCAGAACGGGGCGCCGAGGTGGGCCGTCCAGGCCGCGGCCGCCACGAGCCAGAGCGAGGCCAGGTAGAAGCCCAGCACCGCCCGGGGCGCGGCTGCGCCCAGCCGCCGGGCGGACGACTTCACCCCGGCCAGGGCGTCGTCCTCGAGGTCCTGGATGGCGTAGATCGTGTCATACCCCAGGGTCCAGAAGACGCCCGCGGCGTAGAGCAGGACGCCCGGCGCGCCCAGGACGCCGGCCGCCGCCGCGAAGCCCATCAGCGCGCCCCAGTTGAACGTCAGTCCCAGCCACGCCTGCGGCCACCAGGTGATCCGCTTCATGAAGGGATAGGCGGCGACGAGGCCGAGCGAAGCCACCCCGAGAGCCCAGCACAACGGCGGCAGGCTGACGAGGATAAGCAACGAGATCAGGCTGCAGCCGACCACGAAGGCCCACGCCTGTTTCACGGAAATCTGGCCGGAAGCCACCGGCCGCCCGGCGGTGCGGGCCACCTTGGCGTCGATGTCGCGGTCGACGATGTCGTTGTAGGCGCAGCCGGCTGCGCGCATCAGCGCCGAGCCCAGGAAAAACAGGACCAGCAGCCGCAGGTCGGGCCAGAGGCCCCGCATCGCGCCGGCCAGGGCGATGCCCTGCCAGCCGGGCAGCATCAGGAGCCAGATGCCGGCTGGCCGGTCGAACCGGCCGAGCTTCAGCCACGGCCGCAGGCGCGCGGGCGCCCAGCGGTCCACCCAGTTGGTGGGGGCGGCGTCGGGCAGGGGCGCGGCGGGGGTCATGTCCGCCGCTTAGCAGAACCCGGGGTGTTGCCGAAATGCCGCTTGTCCCGCCGCACGCTGACGTTGCGTCCGGGCTTCCTTGACCGACGTTCGGCCACCCCATAGCTTTCCGGACTTCGAGGCCTGAACGAGGGAGGTTCGTCAGAATGACAGCTGTCGACATGACTGCCTTCCGCGCGCTTCGCCTCGGGCCGCCGCCGCTTCATTAAGTCGCCCGAACCGCTTCGCCACGTGGCCTGACCGGCCGCCATCGCGAAGCGATCCCGCGCGCGCCCAATCCACCGCCATTGCGGATCCGCCAGAGCCTTGCCGGCTCCGGAGCCTCGATCCGCCCATTCTGTTTTCCGCGCCCCCTGAGCGTTCCCTCGCGGAGTCTCCGGGGCGGCCATCCGATTTCGAGATTTTCGCCATGACCGACCACTACGAGGACGAGGAAGAGAACCGGCAGCGCCAGCTGTCGAACCGCCAGGTGCTGGGGTTCGTCGCCGGTTACTGGCGGCGCCGGCCATGGCTGATGGCCGCGACCGTGGTCCTGACCCTGATCGCCATCGGCTTCGACCTCATGCTGCCGTGGGCGGCGGGGCGGCTGGTGGACGCCGTGGCCGCCGGGCCGTCGAACTCGGACCCGGCGTGGCGCGCGTGGCTGCTCTTCGTGGGCGTCTACCTGGCCTTCTCGGTGCTCCGGAACACCGCCATGCGGTTCCTGATCCCCTTCTCGGCGACGAACATGAAGGAGATGACCGACGACGGCTTCCGCCATGTCCAGGGCTTCTCATCCGACTGGCACGCCGACACCTTCGCCGGCTCCACAGTCCGGCGCCTGAGCCGGGCGATGTGGGGCTATGACGTGGTCACCGACGCTGTGCTGATCTGGTTCGGCCCCGCGGCCATGGTGCTGGGCGGTCTATGCGTGATGATGCTGCTCCGCTGGCCGGCGGTCGGCCTGTTCGCCTGTGCGGTGACGGCGCTGTATGTGCTGTCCAACGTCTACCTGACGGCGCTGTGGGCGCGCCCGGCGAACCTGAAGTCGGTGGCTCTGGACTCGCGCATCGGCGGGGCTC
Organism: Pseudomonadota bacterium; assembly: GCA_046725615.1. Taxonomy (GTDB): domain Bacteria; phylum Pseudomonadota; class Alphaproteobacteria; order Caulobacterales; family Caulobacteraceae; genus Phenylobacterium. The sequence continues at coordinate 15,652 of JBKOYY010000114.1, forward strand.
TTGCAGACTCGATCTCCTCGAACGCCACCGTGAAGACCTTCGGCGCCGAGGCGCGGGAGGAGGCGAGGATCGGCGGCGTCACCGAGATGTGGCGCAAGGCGACCATGAAGACCTGGGGCCGATTCACCGACCTCTGGCTGCTGCACAACATGATGCTGGTCGGCCTGCAGGCGGGGCTGACGGGCCTGCTGCTGCTGGAGTGGACCCGGGGTCGCGCCAGCGCCGGAGACATCGCCTTCGCGGTGACGGCCTTCATGCTGATGAGCGGCTATCTGCGCAACATCGGCGAGAACATCCGCACGGCGCAGAAGGGGATGGACGACATCGAGGACGTGGCGCGCTACGCCCGGACCGAGCCACAGGTCGTCGACCATCCGGGGGCGGCGTCGTTCCGTCCCGAACTGGGCGAGATCGTCTTCGACCGGGTGGTGTTCCGCTACAAGTCGGCCGAGCACCCGCTCTACGACCGCTTCACCCTGCGGATCGCGCCGGGCGAGCGGGTGGCGCTGGTCGGGGCCACGGGCTCGGGAAAGTCGACGTTCGTGAAGCTGATCCAGCGGCTGTACGACGTGCAGGGCGGGACGATCCTGATCGACGGCCAGGACATCGCGACGGTCACCCAGGGCTCTCTGCGGCGGGCCATCGCGGTGGTGCCGCAGGACCCGGCCCTGTTCCACCGGACCCTGTCCGAGAACATCAGCTACGCGCGCCCGGACGCCACCCACGAGGAGATCGTGCTGGCGGCCCGGCGGGCGCGGGCCCACGACTTCATCATGCGCCTGCCCAAGGGCTACGACACCCTGGTCGGCGAGCGCGGCGTGAAGCTGTCGGGCGGCGAGCGGCAGCGGGTGGCCATCGCCCGCGCATTCCTGGCGGATGCGCCGATCCTGGTGCTGGACGAGGCGACGAGCTCGCTCGACGTCGAGACCGAGCTGCAGGTGCAGGCGGCGATGGAGGAGCTGATGGTGGGCCGCACCACCATCGTCATCGCCCACCGGCTATCGACCATCCGCAGCGCGGACCGGATCCTGGTCTTCGACCATGGCCGCATCATCGAGGAGGGTCGCCACGCCGAGCTGGTGAAGCAGGGCGGCGCCTACGCCCGGCTGCACGCGGTGACGGAGGGGGTTGTCTAGGCCGCCCTCTCCAGCGCCTCTTCCAGCATCGGGGCGAGGTCGCCCCGGCGCTCAACCCGCACGGTCTTCAGGCCCAGCCAGCCGGCCATGCGCTGCAGTTCGGCGGCGAGCCTCACGGGCGTCTCGTCGCCGGCCCAGGGCTCGGCGTGGCTGGACTGGACGATCAGCACGCCGGCCTTGCGGTCGGCCTTGAGGTCCACCCGCGCGGTGAGGGCGTCGCCCTCCAGGAACGGCAGGACGTAATAGCCGTGCTGCCGCTTCTCGGCCGGGACGTAGATCTCGATCCGGTAGCGGACGCCGAATAGCCGCTCGGTGCGCTCGCGGAACCAGATCAGGTTGTCGAACGGCGAGAGCAGGGCGGTGTGGGAGATCCGACGGGGCCGGCGGGCGGCGGGGTCGAGGTAGGCCGGCTCGCGCCAGCCCTTCACGGATACGGGAAGCAGCTCGCCGCCCTCAACCAGCTCGGCGACGCGGGCCCGGGTCTCCTCCACGCCCATCCGGAAGTAGTCGCGCAGGTCACGCTCGGTGGCGATGCCCATGGCGCGGGCGGCGATGCGGACCAGCTGCCGCTGGGCGTCCTCGCGCGTCGGGGTCGGCGCCTCGGCCACGGCGCGGGGCAGCACCTTTTCCGGCAGGTCGTAGACCCGCTCGAACGTGCCGCGGCGGGTGGCGGTGGTCAGCTCGCCCGCCCAGAACAGGCTCTCGACCGCCCGCTTGGATTCGCTCCAGCCCCACCAGCCGCCCTGGCCCTTATGGCCCATCTCGAGCTCGCCGGCCGACATCGGCCCGCGCTGGGCGATTTCGTCGCGGACCGTGTCGAGGAAGTTGCGCCGCTCGCGGATGAACCGGGCGATCCCCTTCCAGGCGCCGCGCCCCTCCTGCGCGTCGGCCATGCGCCAACGCAGCAGCGGCTGGGACGACAGCGGCAGCAGCGAGGCCTCGTGCGCCCAGTACTCGAACAGCGGCCGCTTGCGGGCCCAAGCGATCTCCTCCAGCAGCTCACGCGGATAGGCGCCCAGTCGCGAGAAGGCCGGCATGTAATGGGTGCGCGAGACCACATTGACCGAGTCGAGCTGCACCACCCCCAGTCGCTCGACCAGCTTCGTCAGCCGGCGACGGTCGACGGGCGCTTCACGGTCGCCGCCGAAGCCCTGGGCGGCGAGAGCGATGCGGCGCGCCTCGCCGGCGGTGAGCGTGTCCTTCATGCGGAAGTCCCGAGCGGAATCGACCGGCGCAGCCTAGCGATCGAACAAACAAAGAACAATGATCGTAAACTGATGGTTAAGCGACGTGGTTAACCTC
>JBKOYY010000194.1:0-13317 GCA_046725615.1 Pseudomonadota bacterium
GGTACCCCGGTGGTACCCAGCCCGGCTCGGCTTTCGTAGGATTGGTATGCGCGCTCAGGCGCTTGCCTGAAAATGGTGAAGGCCCCCAGTGGGTTACTGGGGGCCTCCGTGGTGGAGCTAAGCGGAGTCGAACCGCTGACCTCTTGAATGCCATTCAAGCGCTCTACCAACTGAGCTATAGCCCCGAGGTCCGGGTCTTCCTGAGGAGGCTGGCCCCCCGGGAAGGCGCGGAACCTATTCAAACCGGTTCCCGCGATCAAGCCCCGTTTTCAGGCTTTTTTTGTCGCGGGTTCCGCGCCGGTCTGGTGGCCGGCGCGGACCGGAATCAACGGTCGTCGTCCCCCTCGTCCGGGAGGCCCTCGATCTCGGATTCGTCGAAGTCGTCCTCGTCCTCGTCTTCGAGGAACGGAACGTCGTCGGCGTCTTCCACGTCCTCGTCGTCGGTGAACTCACCGAGATCCTCGGACACGGCCGGGCTGCTGTCGGCGCCGTCGTCATCGTCGTCGGTGACCAGCGGCGGTTCGTCGGCGACCTCGTCCAGCTCGGGCGTGGCGACGTCCTCTTCTTCCTCGTCGTCGGTTTCCTTCTCGACGACCTGGTCCTCGGCTTCCTCCGTGTCGGGCACGATGGAGCGCGCGCGGACGCGGCGGTTGCGCACGGCTTCGTCGGGATCGAACTCGCTATGGCACTTTGGGCAGTGCGCGGGGCGCTTGTTCAGATCGTAGAACTTAGCCTGGCAGTTCGGGCAGATTTGCTTGGTGCCCAGTTCGGGATTGGCCAAAGGCTGCGGCCCTCTAAATGTCTGCAGTTTCGCGAAAGGCGGCGTCCCTTGCCACGGGGCGGGGCGGCTGTCAAAGCAATCCCCCTTTCGACTTTGACCCTGTTCCGGAGGCGCGTTTTCGAGACATGACGGCGGCCCATCTGACCGCCAGGCGCGCGGGCCCGCTGAAGGGCGTGGTTCGCGCCCCGGGGGACAAGTCCATCAGCCATCGCGCCCTGATCCTCGGCGCCCTGGCCACTGGCGTGACCGAGATCGAAGGCCTGCTGGAAGGCGACGACGTGCGCCGCACGGCCGCCGCCATGGCCGCGTTCGGCGCCGACGTGACGCGCCTTGGCGAGGGTCATTGGCGCGTGGAAGGCCGCGGCGGGTTCGCCGAGCCGGCCGACGTGGTCGACTGCGGCAACGCCGGCACCGGCGTGCGCCTGATCATGGGCGCGGCGGCGGGCTTCGACCTCTGCGCCACCTTCACCGGCGACCAGTCGCTGCGCGGCCGGCCGATGAACCGGGTGCTGAAGCCGTTGGGCCAGATGGGCGCGACCTGGCTCTGTCGCGCGGGCGGACGCCTGCCCCTCACGCTCAAGGGCGGCGGCCTGAAGCACATCGCCTACACGCTGCCCGAGCCCTCGGCCCAGGTGAAGTCGGCGGTCCTGCTGGCCGGCCTCCACGCCGACGGCGGCGCCGAGGTGATCGAGCCCGAGGCCACCCGCGACCATACCGAGCGGATGCTCCGCGGCTTCGGCGCCGAGGTCGAGGTGCGCGAGGAAGGCGCCGGGCGCCACATCGTGCTGCGCGGCGGTCAGCGCCTGACCGGAACCCGCATCCATGTGCCAGGTGATCCGTCCTCGGCGGCCTTCCCGCTGGTGGCGGCCCTGGTGACCCCAGGGTCCGAGGTCACGGTCCAGGGCATGCTGCTGAACCCGCTGCGCATCGGCCTCCTGGAGACCTTGGGCGACATGGGCGCGGACCTGTCGGTGACCAACGTCCGCGACGAAGGCGGCGAGACCGTCGCCGACGTCACCGCCCGTCACTCCGAGCTGGTGGGGGTGGAGGTGCCTCCCGAGCGGGCGCCGTCGATGATCGATGAGTACCCGATCCTGGCGGTGGCCGCGGCGTTCGCGTCAGGCAAGACGGTCATGCGCGGGATCGGCGAGATGCGGGTCAAGGAGAGCGACCGCATCGCCCTGATGGCCGCGGGCCTGGCCGCCTGTGGCATCGGCGTGGAGGAGGAGCCCGAGGCCCTCACCGTGATCGGCGCCAAGCGGGGCAACCACCTGGTCCAGGGCGGGGCCCAGGTCACCACCCACGGCGACCACCGCATCGCGATGTCGCATCTGGTCCTTGGCCTCGCCGCCGAGGAACCGGTGCACGTGGACGAGCCCGGCATGATCGCCACCAGCTTCCCCGGCTTCGTGGGCCTGATGCGCGGCCTGGGCGCCGAGATCGGCGAGGCGGTCGAGGCGTGACCGCGTTCGTGATCGCCGTCGACGGGCCTGCCGCGTCGGGCAAGGGCACGATCGCCACGCGGCTGGGCGCCCTGTTCGGCCTGCCGGTGCTGGACACGGGCCTCCTGTATCGCGGCGTCGGCGTGCTCGCCGAACGGGCGGGCGTCGACCTCGACGATCCCGGACGCGTCGGCGCGGTCGCCCAGGCTCTCACCGCCGAGCTGCTGGACGATCCCGCCCTGCGCACGCGGGCGGCGGGCGAGCTGGCCAGCCGCGTGGCCGTTCATCCCGAGGTCCGCGCCGCGTTGCTGGACTTCCAGCGCAGCTTCGCGGCCCGCCCCGGCGGGGCGGTGCTGGATGGGCGCGACATCGGCACCGTCATCTGCCCTGATGCGCCGGCCAAGCTCTATGTCACCGCCACGCCCGAGGTGCGCGCCGAGCGCCGCTGGAAGCAGCTGGCCGGCCAGGGCGAGGCCGTGGCCTATGAGGACGTGCTGGCCGACATTCGGCGCCGGGACGCCCGCGACGGCGGGCGCGAGACAGCGCCGATGACCCAGGCCCCGGACGCCAGCTTGCTCGACACCACCGAAATGACTATAGAGCAGGCCGCCGATGCGGCCCGCCGCATCGTCGAGGCGGCGCGCGCCCGCTGGGAAAAATCCTAGCCGGCAAATCCAACCGCGCCTTTCCCTCGATCGCCGCGGGCAGAAATTCACCGCTCGGGGTACGCCCCGGGCCTTCGGTTGCAACCTCTAACCCGACCGAACGGGATCCGTCCGACACCGCAGGGTGCGCGGCCCCATTGGTCATTATCGTACGAAAGACAACATGGCTGACGATCTGAGCCTCAATCCCTCGCGCGACGACTTCGCCGCGCTGCTCGACGAGTCCCTCGGCGGGCGTGACTTCATGGAAGGCCAAGTGGTCCACGGCAAGGTCGTGGCCATCGAGAAGGACTTCGCCATCGTGGACGTCGGTCTGAAGACCGAAGGCCGCGTGCCGCTGAAGGAATTCACCGCCCCCGGCGAGGAGCGGCCGCCGCTGAAGGCCGGCGACACCGTCGAGGTGTTCCTGGAGCGCGTCGAGAACGCGATGGGCGAAGCGGTCATCAGCCGCGAGAAGGCCCGCCGCGAGGAGGCCTGGACCCGCCTCGAAGGCGTGTACGAGAAGAACGAGCCGGTGATGGGCGTCATCGTCGGCCGCGTGAAGGGCGGCTTCACCGTCGACCTGGGCGGCGCTTCGGCGTTCCTGCCGGGCTCGCAGGTGGACATCCGTCCGGTGCGCGACGTCGGCCCGCTGATGGGCAAGGAACAGCCCTTCGCCATCCTCAAGATGGACCGTCCGCGCGGCAACATCGTCGTGTCGCGTCGCGCCATCCTGGAAGAAGCCCGCGCCGAGCAGCGCACCGAGCTGGTGTCGCAGCTGCAAGAGGGTGAAGTCCGCGAAGGCGTGGTCAAGAACATCACCGATTACGGTGCGTTCGTGGACCTCGGCGGCATCGACGGCCTGCTGCACGTCACCGACATGAGCTGGAAGCGCGTCAACCACCCGAGCCAGGTCCTGGCGGTGGGCGACACGGTCAAGGTGCAGATCGTCAAGATCAACCCCGAGACCCAGCGCATCTCGCTCGGCATGAAGCAGCTCCAGTCCGACCCGTGGGACGGCGTGGAAGCCAAGTACCCGGTGGGCGCCAAGTTCACCGGCCGCATCACCAACATCACCGACTACGGCGCCTTCGTGGAGCTGGAGCCGGGCGTCGAAGGCCTGGTGCACGTGTCGGAAATGTCGTGGACCAAGAAGAACGTCCACCCCGGCAAGATCGTGTCGACCTCGCAGGAAGTCGACGTGGTCGTGCTGGACGTCGATCCGTCCAAGCGCCGCGTGTCCCTGGGCCTCAAGCAGGCCCTGGCCAACCCGTGGGAGAAGTTCCTGGCCGACCATCCGATCGGCACGGTCGTCGAGGGCGAAGTCAAGAACGCCACCGAGTTCGGCCTGTTCATCGGCCTCGAGAACGACATCGACGGCATGGTGCACCTGTCCGACCTCGACTGGTCGGCCCCGGGTGAGGAAGCCATCGCCCGCTACACCAAGGGCGAGACCGTCAAGGCGCGCGTCCTGGACGTCGACGTCGAGAAGGAGCGCATCTCGCTCGGCATCAAGCAGCTCTCGGGCGACCCGCTGCAGGGCGACACCTTCCGCAAGGGCCAGACCGTCACCACGACCGTCACCGAGGTCACCTCGGGCGGCATCGAGGTGAAGTTCGGCGACGAGGAAGCTCCGATGACCGCCTTCATCCGCAAGTCGGACCTCTCGCGCGACCGCGCCGACCAGCGTCCCGAGCGCTTCGCCGTGGGTGACCGCGTCGACGCCCAGGTGACCAACGTCGACAAGGCCGCCCGCCGCATCTCGCTGAGCATCAAGTCGCTCGAGATGGCGGAAGAGAAGGAAGCCATCGAGCAGTTCGGCTCGTCGGACTCCGGCGCCTCGCTGGGCGATATCCTCGGCGCGGCCCTCCGCGAGAAGGCCTCCAAGGAATAGCCTGAACCTCATTCAGGTGCGTAAGACGGCGGATCGGGAAACCGGTCCGCCGTTTTCGTTTTCGGGTCTTCGCATTTGGGGGCGCCGCTCTATCGTGCGGGCCCGGTTCGCCGAAGGATCTCCCCGCCAGTGATGCGTCTTCCCGTCTTCGCCGCTTCCCTCGCCGCGGTCGCCGTCATGGCCGCGCCCGCGCTGGCCGCGCCCAAGCCCCAGTACGGGCCGCCGCCGAAGTGGGTGCAGGTGGCCGAGGTCCCGCCGGCCCCGCCGGCCGAGGGCGCTCCCGCGGTGCAGACCCTGCTGGACGACAACCAGAGCCGCCTGACGCCGCAGGGCGACGCCTATTACAACCGCCGGGTCCGCAAGGTGCTGAAGGCCGAGGGCCTGCCCGCCCTGACGACCTTCGGCGTCACCTGGGACCCCGACGACGAGCAGGTCACGATCCACAGCCTGCGGATCATCCGCGGGGACAAGGTCATCGACCTGCTGGACCGCGGCCGAAAGATGCTGGTCCTGCGCCGCGAACAGGATCTGGAGCGGGCCATGCTGGACGGGCGCATGAGCGCCAGCCAGCAGATCGAGGGCCTGCAGGTGGGCGACATCCTCGACGCCTCGTGGACTCACGCCGGCCGCGATCCGGTGGCGGGAAACCGCTCGTACGACATGGAGGCGCTGGCCTTCCCGGGTGTCGCCGGCCGCTATCGCGTGCGCCTGTCGTGGCCCACGGGCGCGCCGGTCCGCTACAAGGCGACCGAGGGCTTCGGCGTCCCGACGCTCAGCGAGGCGGACGGCTGGACGGTGCTGGAGCGCGACATCCCCGGCGCCCAGGCGCCGAAGCCGCCCATCGGCGCCCCGGCCCGTTTCCGCCGCCTGGGCTCGCTCGAGACCTCCAGCTTCGAGAGCTGGAGCGAGGTTTCGCGGATGATGGCGCCCCTCTACGCCCGCGCGGCGACGATCGGGTCCGACCCCGACCTTCGCGCCGAGGTCGACGCCATCGCCGCGCGCACCCAGGACCCGGGCGAACGCGCCTTCGCCGCCTTGCGGCTGGTCGAGGAGAAGACCCGCTACTTCTTCGTCGGCATCGGCGACGGCGGCTATGTGCCTGCGCCGGCCGACGAGACCTGGCGACGCAAGTTCGGCGACTGCAAGGGCAAGACCGCCCTGCTGCTCGCGCTGCTCAAGGCCTTGGACGTGGAGGCCGAGCCGGCGCTGGTCAGCCTGGGCGGGGGCGACGGCATGGACGAGCGGCTGCCCTCGCTGGCCGCCTTCAACCACGTGCTGGTCCGCGCCACGGTGGGCGGCAAGGTCTACTGGCTGGACGGCACGCGAACCGGCGACCGCAGCGGGCTGGAGGCCCTGCGTCCGCCGCCGCACCGCTGGGCGCTGCCCGTACGCGCCGCCGGCGCCGAGCTGGAGCGGATCGACGCGCCGCCGCTGGACGCGCCGCAGATCGCCGCCACGGTCCGCTTCGACGCCACCAGGGGCCTCGACGAGCGCGCGCCCGTCACCATGCGGACCCGCCTCACCGGCGACGCCGCCGGCGCCATGCGCCAGATGGTGGCGGTGACACCCCGCGCCGACCTGGAGCGCAACTTCCGCCAGCAGATGTCGGGCAACATGAGCTGGATCGAGGTCGAGAAGATCGACTGGCAGGACGACGTCGAGCACGACGGCTTCGAGATCCGCCTGGCCGGGACCGCCGACCTCGACTGGCGCAAGAACCCGGACCTTGGGATGCGCGAGTACCGCGTCTCCGTGTCCACCAGCCAGACGCCCGGTTTCCCCCGCCGCGAGCCGGGGCCCAACCGCGACGCGCCCTACGCTGTGCCGTTCCCCTTCTTCGTGCGGACGACGACAGAGGTGGTGCTGCCGAACGGCGGCAAGGGCTTCACCATCCGCGGCCCGTCGGGGACGGAAACCATCGGCGGCCTGGAGTTGGCCCGTGGCTCGACCCTCGAAGGGGGCGTGGCGCGCTTCACCACCGACCTGCGCTCGCTGCGGCCCGAGATCCCCGCATCCGAGGCCGAAGGCGCCACCCGGGCGCTGCGCCGCATCGCCGCCGAGGACAGTTTGATCCGCGCCCCGCTCTGACCGGGCCGCGCGTCGAGGTTGCAAAGCCACATCTGGAAGCAAGCTTCACTATAGAGCTTCGCTAACCCTTTTTGCGCCTTGATCCGGCTGGCGGAGTCGCCCATGGTCGCGCCGCTTGAGGGGATAGATGATCAAGTCCGAGCTCATCGCGAAACTCGCGGAGGAGAATCCGCACCTCACCCAGCGCGACATCGAGCGGGTGGTGGGCGTGATCCTCGAGCGGATGATCGAGGCGCTGGAAGAGGGCGGCCGCGTCGAGCTGCGCGGCTTCGGCGCTCTGTCGGTCCGTTCGCGCGACGCGCGCGCCGGACGCAATCCCCGCACCGGCGAGCCGGTTGACGTCCGCGCCAAACACGTCCCCTTCTTCAAGAGCGGCAAGGAGCTGCGCGAGCGGCTGAACGCCGACGACGAGGGCTGATCCCCGGCCCTCTGCAAGGAGGGCGTGATGGGAATCTTTTCGGAATTCCGTGAGTTCATCCAGCGCGGGAACGTCGTCGACCTGGCCGTCGGCGTGATCATCGGCGCGGCCTTCAACGACATCGTCAAGGTGCTGGTGGACCAGGTGGTGATGCCGCCGATCGGCCTGCTGCTTTCGGGCGTCGACTTCTCGAAGCTCGCCTGGGTGCTGAAGCCGGACGATCCGGCGACCGAGGCCAGCGAGCTTGTGGCCATCCAGTACGGCGCCCTGATCAACGCCGGCATCAAGTTCCTGATCGTGGCCTGGGTGGTCTTCCTGATCGTGAAGGCGGTCAACGCCATGCGCCGCGCCCCGCCGCCGGCGGACGCCGCGCCGGCTGCGCCCCCGCCGCAGGAAGTCCTCCTCACCGAGATCCGCGACCTGCTCAAGTCGCGATAGTCGTCGGGGGCGTCCGTTTCATCGTCGGCCGGGCGCCTTTCGTCTCAAAAGCGGCGCGAGGCGCCGGTCACGCGCCATACGGAGCCTTGCCCTTTGCGTGGGCGGGTTCCTGGCCGGCGTTGATCATGAGCGAGCAGCTGACACGGGTGAGGGCGCCGGAATGGGCGCGCGACCTGCTGGTGAGCGATCTTGTTCCGGCTGATGGCGACCGGGCGGCGGTCTGGCGCATCTCGGGCGACACCTCGACGGCCACGATCTCCGAGCAGTTCAGGTCCGACGCCGGCGCCTACCATGAGCGCTATGCGGCGAGCGCCCATTTCCTCGCCCTCTTCCGTCATGCCCTGGCCGCAACGGGCGTGGAGGTGGCCGAGGCGCCGGTGGTGCTCGACCTCGGCTCGGGTTCGGGCGTGAACTCCATCGTGCCCTGCCTGGAGCTGTTCCCCGGTGCGCGACAGGTGGCGACCGATCTCTCCTTCGAGCTGCTGGCGATCCTCGCGGAGTATGCCGCCCATACGGGCTTCGACGCCCAGGTGCTGCCGGTCGTGATGGACGCCATGAGCGACCATGCCGCCCCGGGCCGTTTCGACCTGGTCACCGGCGCCTCGATCCTTCACCACCTGGCGCACCCCATGCGCGGCCTCGAGGTCGCGGCGCGGGCGCTGAAGCCGGGCGGCCATGCGATCTTCCTGGAGCCGTTCGAGGGCTACGGCCTGATGCGTCTCGCCTACCAGCGGATCCTGGCCGAGGCCGAACTGCGGCGCGCTCCCCTGCCGCCGCCGGTCGCGCGTACGCTGCGCGGCATGGCCCAGGACATCGCGGCGCGGACGGCGCCGGATCCGACCGCGCCCCACTTCGCCGACCTCGACGACAAGTGGCTGTTCTCGCGCGAGCAGTTCGAGGGCATGGCGCGCCAATGCGGCTTCGCCGACGTCCGGTTCGTGCCCCACAACGACCACCCGACGCTCTATCGCGACGCCGCCGCCGTGCAGATCCGGCTCAGCACCGGCGATCCGTCCCTTGAGCTGCCGGCCTGGGCGACGGCGATCCTCGACGAATTCGACGCCGCCATCCCCCCGTCGGCCAAGCGTCTCTTCATGCTGGAGAGCACCGTAGTGCTGACCAAGGGCTGACCGAGGCCTGCTGAGGCCCCGATCCCCCGCCGCATCGATCTTCGCGGCCTCCTCCTTTCGGAGGAGGTCGAGGTCGGCCCCAGGCGATAGACGCCCCGCCTCGCGCTGCATCGAGCGGCGCGGCCGAGTGACTGCGGAGACCTGATGCGGATGAAGAGAACGACCGTCGCCTTGCTGGCGGGGCTGACCCTCGCGGCGTGTTCCAAGCCTTCGGGCGACCAGGCCTCCGAGGCGCCCGAAGGCGCGGCGGCGGCCGCCGTGGCTGCTCCCGATGCGACGGGGCCGATGTTCCTGACCGCCGGCCTCTGGGAGACCACGGCGTCGATCAACGGCGCCGCCGCAGCTGGTAAGAACCGCGCCTGCATCGACGCCGCCTGGCAGCAGACGCACGACGCCCTGGAGCAGATCTCGCCCGCGGGGGCGGGTTGCGAAAAGGCGGTGCGGCGACCGGCCCTGGGCGGCTTCAACTACGAGATGACCTGTCGACAGGAGGGCGCCGTCAGCCACGTGGTCGGCGAGGTGCGCGGGGACGCGCGCCACGTCAGCGTCCGCGCGACGGCCACGATGAAGATGGACGGCGAGGACATGCCCCCGGTGAAGGTCGCCATGGACAGCAAATGGGTCGGCGCTTGTCCGGCCGGGATGAAGCCGGGCGACATGGCCGACGACGCCGGCCAGGCGGGCGGCGGGAGTGGGACGCCGTGAGGCGGGCGCTCGTGTTCGCAGTTGCGGGCGCCCTGCTGGCGCTGTCTGGCCCGGGCGCGGTCCTGGCCCAGCCGCCGTCGCAGTCCGCCCGCGCCGAGGCCCGCCTGCCGACGCAGGACTTGCGGGCGTATCTGCCCAAGCCCGTCGGAGGCTGGAAGGCCGACGGCGTGTTCGACGAGGCGGAGGTGTTCGATCCCGCCCGCCGCGCCGACCAGGACTACTCGCGCCGCCAGGGCGAGGACGGCGGGGTCAGCCTCACGATCACCCGGGGCCTGTCCGCCGGCGGCGGTCCGCGCCGGCTGGGGCCCGATCCGGAGGTCGGCGGCCGCGTGACGTCGGAGGTCATGGTCTCCGGCTTCCGGGGCTACCTCGTCTTCGAGGCAGAGAACCGCACGGGTCGGCTCGAGGTGAGGGTCGGGCGCTGCGTGGTGATCGTGGACGGCCACGATGTCGACGCCGAGGAACTCGTCGCGTTCGCCCGGGCCGTCGACACGGCCCGCCTGGCTCAGGCCTGACGCGCGATGCGATGCGCCTTGGTGATCGTAGCCGGGCTTCTGACGCTCGCCGCCGCCACACCGGCCGCGGCGTGGGAGCCCGCTGGCGCGGCGGCCGTCTCCGCGGCCAACGCCGCCGGCGAGCGGCTGACGCTGACGCGGACGGCCGCGGGGCTGCAACTCACCCTGACCGTGCCGCAACTGGGCGAGGGCGAGCTGAACACCGACACGCCGGTCCTGGTGGTCAACCCGGTCGATACAAACCCGGACCGGCCGAACAGCCCGATGGCCGGGGTCGAGACCGTCGACCTCGAGAACATCGTGCCGCCGCGATTCCTGGCGCGGGACTGCTACCTTCGCCCCGGTGTCGAGGATCCGGACATGTGCGCGCGCGAGATCCGGGCGGTCGAGGGGCAAACGCTCCGACTGAGGCTCCCCGGACCCGACGAGGCGCCCGAACTGCGCAAACTGATCGCGCTGCTGGACCGGGCCCGGCTGGTGAAGGTCTCGTATGTCGCGCTGGGCCAGCGCGAGGATGCCGTCTTCATCGTCGCCGGCGGGGTCCGGCCGTCGGAGGCGCTGCTCGACTGAGGCAGGAGCGATTTGGCCCGACGGCCTTGCGGTAGAGGGGCTTCCGCCCCTAATGCCCGGGCGATGACGGTCAAGGCGAAGATATGCGGGGTGACGACCCCCGAGGCGGTGCAGGCCGCGGTGGACGGCGGGGCGGGCTTCCTCGGGTTCATGTTCTTCCCGAAGAGCCCCCGCAACATCACCCCCGAGGCCGCCGCTCGCCTGGCGCCGCCGGCGCGCGCCAGGGGCGTCAGGATCGTGGCCGTCACGGTCGATCCCACAGACGCCGAGGTCGACGCCATCGTGGCCGGTCTCTCGCCCGATCTCATCCAGCTCCACGGCAAGGAGAGCCCGTCGCGCGTGCGGGAGGTCGCCCAGCGGACAGGGCGCGGCATCATCAAGGTGCTGTCGGTCTCCGAGGCCGCCGACTTCGCGCCCGCCGCCAGCTATGAGCCGGTGGTCGAGCACCTGATGTTCGACACCAAGCCCCCGAAGGACGCCGACCGCCCGGGCGGCCTGGGCGCCGCCTTCGACTGGACCCTGCTGGAGGGGCGCCGCTTCCAGCGGCCGTGGTTCCTCGCCGGAGGGTTGAATCCCTGGAACGTCGCGGGCGCCATCGCCCAGGCGCAGGCGCCGCTGGTGGACGTTTCCTCTGGCGTGGAGCGGGGCGCCGGACTAAAGGACCCAACCCTAATCACGGCGTTTCTCGAAGCCGTGCGCCGCGCCTGAGCCCCCCATGAACGCGCCCATCCGACCGAACGACTATTCCGCCTATCCCGACGCCAAGGGCCGCTTCGGCGACTTTGGCGGCCAGTACGTGCCGGAAACCCTGATGCCGCTGGTCCACGACCTGACCGCGGCCTATGCGGCGGCCAAGGCCGATCCGGCGTTCCAGGCCGAACTCGCGGGATACCTGACCCACTACGTCGGCCGGCCCAGCCCGCTCTACTTCGCCGAGCGGCTCACGGACCACTTCGGCGGCGCGAAGATATATCTGAAGCGCGAGGAGCTGAACCACACCGGCTCCCACAAGATCAACAACTGCATGGGCCAGATCCTGCTGGCCATGCGGATGGGTAAGACCCGGATCATCGCCGAGACCGGCGCCGGCCAGCACGGCGTGGCCACCGCCACCGTCTGCGCCCGCTTCGGCCTGCCGTGCGTGGTCTACATGGGCGCGGTCGACGTGGAGCGGCAAAAGCCCAATGTTTTCCGCATGAACCTGCTCGGCGCCGAGGTGCGGCCGGTGACCTCGGGCTCGGCGACCCTCAAGGACGCCATGAACGAGGCTCTGCGCGACTGGGTCACCAATGTACACGACACGTACTATTTGATTGGCACCGCCGCCGGCATGCATCCCTATCCGGAGATGGTCCGCGACTTCCAGGCTGTGATCGGCCGCGAGGTGCGCGAACAGATCGTCGAGGCCGAGGGGCGCCTGCCCGACGCGGTCGTGGCCTGCGTGGGCGGCGGCTCGAACGCGATCGGCATTTTCCACCCGTTCCTCAACGACGAGAGCGTCAAGCTGTACGGCGTCGAGGCTGCGGGCGAGGGCATGGACACCGACCGCCACGCCGCGGCGATCAACGGCGGTCGGCCGGGCGTCCTCCACGGCAACATGACCTACCTGCTGCAGGACCGTGAAGGGCAGATCACCGAGGCCCATTCGATCTCGGCCGGCCTGGACTACCCCGGAATCGGTCCCGAGCACTCCTGGCTGCACGACGTCGGCCGCGCCACCTACCTCACCGCCACCGACGCCGAGTCGCTGGAAGCCTTCATGCTGCTCTCGAAGCTGGAGGGTATCCTGCCGGCGATCGAGTCGGCGCACGCCCTGGCCCGTGTCGGCGACGTGGCGCGCGAGGTCGGCAAGGGCGGCATCGTGGTGCTGAACCTGTCGGGCCGAGGCGACAAGGACGTGAACACGGTGGCCGCCCACCTTGGCCGTCAGATCTAAGGGACGCCGGACTTGACCAAATCGCGTATCGACGCCCGCTTCGCGGCCCTGAAGGCCGAGGGGCGCGCCGCCTTCGTGCCCTACGTCATGGCCGGCGATCCAGACGCGGACACCGCGCTCGCGATCCTGAAGGGCCTTCCGGCGGCTGGAGCTGACCTGATCGAGGTGGGCTTCCCGTTTTCCGATCCCATGGCGGAGGGGCCGCCGATCCAGCGCGCCGCCCAGCGGGCCCTGGCCAAGGGCATGACCCTGCACGGCACGCTGGACCTGATCCGGGCGTTCCGGGATGCCGACCAGACGACCCCGATCATCCTGATGGGCTACATGAACCCGCTGGTGTCGTGGGGCTTCGAGGCCTTCGCCAAGGCGGCGGCCGAGGCCGGCGCCGACGGCATGATCGTCGTGGACTGCCCGCCCGAGGAGGCCGACCCGCTGGCCGACGCCCTGGAGGCGAACGGCATGGCGCTCATCTTCCTGACCACGCCCACGACCGATGACAGGCGCCTGCCGACGGTGATCCGCCGGGCCTCGGGCTTCGTCTACTATGTATCGGTGGCGGGAGTGACGGGGGTGAAGGAAGCCGACGCCCAGGCCGTGGCCCCCAACGTCGAGCGCATCCGCAAGGCCTCGGGACTTCCTGTCGCGGTCGGTTTCGGAATCAAGACACCCGAGCGCGCATCGGCTATAGCTCAGGTGGCCGATGCGGTGGTGGTCGGGTCCGCGCTTGTGGACGAAGTGGCCGAAGCAGTGGATTTG
>JBKOYY010000170.1:0-32429 GCA_046725615.1 Pseudomonadota bacterium
CGTGCCCGGTGAGGGGTCCGTCGGACAGCCCCCGCAGTAGAATCTTGTTTCGCCCCGGCCCCAGATTGGTGACGGTGACGCCGGCGCTCAGCAGGGAGAGATCGCCGACGTCGGACACGCCAGCGCGCGCCATGTCGGCGCCGGACATGACGCTGAGCGCCGACGCCGACGACGACAGCAGCGTCTCGCGCTTTTCGCCAGTGACCACGAGTTCGGCGATGTCGACGACCGACGGCGCCGGCGGCGCTGCGGCAGGTGACACGGGCGCAGGCGGGGGGCCCCGGCGCGGGCGGATCACCACCGTCCGCGGATCCGGACGGACGGCCTCGCAGGTCGAACCGGCCAGCAGGCGGGCGAGGGCGGCCGCCGCGGTCATGCGGCCGGTCACCCCGGCCTGGCCCCCACAGCGGGCGCCCGGCGCGAAGCCGATGGAGAGCCCAGCCTGAGCGGCGAAATCGATCAGGGCCTCATCCCGGGCCCGAGGGGAGATGTCGAACCTGAGCTCGGGTTCAGCGGCACGGGCGACAGCGCCGCCGCCGACGAGGCCGCCGACCGCCGCAAGGGCGGCCAGCACACCCCTCCCTGGCCCGCGGCTCAGCGCTGGCCCCGGCGCAATCCGATCTCGACCGAGCCCTCGCGCCGTCGCAGCTCGACGGGCAGGAAGGTGGTCAGGCGATCCAGCATGGTGTCCTCGCGGTCCAGCGTCAGCACTGCCGTGACCCGCATCTCCCGCGCCTCGGGGGCCACGGTGACCGGCGTCTCGACGTAGCGGTTCAAGACTGAAGCCACATCCTGGAGCCGCTCGTTGCGGAAGATCAACCGCCCTTGCGTCCACGCGAACGCCGCCTCGGGATCAGCGGCTCCGACGGCGTCGCCGGACCGACCCTCCTGGTGCGCCAGTCCCTGGCCGGCCGTCAGCCGCGCGAGCGGCGGGGCCTTGGGCTGCTTGCCGGGCCGCACCTCGACCACGCCCCGTCGGACGGTGACCTTCACCTCGCCCGAACGCCGCAGCACGTTGAACTCGGTGCCAACGACGCGGATCTGGCGGTCACCCGCCTCGATCACGAACGGCCGCGACGGATCCTTGGCGACATCGAACGCCGCCTCGGCCTCGGCCATCTCCACATGGCGTTCGGATCGGCCCATCCGCACCTTGATGCGCGAGCCGCCGTTCAAGGTGATCCGGCTGCCATCGGACAGGGCCACCACCTCGCGCTCGCCTCTATCCGTCGAATAGGTCTCCGTATGGGGCGTGACGTTCCAGGCGAGGAAGCCCGCGCCCACTGCGACAGCGAGGCTGGCGGCCAGCCGGCCGATCCAGGCCGACGGGCGTGGCCGGGGGGCCAGACGCACGACGTTGGCGGCGTCAGCGGTTGGAGGGGCGTCGACCGCGGCCCCCGCCGGCGTGGTTCTCGCATCTGGCGACAGGTCGTCCAGCGCCATCCAGACGGCCTCGACCTCCTCGTAGGCCGCCTGGTGGTCCGGTGACGCGGCCAGCCATTCCTCGAAAGCCAGCCAGTCCGCCTCTTCAGCCTGGTCCGATCCCAGGCGCACATGCCAGGCGGCCGCCTGCTCGCGCAGGGCCTCCTGGTTGGCGGGGATATCGGACGGGACGGTCATGCAGATTGATCCTGGTGCTGCCCCCTAGACGCCGCCGAAGGGCGAGTCCCGCAATGATTTCCCCAGATCATGCGTCCACCCGCGCCATCAGCGCCTTCAGGGCGGTCATCAGATACTTCTCCACCGAGCTGCGAGAGACGCCCATCCGCGCCGCGACCTCGGCATGGCTGAGCCCGTCGAACTTGTGGAGCCGGAAGGCTTCCGCGACCTTGGGCGGCAGGGTGTCGAGGCCCGCGACCAGGCGCGCGAGGCGCTGGCGCGAGGCGATCGCCTCGTCGGCCGGGGCTTCCTCCGCGATCGGCTCGGGGCCATCGCCCGCGGACTCGCGCCCCCAGGTGGCGTCGCGCGCGGACTGCCGACGCTGCTGCTTCATCCGGTCGAGCATCAGGTTCGATCCGATGCGGTAGAGATAGGCCTCGGGACTGTGGAGGTCCGCCGGCGGCTCCATCCCCTGGAGCTTGAGGTAGAGGTCCTGGACGATGTCCTCCGCGGCCTCCGCGGACCGGGTCCGCAGGGTGAAGAACCGCACGAGGTCCGCACGTTTGCGCAGGTAGGCGTCGATCAGCAATTGCGGATCGGCCATGGCGTGGGCGGGCTCTCCAGGAGTGGTTCTGCGTCTGATCGGGCATCCGGGCCGCCATGGCAATGGCGACGCTGACGAGGCGTCGCCGAAAAATTCGTGTCGGGCCGTTGAGGCGCCTTTCCGATGGCGTCGTCAGGACATCGGGGGCTTGACCCTGGAGGTCCGAATTGAGCGTGCCACTGCGTAGATCCGACCCGCCGCAATTCCCGCCCACGCCGCGGCCGAACCTTGGGCTGGGCATCCAGCTGATGGACCGGGATCACCCCCGGCGCGGCGAGGTCGAGGCTTTTGTCGAGCAGCGATTCCGCGCCGTCTACGGCGCGCGATTAAAGGGCCACTACGAGCACATCGCCCTGCTCACCGCGGATGATGGAACCGTGGCCGCTGCGGCCGGCGTCCGCTTCGCCGAGGACGAGCCGCTCTTCCTGGAGCGCTATCTGGACGCGCCCATCGAGACCGCCGTCGCGAGTGTGTTCGACTGTCCCGTGGCGCGGGACTCCATCGTCGAGATCGGCGCCTTCGCCGCCGACGGCGCCGCCTCGGCGCTCGACCTCTTCGGCTCGGTCGCCCGCTGGCTTGCCGCGGCGCGGGGCCGCCGCTTCGCCGTCGCCACCGCCCGTCCCGAACTGCGCCGCCTGCTGGACCGCGCTGGCTACGGCTTGCGCAGCCTGGGCATTGCCGACCCGGCGCGGCTCGCGGACGAGGCTTCCGACTGGGGCTCCTACTACGAGGCACGGCCCGAGGTCTTCGCCGGCCAGATCGGCGCGTCTGCGGTCCTGCCCTTGCTGCAGGAACGGCTGCGGTCGAAAGCGATGGCGCGCCAGGTCCGTCGCCTGCGGGGGGTGGCCCCATGAGCCGCGTTCTCGACGCCGTCGCCCGGCACGCGGCGACCCGGCCGGACGAGCTGGCCGTCACCGGCGAACAGATCGTCCTCACCTGGTCGCAGCTCGCCTGGGAGATCGAAGCCGCCGCCGGCTGGCTGGCGACCAACCTGTCCGAAACGCCAGCGGGCGCGCCGGTCGCGGTGGCGCTGGACAACGGCCCCGCCTGGGTGGTGCTGGATCTGGCCCTGCTGTCGCTGGGACGGCCCTCGTTGCCGCTACCGCCGTTCTTCACGCCCGAGCAGCGCCAGCACGCGGCGATCGACGCGGGCGCGTGCCTGGCAGTGCGGCCGGTGCTGGCGCCTGCCGACGTGGCCGAGACCGTGGCCGGAAGCCCAGTCGTCGCTCAGCCGCTCGGGCTGCCCGAACGTCCACTGCACGCCGGCACGGCCAAGGTCACCTACACGTCGGGCTCCACGGGCCAGCCCAAGGGCGTCTGCCTGTCGCAAGCCCAGATGGAGGCGGTGGCCATGTCACTGGTGGAGGTGATCGGCCGCGAATACGCGGGCGTGCACCTGCCCCTGCTGCCGCTGGGGGTCCTGCTGGAAAACGTGGCGGGGCTCTACCCCACCCTGCTGGCCGGCGGGCGTTATCATGCGCTTGGCCTGCGCACCCTGGGCTTCGCCGAGGGGCTGCGGCCCGATGTGGATCGCATCGTCGAGGCGGTAACCGCCAATGACGCCACCAGCCTGATCCTCACGCCCGAATTGCTGCGGGTGCTGGTCGCGCGCCTCGCCGCCACCGGCCGGCGGCTGCCGACGCTCAAGCTGGTGGCGGTGGGCGGCGCCAAGGTCGCCCTTCAGCTCCTGGCCGCGGCGCGGGAGGTCGGGCTGCCGGTCCACGAGGGCTACGGGCTCAGCGAGTGCGCCTCGGTCGTGGCGCTCAACACGCCCGCAGCAGATCGCCCGGGCTCAGTGGGGTGCCTCCTCCCCCACCTCGACCTGAAGGTCGGCGAGGACGGCGAGCTGCTGATCGGCCCGTCGCCTTACCTCGGCTACGTCGGCGGACCTGCCTTCGAGGGCTGGCTGCACACTGGCGACCTGGGATCCATCGACGCCGACGGCTTCGTCCGGATCTCGGGGCGCAAGTCGAACCTCCTCATCACCGCGTACGGCCGCAACATCGCGCCGGAGTGGGTGGAGAGCGAACTGCTCGCCCAGCCCGAGATCGGCCAGGCGGTCGTGTTCGGCGAAGGCGCGCCCGAGCTGTGCGCCGTGCTCGCCCCCGCGCGGCCCGACCTGCCGCCCGAGGCGATCGCGGCCGCCGTCGACCGGGCCAACGCCAACCTTCCACCCTATGCCCGGGTTGGGCGCTTCCGCCCCACCGGCGCCTTCGACCGCGACCGCGGCGAACTGACGGGGAACGGCCGCCCCCGGCGCGCCGTCCTGCACGCCGCGCATCGCGACTTCATCGAACTCCAGAGCTGAGGACCCCCATGTCTTTCTTCGACCGCCTCGAGGCGGAGACGGGCGCAGAGCGCCTGGCGCTCTACTCCGTGCCGCAACTCGTCGATGGCCTGGCCGGCAAGATCTCCCGCGAGACCTATGTCGCCTACCTCGCCGAGGCCTATCACCACGTCAGCCATACCGTGCCGCTGCTGAAGCACGCCCGCGCCCGAATGGACCCCGACCACGCGGTCTTCGCCCAGGCGCTGGATGAGTACATCGCCGAAGAGACGGGCCACGAGGCCTGGATCCTGGGAGACATCGCCCGCGCCGGCGGCGACGCCGAGGGCGTGCGCACGGGGTGTCCTCGGCCCGCGACCGAGATGATGGTCGCCTACGCCTACGACTACATCGCCCGTGTGAATCCCATGGGCATGTTCGGGATGGTCTACGT
Source organism: Pseudomonadota bacterium (assembly GCA_046725615.1). Lineage (GTDB taxonomy): Bacteria > Pseudomonadota > Alphaproteobacteria > Caulobacterales > Caulobacteraceae > Phenylobacterium. Next base: position 4,924 of record JBKOYY010000170.1, read on the forward strand.
GTTGGAGAGCACCTCGGTCGCCCTCGCCACGCACGGGGCCGGCGCGGTGGCCACGTCCCTTGGCCTCGGCCCGGAGTGCTTCACCTATCTCACCTCGCACGGCGCCCTGGACCAGGATCACATGCACTTCTTCGCCGGCCTCATGAACCAGGTGGAGCGGCCCGAGGACCAGGAGGCGATCCTCCACGTCGCGAAGCGGATGTTTGGCCTGTTCGCCGACATGTTCCGCAGCATCCCCCATCAGCGGGAGCTCGCCCATGCGGTTTAAGGGACAACGGATCGCCGTCACCGGCGGGTCGGGCGAACTGGGCGGGCGCATCGTTCGCCGCCTGCTGGACGAGGGCGCGGAGGTCACCGTCGTGGACCGCCAGCCACCGGCTCAATCGGGGGCGGGCTATATCGCCGGCGACCTGTCCGACGCAGCCAGCCTCGACGCCACCGCGCGGACGCTGGCCGCCCAGGACTGGGACGTGCTCATCAATCTCGCCGGCGTGCAGTACTTCGGCCCGATGGAAGCCGAGCCGGCCGATCAGCTTTCGCGGACGTTCGCGGTCAACCTGCTCGCGCCCATCCGGCTGGCGCAGGCCGTCCTGCCGAGGATGCGGGCCCGGCGAACGGGTCGGATCGTCAACATCGGCTCGATCTTCGGTTCGATCAACTTCGCCCACTTCGCCAGTTATTCGAGCTCCAAGGCCGGCCTGCGCGGCTTCAGCCAGGCGCTCCGGCGCGAGCTGAGCGGCAGCGGCGTGCAGGTGACCTATGTCGCCCCTCGCGCTGTCCGCACCGCCTTCAATTCCGCCAAGGTGCTCGAGTTCGCGGCGCTCACGAAGATGGCCCTGGACGATCCAGACACCGTCGCCGACCGCATCGTCGACGCGGTCGCAGGGCGCCGGCGCGAGGTCTACCTCGGCTTTCCGGAGGCCCTCTTCGTCCGGCTCAACGCCATTCTCCCCACCCTTGTCGACCGGGCGCTGTCCAGCAGCGACCGCCGGGTCGCCAAGCTGTTTCCCCCGATGGAGGACCTCCATGCGTAACCTTCTGATCGCCGCCCTCGCCACCGCTGCGCTGGCCAGCCCGGCCGCCGCCGCCGATGCGCTTGACGCTCGGGTGGACGCCCTGGCGCGCACCTGGGATCACGTGGCCTATGAGGTCCCCGCCGCCGCCCGCGCCCAGCAGGCGGCCAGCCTCGCCAGCCAGGCCGACGCCCTGGCGCGCCAGTATCCGAACCGCGCCGAACCGCTGGTGTGGGAAGCCATCGCGCTCAGCACCGAAGCGGGAGCCAAGGGCGGCATGGGAGCACTCGGCCTGGTCAAGGACGCCAAGGCCCTGCTGGAGCGCGCCGAGAAGCTGAACCCCAACGCCCTGGGCGACGGCTCGGTCTACACCAGCCTGGGTTCGCTCTATTATCAGGTGCCCGGCTTCCCGGTCGGCTTCGGCGACAAGGCCAAGGCGCGCGCCTACCTGAAGAAGGCGGTCTCGGCCAATCCCGCAGGCCTGGATTCCAACTACTTCTACGCTGACTTCCTCTATCAGCAGCACGAGTACGTGGAGGCCGAACAGGCGGCGAAGCGGGCGCTCGCGGCGGCCCCGCGCGCGGGACGCGAAGTGGCCGACCGCGGCCGCAAGGCGGAGGTCACGGCGCTGCTGGCCAAGGTCAAGGCCCGGAAGGGGTAGGGACAGCGGAGGCCGACAAAACAACCCCCCAGAAACCAAGAGGCCCCGGCCGAGGTGTGACGTCCTCGGACCGGGGCGGTAGGTCTCGTGCCAGCGACTGGAGAGCCGACGCGGGGTTGAGTGACGCACGTTGCGTCTGCGCGGCCCGAGCCGACCGCACTCAACGAAGGCAGATTAACACCAATCGCGCCAACGGCCAAATAGCCAGGCTGTCGCAGCACGCAGGGAGGCGCGACCCTGGACGCTCTCCTCGTCAGGGCCGCGCTCGACCAGCCATGGCGCAAAGTGGGCTCGGGTCGTGCGCCATGTCCGGCGGTTGCGCCAGATCCCCGGCGCATCTCACCAACTTCGGCCTGGTCAGAAGCCGAAGATCGCGGTGGAGACGTCACCCCGAACCGCGCCCCCTAGGTCGGCGCCGATAAAAAACTACAGGCCCGCGAAAATCGTCACGCCGACGGTGATCGGACGCTGCGGCGTGATCTGCCTCGCCTGGAGGGGGTTGAACGGATTGCCGAACGCAAAGGTGTCGTTGGCCGAGTCCAGCGGATTGGTGACGAACACCTGGATCCCGCGGCCTCGCGCGCTCAGCTCGGCCAGCAGCTTGGCGCTGGCATAGCCGTCAGACCGGGGCGCCGAGGTGTCGAAGGTCACGCGCGAGGGGCCGATGTAGGTGGCCTGGCCGATGAAGCGCACGGTCCAGTCGCCCAGGGGACGTTCGTAGCTCAGCAGTGCGCCCCCGGAGATCCTCGGGGCGCCGGGCAGACTGTCGGCGAGGCGGCTGGTGAAGTCGGTGTTGGCGTGCAGGGTGCGCGTCCGCGCCAGGCGGCCATTGATTTGCGCCGTGAAGCCGTTGTCCGTGCGCCACGCCACCTCGGCCTCGGCCCCGAGGACATGGGCGTCGCCGACATTGGTCGTGTAAGCGATCCCCGAGGGGCGGAACTGATCCGTCTGGATGTCCTTCCAGACGTCGTAGAAGACGGCCCCGTTCACCACCAGGCGCCCGTCCAGGCGCTGGAGCTTCAGCCCCAGCTCGTGGTTGCGGAGGCGGTCGGGGCCATAGGTTTCGCGCTGGGGCGCCAGCGGCAGCGCCCCGCCGGAGTTCGTGCCGCCGCCCCGGTAGCCCTCGGACACCACCGCATAGACGAAGTCTCCCGAGGCGAACGACTTCTGCAGCGAGACCTTGGGCGCGAAGCTGGTGAAGCGGGCCGTCCGGTCCAGGCTGCGCGGCGCGAACTTTTCCGAGACCACGTCAGAATGGGTCTGGGAGCGGATGCTGAAGACCCGGCCTCCGAAGGCCAGGATCCAGCTCGGCGCGAGCTCGTAAGACACCTCGCCGTAGGCGGCGATCTCCCGGATCTTGTCGCGGCGGTCGTCCCCATAGACCAGGGCGTTCGGCGCAAAGGGGAACTGGGCCAGGAACTCCGTGGGCGCATCGACCGTCATGTCGGCGCCGTAGACGCCCGCCAGCCACTCCAGGCGCCCCGCCCCGCGGGACGTCAGGATCAGGTCCTGCACGTACATCTTGGTCTCGGTCCGCTCGGAATAGGCCGAGGTCCGGGCGAAGTTCGTGTAGTTCTGCTGGGTCGCCGTGGCGTCGTAGAGGCTGGCGTAGGCGTGCCGTACATAGCCTGAGGACGACGTCAGCTCGGCCCCGCCCCACGAGTAGCGCACAGTCGCCGTCACCAGTTCGATGTCGTTGGTGTGCGGCTCGGGGATCAGCACCGCGCGCTTACGCCCCAGACCGGGGTTCGTGTAGTGGGTGTCCTCCGAACGCAGGCTCTGGCCGGCGGCGGTCAGGCTGACCATCCAGTCGTCGGTCGGCTGCAGCAGCAGCGTCAGGCGCGCGCCCTGCCGCTCGGTCCGGTCGACGTTGCCCCGGTTCTGGACGATGTCGTCCAGATAGCCGCCCTGAACTTCCTGGTAGCCCGAGATCCGCAGGCCGGCGACGTCGCGCCAGATCGGCACGTTCAGCCAGCCTTCGATGGCCCCGCTGGGCCCGCCGCCCTTGGTGGTGGCGCCGGTCGCCCGCGCCTCGGCCGCCAGGTCGCTCAGGTCCGGCTTGCGCGTCACGATCCGGTAGACGCCGCTCATGGCGCCGGCGCCGTAGAGCGCACCCTGAGGCCCGCGGGCCACTTCCACCCGCTCGGCGTCCACGACCCGGAGATCCGGATCGGGCGCATTGTAGTTCAACGGAATCTCGTCGAGGTAGGTGGCCACGGTCGACCGCGCCCGGCCGGTGTAGGCGCCGTCGGACAGGCCGCGCAGCAACAGCTTGTTGCGACCGGGGCCGAGGTTGGTGGCCAGCACCCCGGCGAGCTGCGCCGCCGCCTCGCCGGCGTCGGCGCCGCCGGTGGCGCGAAGCTGGTCGCCGGGCACCGCGCTGACGGCCACCGCGAGCTGGCGCGGGTCTCGCACCCGTCGGGTCGCCGTCACCAGCAGTTCGGAGACAGTGACCGGCGGCGCCGGGCGCACAGGGTCGGCCTGCGGCAGCAAGGTGATCTCGACCGCCCCTGGCGCGATCAGCTTCCAGCTGCAGGGCGCCCCGGCGAGGATGCGCTCCAGCGCAGCCTCCAGGGTCATGGTTCCAGAAAGGCCGCGTGACGCGCCAGCGCACACCCCCGCGCCGATCAGGGTGACATTGGCCTGCTGGGCGACGTCGAGAAGCGCCTCGGAATAGGCCTGGGCGGGAATGTCGAATCGGATGCGCGAAGGCGCGGCCGCGGCGGGGTCACCGCTGCCCAGCACCACCACGAGTCCCGTGATGGCGGCCACAAGGTCCCGACGCCCGAGGATGGTAAGCTCCGCGTATTCCTTCGGCTTCACTTCCGAAGAAGAAGCAGCCCCCGCTCGGAAGGTACTGATCTTACCGGCAGCATCAAGCTGAGACGCTGCAACACCGCGGCCTGGTCATCGAGAACGATCACGCCAGTGATCGGCATGCGCCCGAGTTCAGGGTCGGCGATCTCGATCTGCTCGACATATTGCCGATTGAGATCCGCGACCACGTTCGCCAACGGCTCCCCGCGATACACCAGACGGCCGGCGCGCCAGCTGAACGCCTCCTGCGGGTCCACAGTCTGCAATTGCGCCTGGCCGGAGCTGGCGATCTCGAGCCGTTGCCCCGGTCGGAGCACGAAGGCGCGATCTGTCGCCGCCGCCTTGGCCGGCTCGACCTGCACCTTGCCGCGGGCGAGCGTGACCGTCAGCTGTCCCTGGCGGCTGCGCACATCGAACTGGGTGCCCAGAACCCGTACGACCCGCTGCGCGGCGGCCACCGTGAAGGGGCGCTTGGCGTCGTGGGTCACGTCGAAGATGGCCTCGCCGTCCTCGAGCACCACGTGGCGCTCGTGACGATGGAACGAGACCGTGAGGCGCGTTTCGGCGTTGAGGTCGACCACCGAACCATCGGCCAAGGTGATGCGCTCGTGCTCGCCCTTGCCGGTGGCGTAGGTCTGGGCCGCGGACGACGACAGCATGGGCGGCAGCACCGCCACCGCCAGGGCCGCGGCGGCCGCGAACCCGCCTGCGCCGACCATCCAGCGCCGCGAGCGGACTGACCGCATCGCCTTCGCGCGATCCTGCGTCGCCAGCTCGGCCAGCACCTCGTCGGCGCAGCCGTCGAACGCCTGCCACGCGGCCAGCGCCTCGCGATAGGCGGCGCGGTTCGCCGGACCGGCGTCCAGCCACGCCTCGAACTCCAGGCCATCGGCCTCGGTGACCTCGTCGCGCTGCAGACGCGCGAGCCAGGCGCTGGCTTGCGCCATCGTCCGCTCCTCCTGCGTCTCAGTGCCCGTCATTGGTCCGCCTGCCTGATCCGCGCAGGACGCGCAGAACTGCCTGGGAGACGGCGCCACGGCGTACGCCCCCTAGGTCCGCCGGAAAATTCCTGGCGAATCATGTCCGCAACCGCTGAGCGAGATTGCGGATAGCGGCCTGGATGTGCTGCTCGATCATCTTGACCGACACGCCCATCGCCTGGGCCGTCTCGGCCTGACTGCGACCTTCCAGCTTGTGGAGCCGGAACGCCCGCTGCATCTGCGGCGGCAACTCCTCCACCGCCGCGGCCAGGCGGCGCACCCGCTCCTTGGCGATCACCACCTCGTCGGCGGCGGCGCCGCCGGACGGCTCCCGTTCATCGTCTCCGCCCAGGGCCTCGCGCCGCCAGGCCGCGTCGCGCCGCGCGCCGCGCTGGGCGCTGCGGACGTGGTCCACCAGCAGGTTCGCGGCCATCCGGTAGAGCAGCGCCGATGGCGCGCGGATATCGGTGTCGGGACCGAGGGACGATATCTTCAGGTAGAGGTCCTGGACGAGATCCTCGGCGGTCGCCATGTCGCGCGTCCGCGCCGCCAGGAACAGCAGCAGGTTCTCGCGCTTCTCGAAGAAGGCGCGAACCAGGGCGGTCCCTTCTTCCGGCCTCAAGGACGGCCCAGACGGCGCCAAGATCTCCCCCAGACTCATTGCGCGTTCCACGCGCACATTTGCGGGCAGGATAGGAAAAGCCGCACGGCTTGTCGCTGCCGGATCAGCCGCGGGCGCCGGCCACTCGGCGCTCCGGCCTAGAAGACCACCACGGTGCGGATGCTCTCGCCGGCGTGCATCAGGTCGAACGCCTCGTTGATGCGCTCCAGCGGCAGCCGGTGGGTGATCATCGGGTCGATCTCGATCTTCCCGTCCATGTACCAGTCGACGATCTTGGGGGTGTCGGTGCGCCCGCGGGCGCCGCCGAACGCCGTGCCCTTCCATACCCGGCCGGTGACCAGCTGGAAGGGCCGCGTGGCGATCTCCTTCCCGGCCTCGGCCACGCCGATGATGATGCTCTCGCCCCAGCCGCGGTGGCAGGCCTCCAGCGCCTGGCGCATGACCGTGGTGTTGCCCGTCGCGTCGAAGGTGTAGTCGGCGCCGCCGTCCGTCAGAGCCACCAGGTGGGCGACGATGTCGCCGTCGATCGTCTTCGGATTGACGAAGTGGGTCATGCCGAACCTGCGGCCCCATTCCTCGCGGTCGGGGTTGATGTCGACGCCGATGATCATCCCGGCGCCGACCAGCTTCAGGCCCTGGATCACGTTCAGGCCGATGCCGCCGAGGCCGAAGACCACGCAGTTGGCGCCCGGCTCGACCTGGGCCGTGTTGACCACCGCCCCGACGCCGGTGGTGACGCCGCAGCCGATGTAGCAGGCGGTGTCGAACGGGGCGTCCTTGCGGATCTTCGCCACCGCGATCTCGGGCAGGACCGTGTAGTTCGAGAAGGTCGAGCAGCCCATGTAGTGGAAGATCTGCTGGCCCTTGTAGCTGAACCGGCTGGTCCCGTCGGGCATCAGGCCCTTGCCCTGGGTGCCGCGGATGGCCGTGCAGAGGTTGGTCTTGCGGGAAAGGCAGCTTTTGCACTGCCGGCATTCGGGCGTGTAGAGCGGGATCACGTGGTCGCCGACCGCCACCGAGGTCACGCCCGGCCCCACCTCGACCACGACGCCCGCGCCCTCGTGGCCAAGGATCGAGGGGAAGATGCCCTCGGAGTCCAGACCATCCAGGGTGTAGGCGTCGGTGTGGCAGACGCCGGTGGCCCTGATCTCCACCAGCACCTCGCCGGCGCGCGGGCCCTCCAGGTCGACCTCGACGATCTCCAGGGGCTTCTTCGCCTCGAAGGCGACGGCGGCGCGGGTCTTCATGGGAACCTCTCGAATCTGCGGGCCGCAGAATGTCGAAAGGCGCCCCTCCCTGCTAGTTCAGGATGCGGACCGGCAGTTCCTCGTAGCCCTTCACGAAGCTGGACCGCACCCGCTTCGGCTCGCCGACCACCTCGATGTGGCGGAACCGTTTCAGGATCTCTTCCCAGACGATCTTGAGCTGAAGCTCTGCGAGACGGTTGCCGACGCACCGGTGGATGCCGAAGCCGAACGACAGGTGCTGGCGCGGACGTTCGCGGTCGATCAGGAAGGCGTCGGGATTGTCGATCACCGTCTCGTCGCGATTGCCCGAGACGTACCACATGACGACCTTGTCGCCCTTCTTGATCTGCTGGCCGGCCAACTCGACGTCCTCCAGGGCCGTACGCCGCATGTGCGCCAGCGGCGTCTGCCAGCGGATGATCTCGGGCACCATGTTCGGGATCAGATCGGGATTGGCGCGCAGCTTGTCGTACTCCGCCGGGTTCTGGTTCAGCGCCAGGAGGCCGCCGCTGATCGAGTTGCGGGTGGTGTCGTTGCCGCCGACGATCAGCAGGATGATGTTGCCGAGGTACTCGTCGGGGGTCATGTCCCGCGTGGCCTCGCCGTGGGCCAGCATCGAAACGAGATCGCCCTTGGGCGGGGCGTTCACCCGCTCGTTCCACAGGCGGGTGAAGTAGGCCAGGCACTCCATCAATTCGGCCTGGCGGGCCTCCTCGGTCTCCACCAGGGCGCCCGGCATCGGAATGGTGGTCGCCACGTCCGACCAGCGGGTCAGCTTGCGCCGGTCCTCGAATGGGAAGTCGAACAGGGTCGCCAGCATCTGGGTGGTGAGTTCGATCGAGACCCTGTCCACCCAGTTGAACGTCTCGCCAATCGGCAGTTCGTCGAGGATGCGGCCGGCCCGCTCGCGGATGATCGGCTCCATGATCGCCAGGTTCGCCGGCGCGACGATGGGGCTGACGGTCTTGCGCTGCACGTCGTGGCGCGGCGGGTCCATGGCGATGAAACTGGGCCGGCGCAGATCGGGCCGCGCGTCGCGGATGGTGATGCCGCCTAGGGCCGCGTCGGACGAGAACACCTGGTGGTTCGTGTCCACGGCCATGATGTCGTTGTAGCGGGTGACCGACCAGTAGGGGCCGAACTCGCTGTCGCGGCACCAGTGGACCGGGGCTTCCTTCCGCAGGCGCTCGAACCACGGCCAGTGCGCGTCGTTGCGAAAGAGCTCCGGATCGCCGGGATGGAAGTCCTCCAGCGGCGTGGAGTAGGCGCGAGCGCGGGCTTCATCCTTGAGCGTGTTGCCGTCGGCCATCTTGGTCCTCCCATATGGACGTCGCCTGCGTGGGCTCGGTCTCGTGACCGGATCATGCGCCCGTGGCCGAACTTCGCCAAGCACGGCTATGGTGTGGGGGTGCAACACCTCCGCGCCCGCATCGAGACCCACTTGGCCGACTTCGAACGCGTCGCGCTGGATCCGACCGGCCGCCGACGCGCCGCCGTCGCCATCGTGCTGTCGCCCACCGAGGAGGGGCCAGCCTGGATCCTCACCCGCCGCGCCATGCACATGCGCCGGGGCGCAGGCAACTATGCCCTGCCCGGCGGCAACATCGACCCGGGCGAGGACCCGGTCGATGCGGCCCGGCGCGAGACCTTCGAGGAGCTCGGCGTCGAGCTGGCGCGCGAGGCTGCCCTCGGCCTGCTGGACGACTTCCTGACCCTCGGCGGACACGTGGTGACGCCGGTGGTATTCTGGACGCCAGACCCCGTGACGCTGGCCCCGAACCCCGAGGAGGTTCACGCCGCCTGGCTAGTGCCCCTGGCCGACCTGGACCATCCGCACGCGCCGCGCCGCAGCCGCCATCCCGACGGCGGCCCGCCGATCCTCCGGATGTTTGCGCGCGGGAGCTGGCTGAACCCGCCGACGGCCGCCTGGCTCTACCAGTTCCGGGAGGTCTGCCTGCACGGTCGCCCGTGCCGGACCGACGCCATCGGCCAGCCGAACTGGACAGCGCGCTAGTGGCTCAGGCGGTCCTCGCAGCGCGCCGACGGAGCGCCGCGCCGGTCAGGCCGAAGCCGCCGATCATCAAGGCCCAGGTTGCGGGCTCGGGCACAGCCGCGATGGCGCGAATGTTGTCGACCCCCAGCTGAGCCGACACCGCCTCGCCGGGGAACCCGTCCGCGACACCGTGGTAGAGCCGCAACACCGTGGCGCCCGACAGGGCGCCGTTCACGTCGCCGAGGGCCGCCTCGAGATCAGCCTCGGCCAAGGAGTACGAGATCTTCTGCCATCCCCCGCCGGCCACGATTACGATTGGATCGGCCGAGTAGGCCACGTTCGCCGGCGGCCCGCCCGTCGGGTCCTCGAACAGAAGCCGCAGGAAGAGGTCGTTCTGGCCGAAATTGTTCACCCACATCTCGATCCGGTCGACCCCCGCGGCAAGGTAGTCGCCACTCCACTGAGCGAGATTGCCCGCGGTTAGCCGCGAACCCGGCCCGCCGCCGCCCAGGGCCGTGAGCAACAAGAAGTTGTCGTCCAGGCCCGCCGGCCCGCCTGTGGCGATGTTCTGGGGCGGCGCCGGGTGCCCGCCACCGCCCGGACCGAACGCGACCGCCCAGCCTTGGGTGGTCCCGTCCTCGAAGTCGTCGACCTGGCCGACCGTGACCGCGCCGGCGGGAGCGGTGAAAGCCAGGGACAGCAACGCGGGCACAATCCATCGACCGAAGAGCGCCATGACAGCCTCCCGCTGTCCCCCGACGGGCAGCGACTGTCCTGCCGGCTCGGGGCGGAGTCAATGCCGGGCGAACGCCGGTCTTCGACGTCGCGCCGCCTACCGCGCCGCCTCGTTGATCTGGGCCTTTGCGCGGGACGCGGGCACCACGGGGATCTCGTGGTCTTCGAGCGGCTTCATCCAGCGCTTCCGCTTCATCGCAGCCTCGATGTACGGCGCGAGCTCGGCCTGCTTCCTCGTCTCCCGCTCCACCGCCTCGGCCTTGAACGCCGGCATGACCTCGGCAGCGAACAGCTCCAGCGACTCGCAGATGTGCTCGTGCCGGTTGCGTCCGGCCTGCTGCATGAAAATGACTTGGTCGACGCCGGCCGCCTGGAAGCCCTGGATATGCTCGCGGATGTCGTCCGGCGTCCCGATTCCGTTGGCGTTGACCTCGGCGGCCTTCCGGGCAGCGATTATCTCGTCGTCGCTGGCCGCGCGGCTTTTCTGGAAGTCGGCGAACAGCGTCGAGCGGCCAGGCAGCACGTCGTGGGCCACGAGCGCATTTACCGCGTAGGAGAAGAACTCGAACCCCTCCTGCCCCCGCCGGATCGCCTCCGCCCGGTCCGGATGAACCGAGAAGTTGGAGACCATGGCCAGGTTGGCGTTCACGCTGTGGCCGATGGGCACGCACGCGTCCGACTTGATGATCCCGTAGTAGATCTCGGCCCAGGTCTTGGCCTCTTCAGGATCGAGGAACGAGAAGGCCAGGGCGCCCACGCCGATCGAGGCGGCGACCTTGATGGTGTCGCGGTTGGTGCAGGCCATCCACATCGGCGGATGCGGCTTTTGCATCGGCTTCGGCACGATGTTGCGGCAGGGGAACGAGAATCCCTGCCCTTCAAACCCTGGATAGGGGTTCATCACCAGCATGTTGGCGATCTGCTCGGCCGCCTCCAGCGCCAGCGCGCGCTTGTCCTTGGCCGGGATGCCGAAGCCGCCCAGCTCCAGCCGCGTCGCGCCCTCACCGATGCCGAAATCGAGCCGGCCGTTCGAGATGATGTCGAGGGTCGCGAGCCCTTCCGCCGTGCGGGCCGGATGGTTGTAGTTCGGGATCACCTGCCGAATGCCATGGCCCAGCCGGATGGTCTTGGTCAGGGCCGCGCAGGCCGCCAGGAACACCTCGGGCGCCGAGGAGTGCGAATACTCCTCCAGGAAGTGGTGCTCGACCTCCCAGGCATAGTCATAGCCCAGCCGGTCCGCGAGCTGGACCTGCTCCAGCGCCTCGTGGAACAGCCGCGCCTCGTCGCCCTCGTTCCAGGGGCGCGGAAGCTGATGCTCGTAAAAGATGCCGAAGCGCATGGTGGTCCCTCCCGCCGGGCGTCTGTCGCGCCCTGGTCGGATCAACCATCCGGCCACGGCGTGGCGGTTGGCAAGCCGGAACGGACTTGGCGAGCCTCCTCCGGCAGGTTCAGGATGCCCCCCATGAGACAACCGCTTCCCACGACCGGCACGCCCTGGGCCGACCTCAAGGCCCGGATGGCCGACTATGCCACCGGCGACGTGCGCTGGCGCGACGGCAAGACCGCCGTCTACGTCTTCAACGCCGGTCCAGAGGTGGAACAGGTCCAGAAGGAGGCCTACGCGCTCTTCATGTCCGAGAACGGGCTGGGCCCCGCCGCCTTCCCCAGCCTGAAGCGCATGGAAGAGGAGGTCGTCGGCTTCGGCCTCTCGCTGTTGCATGGGCCCGAAGAGGCCGCCGGCGTCATCACCTCCGGCGGCACGGACTCGATCACCATGGCGGTGAAGGCCGCGCGCGACTACGCCCGCAAGGTGCGCGGCGTGACCGGGCCGCTCAACATCGTGCTGCCCCGGTCGGCCCATCCGGCCTTCGACAAGGCCTGCGCGGTGATGGAGATCGAGGTGCGGCGCACGCCGCTCGTGGACTACCTGGCCGATCCCGCGGCCATGGCGGCCGCCACCGACGCGGCGACGGTGATGATCGTGGGTTCGGCGCCCAACTTCCCATACGGCCTGATCGACCCGATCGGGGCGCTGTCGGAGTTGGCCGTGGCGCGGGACCTGTGGCTGCACGTGGACGCCTGCGTCGGCGGCTACATCGCGCCCTTCGTGCGGATGAACGGCGGCGACGTCCCGCCGTTCGACTTCGAGCTGCCGGGCGTGCGCTCGATGTCCGCCGACCTGCACAAGTACGGCTACTGCGCCAAGGGCGCCTCGACGGTGCTGTTCCGCTCGGCGGAGCTGATGAAGTTCATGACCTTCGACTTCCGCGACTGGCCGGGCGGACGGATGGTGACGCCCACCCTGGCCGGCACCCGGCCCGGCGGCGCGATCTCGGCGGCCTGGGCGGTGATGAACTTCCTGGGAGTCGACGGCTACAGGCGCAAGCACGGCGAGGTGACCACCGCGCGCGAGGCGATCGAGTCGGGCGTTCGTCGCCTGGGCTTCGCCGTGCTCGGCCGGCCGCAGCTCGGCATCGTCGCCTTCGCCCACCCCGAGGTGGACTGCCTGCACGTCTGGGCGAAGATGCGCGAGCGGGGCTGGTTCACCAGCATCACCACCGAGCCGCACGCCCTGCACCTGATGCTCTCGCCCTTCCACGCCACCGTCGCCGACCAATACCTGACCGACCTGGCGTGGGCGCTTGAGCGCGTGCGGGCGGACGCCGCTACGCCGGTCGCTGAGGCCCGCTATTCCTGAGGCTTCTCGCCGAACGTGAGTTGGCGGATTTCGCGACTCGCGGGCGACAATTGCGCGGATGGTCCATCCTTACGCCGACCTCCTGCGCGACCGGCACGTCCGGGTGCTGTGGGCCGGCCTGGCGCTCTCGGCGCTGGGCGGGGAGTTCTATCGCGTCGGCGCCATCTGGCTGGCCACCGAGGCCGCGGGGGCCAACGCCGCCCTGCTGGTGACGGCCCAGTCGGCGGCGATCCTCGCCGTGAGCCTGCTGGGCGGGCCGGTGGCCGAGCGGTTCCCGCGCGGTCCGTTCCTCATCGCCACCGACCTGGCTTCGGCCGTGGCCTGCCTGGCCGTGGTCGCCGGCGCGCTGCAGGGCGGGCTCGATTTCCCGACACTGGTGGTCGCGGGAGTCCTGCTGTCGGCCATGGGCGGCATGGCCCGGCCGGTCTTCCTGTCCAGCCTGCCCGCCCTCGTCGGACCCGAGCGCCTTCGCGCCGTGAACGGCCTCTTCGACAGCGTGATCCGCATCGCCCAGGCGGCCGGTCCCTTCCTGGCGGCCGCGGCCCTCGCGGCGATCCCTGCGATCCATCTGTTGACCGCCAACGCCCTCAGCTTCCTGGTCTCGGCCGCGGCGATCCTCACCCTGGGACGACGGCTGGAACGGGAACCCGCCGCGGCCGCCGGCGCATCGGCCGGCCTGCTTCGGCGACTGGCCCGCGGCGCGCAGGCGGCCAACGCCTGCCCCGGCGTCTGGGCGGCCCTGCTGGCGACCGCGGTCCGGGGCGGCGCCTATGCGCTCGGCTTCACCGTCGCCGTGCCGCTGCTGTTCTCGCAGGCCGATGGCGCGGGCGGGCTGGGCGCCGTCGCGATCGTGTTCGGCGCCGCGGCCGCGACCGAGCTGCTGGCCGGCCCGGTGCTGGTCCTCGGCGAGCCGAGCCGGCCCCTGCGACGCCAATTCGAGGGCTATGTGATGATCGGCCTGAGCCTGACTCTCGTGGGCGTCGCCGCGGCGCTGCCGCCGCCCGGACGCTTGCCGGCGATGGTCGCGGCCGCCGCCCTCATGGGCCTCGGCAACGCCGTCGCGGGCCTGCAGATGATGACCTTCTTCGCCGCCCGCCTGCCCGCGGACGACCATGCGGCCGTGCTGCGGCTGCGGCTGGTGCTTGTGATCAGTGCGATGATGGCCGCCAGCGCGCTCGGCCCGTTGATCTTGAAGGTGCTCGGCCCAGCCCTCACGACGGTCGGCTGCGGCCTGGTCGCCGCCTGCGCGGGCGTCGCCGGAGCCTTGACGCGACCGTCGCGGACGCTGGGCCCGGGGTTCCGGCCCGCCTGAATGGGTGGCGGCCCCGCGCGGAAGCTGGTTTCGTAGCCGCCAGCCGCTCTGGGGAACCGCCATGGACGACGCCGCGCAGGACCTGACCAACCGGACCGACATGTCGGCCTACTGGATGCCGTTCACCGCGAACCGCCAGTTCAAGGCCGCGCCTCGGATGCTCGTCTCGGCCAGCGGCATGTACTACCGCAGCGACGACGGCCGCGAGATCCTGGACGGCACGGCCGGGCTCTGGTGCGTCAACGCCGGTCACGCCCGCGCCGAGATCGCGGCGGCGGTGCAGCACCAGCTGATGAGCCTGGACTACGCCCCGTCGTTCCAGATGGGCCACCCCATCGCCTTCGACTTCGCCGCGCGCCTCGCCAGGATCGCCCCGCCAGGCCTCGACCGCATCTTCTATGTGAACTCGGGCTCGGAGGCGGCGGACACGGCCCTGAAGATGGCGATCGCCTACCACCGCGCGCGTGGCGAGGGTCAGCGGGTGCGCCTCGTGGGCCGCGAGCGGGGCTATCACGGCGTAGGCTTCGGCGGCATTTCGGTAGGCGGGCTGGTGAACAACCGGCGGGTCTATCCGCTGCTGACCTCGGACCACATCCGCCACACGCAGGACCCGCGGAACGCGTTCGCCCGGGGCCTGCCGCCGCACGGCGCCGAGCGGGCCGACGACCTGGAGCAGTTGGTCGCCCTGCACGGCGCCGAGACCATCGCAGCGGTCATGGTCGAGCCCGTGGCCGGCGCGGGCGGCGTGCTGCCGCCGCCCCAGGGCTACCTCGAGCGGCTGCGGGCGATCTGCGACCGGCACGGCATCCTGCTGATCTTCGACGAGGTGATCACCGGCTTCGGCCGCCTGGGCGCGCCGTTCGCCGCCCAGGCCCTCGGCGTGACGCCCGACCTGATGACCACTGCAAAGGGGATCACCAACGCCACCGTGCCGATGGGCGCGGTGTTCGCCAGCCGGAAGGTGCACGACACCGTGGTCGGCGGCGGGGCCGACGGGGCGGTGGAGTTCTTCCACGGCTATACCTACTCCGGCCACCCCGTCGCCTGCGCGGCAGGCCTGGCGACGCTGGACATCTACGAACGCGAGGGGCTGTTCGCCAATGCCGCGGCCATGGCGCCGCTGTGGGAGGAGGCGATGCACGGCCTCAAGGGCGGGCCGAACGTCGTCGACATCCGCAACATCGGCCTGATGGGCGCCATCGAGCTTTCCCCGCGCGCGGGCGCGCCGGGCGCCCGTGGCTACCAGGCGCTTGTGAAGGCGTTCGAGGCGGGCCTCACCGTCCGCGTCGCCGGCGACATCATCTGCCTCTCGCCGCCGCTCATCATCGACGCCGCGCAGATCGAGCGGATCGCCGAGGTCCTCCGCGACGTCCTCATGTCCCTGGAATGAGCGCCTTCGCGATCGTCTTGACCAGCATCGACCCGGGCAGCGTGACGCCATCGAGCGAGGCGACCGGGCGCACGCCCGACAGGCTGTTGGTGATGAACATGGGCGCGCCCGCGATCCGGCCCGGATTGGCGAACACCCTCTGCACCGGCACGCCCAGCCGGTGGCAGGCGGCGATCACCTCGCGCCGCATGATCCCGTCCAGGACGCCGCACTCGAGGTCGGGCGTGAACACCTCGTCGTGCCGGATCCAGAACACGTTGGCGGCGGCCGCGCAGGCCACCTCGCCCACCGTGTTGAGCATCAGCGCCTCGTCGGCGCCCGCCGCTCGCGCCTCGGCGCGCGCCAGCACATTGTCGAGGTAGGAAAGGCTCTTGACCCGGGACGTGGGCGAGCGGTCGTTGCGCCGGACCTTGGCGGTGGCCAGCCTCGCCGGTCCCGGCGGATCGCCAAGGGGCGCCGCGCTGGCGGTGAGCACCGGCGCATAGACCTCAGGAGGATCGAGCCCCCGCGCGCCCGGCCCGGCGCTCCAGTTGATGCGAACGGCTGCCCGTGGAGGCCTGCCCGCCTCGCCGACGGCTGCCTCCGCAGTCGCCAGGAGTTCACCGGGGTCCGGCCTGGGCAGTCCCAGGACACCGCAACCACGCTCCAACCGTTCGCGGTGGGCCTCCCAGTGCGCCGGTCCGGCAGGCGTCCAGAGCACCGTCTCGAACAGCCCATGGCCGAGCGTGAAGCCGCGGTCGTCGATCCGGATGCCCGTCATCCGCCAGCGCCTTCTGCCAATGGCTCCTTCGTCAGGGCCCTCAGGATAGCGCCGATCTTTGTCGTGGTCTCGGCGACCTCGGCCCTCGGATCGCTGTCGGCTACGATGCCGCCCCCCGCGCGGGCTTCGAACGCCCAGCCCGCCGCATTTTCGGTCAGAGCGACGGTGCGGATCAGCACGCTCGCCTCCAGCGCGCCGTCGAGCCCGGCCCAGAACAGGCTGCCACAGTAAGGCCCCCGGGGCGGCTCGTGCCGCGCGATCACGCGCATCGCCTGCAGCTTCGGGGCGCCCGTCACCGACCCTGGCGGGAAGGCGGCCAGGAAAGCGTCCCACGCTGTGCGGCCGGGCCCCAGCCGCCCGCGCACGCAGCTCACCAGATGGTGGACGTTGGCGTAGCTCCTCAGCGCCCACAGTTCCGGGACCCGCACCGTGCCCGGCGCGCAGACCCGGGCCAGGTCATTGCGCATCAGGTCGACGATCATCAGGTTCTCGGCGCGGTCCTTCTCGCTGGCCCGGAGTTCCTCGGCGAGGCGGGCGTCCGCCGCGGGATCGGCGCCACGCGGCCGGGTGCCCTTGATGGGCTGGGACTCCGCCCAAAGACCGTCGGCCTCCCGGCGGACCGACAGGAACCGCTCGGGCGAGTTGGACACCAGCGTGCGGCCGGGCAGGTTCAGGAAGGCCGCATAGCCCGCCACGCTCTGCCCCGCGAGCCGCATGAAGAGGTCGAACGGACGCGCCCCCGCGACCAGGGTTCCACGCCAGGGCCGCGCCAGATTGGCCTGGAAGATCTCGCCAGCCGCGATCCGTCCCACCGTCTCGGCGACGGCGGCGGCGTGGTCCGCGTCGGACGTCGCCAGCGCGACACCGTCGGCGAGCACCCCGTCCCACGGCGACGGACGGCCCTCGTCCAGCCACGTGAGCGCGACATCGGCGGCGGCGGCGGCGGCGCGGGGGTCGCGCCCGCGACCGATCGCCAGCCCGCGGCGCTGGCCTGCGTGAAAGGCGAGCAGCGCCGGATAACGTAGCAGCACGAGGTCGGGCCACTCGCCCCGCGCCTGCGGCGCCGTCGGCTCCAGCCGCGCGGAAAGCTCATAGCTGGCCAGGCCGACCACGCCGCCCTGGAACGGCGGCCCGTCCGGCGCGACCTCGCCCGTCCCGGCCATCGCCGCCGGCTCGCTCAGATCCTTCGGGTCGTTCACGACGACATCGGGGGCGCGCAGGACGTACGACCAGCCGTCGGCGTCCGAGAGCAGCACGCAGGCATACGGCTCATCCGCGAACGCGGACGCCACCTCCACCGGATCGGCCCACGCGATCGGGCGCAACGCCACGCAGGCGAGGTCGGGGGGGCCGTGCGACGAACGGCTGGCGGGGCGGCGGCTCACGGCCGGGCCTATAGCGCATCGGCCCGCTGTTGCCTGCCGCCTCGTCAAGGCGCCGACATGGTCCAAAACCAGATGGGAGGACACGCATGGCCTACGAGACGATCCTGTACGAGGTCGAGGGCCCGGTGCTGACGATCACCCTGAACCGTCCCGACAAGCTGAACGCCTACACGGGCGTGATGGGCGCCGAGCTGACCGACGCGTTCGAACGCGCCGATCAGGATGACGCGGTGCGGGTGGTCATCGTCACGGGCGCGGGCCGCGGGTTCTGCGCCGGCGCCGACATCTCCGGCGGCGCCGACGCCTTCGACACGAAGGCCGAGGGCTCGGTGGCCTTCGCCGCGCCCGGCCAGCCGCGCAAGGCGGGCGGCGGATTTGTCGAGGCGATCTTCAACTGCCGCAAACCCTCGATCGCCGCGATCAACGGCGCGGCGGTCGGCGTCGGCGCCACCCTGACCCTGCCCATGGACATCCGGCTTGCGGCGACCACCGCCAAGATCGGCTTCATCTTCGCCCGGCGGGGGCTGGTGCCCGAGGCCGGCAGCGCCTGGTTCCTGCCCAAGCTGGTGGGCCTGCCGCGGGCGCTGCGCTGGTGCATGACGGGGACGATGGTGTCGCCGGAGGAGGCGCGCGACGCCGACCTCGTCTCCGAGGTGGTGGAGCCCGAGAGGCTCCTGGCGCGGGCGCGCGAGATCGCGCTCGAGATCGCGGAGAATACGGCCCCGGTGTCGGTGGCCCTGGCCAGGCAGATGCTGTGGCGGTTCGCCGGCGCGCCGGACCCGTTCGGCCTGCTGGCCATCGACGGGCGGCTCAGCATGGAGCTGGGCGCGGGGCCGGACGTGAAGGAGGGCGTCGGCGCCTTCCTCGAAAAGCGCCCGCCCCGTTTCCCGGGGCGGGTCTCGAAGGACATGCCCGGCCTCTATCCCTGGTGGGACGAGGCCGGGTGAAGTTGGCCTAGAAGCTCTGGCCGAACCGCAGGCCGACAATCCGCGGCCGGCCGGGGTCGACGAACACCCGCGTACAGACCGTGCAGGCCACGTTGCGGTCGACCTGATACTTCTCGTCGAACAGGTTCTTGGCGAACGCTTCGATCCGCCACGACCCGTTGGTGATGCCCGCCGTGAAGTCGACGACGGTGTAGGACGGGACCTTGCCCACGATCGCCCGGTCTGCGCTGCGCAGGTCCGGGTAGGCCGACCCGGAGTGCACCAGCGAGCCCTGGACGTGGGCGTCATAGTCGCCCAGTTCCCACTCATAGCGGGCGTTGACGTTGTACTTGAACTTCGGCGTCACCGGCAGCGACTGGCCCTTGGGCGCCAGGATCGGCCCGCCCGGCGTGTTCCGGTAGTCCGCGTCCAGTTCGGCGTCGATGTAGGATGCCGCCCCCGAGACCGTCAGGCCGGGCGCCGCCAGCCAGTCGATATCTGTCTCGACACCCCGGATCTTGGCCTTGCCGCCGTTGGCGATGATGGTCAGGCCGTTCTGGCCGAGGAACGAGAACTGGTAGTCGTTCCACTTGCCCTGGAAGGCGGCGCCGTTCCAGCGGAGGCGGTTGGAGAACCAGGTGGTCTTCCACCCGAACTCGAGGTTCTTCAGGTAGTCAGGATCGTAGGCGTCGCCCCCGCGACGGTTGACGCCGCCCGGACGATAGCCGGTGGAGTAGGTCAGGTAGACCATCCGGTCGTCGTCGATCTTGTACTGGGCGTTCAGGCGGTAGGTTTCACCTGAATCCTTGGTCACACGATCAAGGTTGGTGCAGGGGCTGCCCTCCACGATGGCCGGCGCGAAACAGGCCGCCTCACCGGTGCGCGACGAGTAACCCCGGCCATACCCGAAGAAGCCCTCCAGCCCATTCCTCGCCTTGAAGAAGCGGATGCCGGCGTTGAGGGTCAGCTTGTCCGTGAGGTCGAAGCCCGCGTCGGCAAAGGCCGCATAGTCACGGTCCACCCGAAGCTGTTTGGTGAGCCAGATCGTGTCGGGCCAACCGGAGACCTCGGTCGCCGCCGCCAGCCGGTCGATCTTGTAGCGCTGTTGGATGTTGTGTGTCTGGCGCTGGTAGAACAGGCCCGCGGTGACACGGAAGCGGTTCTCGACCGGCGTCGACACCCGGAACTCGTGGGACTGCTTGGTGAAGTAGTCCTTGGCCTGGATGTACTGCGTGATGTCGTTCGGGCGCCCTGCGTCGTCCGTCCAGTAGGCGCCGTAGCCGTAGAGGGTGTCGTAGAAGAACGCGTAGTCGGAGTAGTCGGTCTCGCTGTCCAGCCACCGCTTCATGTAGGCGCCGGCATAGACGAGATCGAGGTTCGAGACCTTGCCCTCGATGGTGGCCGCCGCCTGGAACCACTTGTCGTCAGATTGGTCAGGCCGGAAGCGCGCGACGTTCAGATAGCCGCGGCCCGGATCGTAGGCGAAGGACCCATCGGCTTCGGTGCGCTGCGCGTTGAGCGAGGAGGTGACCGACCAGTCTTCGTCCAGGTCGATCTTCAGCGCCGCGCGGGCGCCGTAGGTGTCGACCTCGTTGAAGTCCTTCTCCGCCAGGGCGTTGTTGTTGATGGTCACGGGCCCGGTCGGGTAGGTCAGCGTCGCCGCCTCGTTATCGACGAAGCCTGCGTCGTGCAGCGCCCAGCCCACCAGCCGGATCGCGGCGCGATCGCCGAGCGGCTGGTTCACATAGCCTTCCACGCCGTAGCCGATGTCGCCGTGGGCGACCGAGTTCACCTCGAGATCGTAGGCCGCCTCGAAGCCCTCGGTGCTGGGCTTGTTGGTGATGATCCGGATCGTCCCCGCCTGCGAGCTGGCGCCGTAGAGCGTGCCCTGCGGGCCCGCCAGCACCTCGACGCGCGCGATGTCGTAGACATGGACGTCGAGCGGGCCGGTGATCGTGGTGACGGGCTGTTCGTCCAGATAGATGCCGACGCTGGGCTGCGGACCGGAGTGGTTGCCGTTTTCGCCGGATGCGACGCCCCGCATGTAGATCTTCGCAAAGCCGGGGGCCGAGGTGTTGATGGTCACGTTCGGCAGGAACTTGATGAAGTCGTTCATGTCCGACACCTGCAGCTGATCCAGCCGCTCGGTGCTCAGCGCGGACACGCTGATCGGCACGTCCTGCAGGTTCTCGGCCCGCTTCTGGGCCGTGATCACCAGTTCTTCGAGTCCGACTTCGTTACTCTGGGCCAAGGCCGGCCCTGCCACTGCCGTGAGCATGCTGGTGGCCAACAGGCCGACGGACCAGCGGGCCGCACGGGATCTACGGTCGTTCGTCATCTCTTCCCCCGGACAAACACAACATGGACGCCCACTAGACGGGCGGGTTTGGGTAACTCTCCAGCACAGGTCCCAGCGCGGCCTTCAAGGGGCCGAGCCAGGGTTCGTAGTTCCGCCAGTGGTCGGCGGCGTCGGTGAAGATCGGCCGGCGCACCTGCTCGGAGCTGGCGGTGCGCACGGCGCGGTCGTTCTCATAGAAGCGCAGGCACCCGTCCTCGAACGGCAGGCCGCAGTGCGCCAGCAGGGCGCGGGTCTGTCCTTCGGGGTCGGCCACCATCTCCTCGTAGATCACCCGATGGACGCGGCCGGGCAGGACTTCGTCGAAGTGCGCCATCAGCGCGACGTAGTCGGCGTAGTACCGGCCGATGTCGGTCAGGTCGTAGGTGAAGCCCTGGCCGCGGGCGAAGTGCTGCTTGAAGCCCGAGAAACCGCAACCCAGCGGGTGACGCCGGGCGTCGACGATCTTCGCGTTCGGCAGGATCAGGCAGATGAGGCCCACGTGCGCCCAGTTGTTGGGCATCTTGTCGATGAAGAAGGGCCGGGCCAGCTTGCGGTGCGGCTGGGCCCGCATCAGGTACTCCTCGCCCAGCGCCCGCAACTCGTCGGCGCCGAGGCCGGCCAGCATGTCAGGGTAGACGCCGCCCGACGACTTGCGCGCCCGGCCGCCCAGCTGGCGGGCCATGGCGATGATGTCGGGCAGTTCCTGGGTGCCCTCGACCTGGCTGTGGCTGGCCAGGATCTGTTCGACCAGCGTCGAGCCCGAACGGGGCAGGCCCACCACGAAAATCGGATCGGGGGCGGGGCAGCCTTGGCCCGCGCGCTCCGCGAAGAAATCCGGAGTGAAGAGGGCGCGCGACCGGCGCACGTGAATGGAGGTTTCCTCGGCCTCGTAGCCCAGGTCCTCGCGGCGCAAGGCGTTGCCCTTCGCATAGTGGTCGAACGAGTCCGCCCACTCGCCCGCGTCCTCCAGCGCCTTACCGAGGGCGAAGTGCAGGTGGAAGCGGTCCTCGCGCTCCAGCTCGCTCCGCCCGAGTTGCGCCGTCATCGCGGCGATGTCCTCGTCCGAGAAGCGCACGGTCTTGAGGTTGGCCAGGCTCCACCAGGCCTCGCCGAGGTTGGGCGCGAGGGCCAGGGCCCTGCGATAGGCGTCGATCGCGTCCGCCTGCCGGCCGACCGTCTTCAGGGCGTGGCCATAGCTCATCCAGGTCTTGGGATGGGTCGAATGGCGACGCAGCACGCGGGCGTAATGCTCGATGGCGCCCTCGTATTCGCCGATCCGACCCAGCGCCGCGGCCTTGAGGTTGAGGTAGGCGGGGTTCTCCGCGTCCTCCGACAGCAGGCGGTCGAGCTGGGCGATCGCTTCGACGGGCTTGTTGTGGCGATAGAGCACCGTCGCATAGTTGTGCCGGGCGGCCGAAAAGCCCGGCGCGAGTTCGATGCAGCGCGACAGCAGCTTTTCGGCGTCGTCGTAGCGGCCCAGGCGCATGCCGGTCTCCGCCAGCATCCGGATGGCGGCCACGTCCGTCGGTCGCTCACGCAGCACGGCGCGCAACGTCTGTTCAGCCGCGGAAAGCCTGTTCTCGGTCAGGGCGGTGGCGGCCGCCACCAGCGCCGGGTCGCCCACCGACGCCTTCACCGAGCGCAGGTAGGCCGCCTCGGCCGCCTCGGTCTCGCCCTGGCGCCTCAGTGCCTCGCCCAGCAGGCGCAGCGCCTGGGGGTGCTCGCCGACGACCTTGAGGATCTCGCGGGCCTGGGCTTCCGCCGCGGCGGCGTCACGGGACAGGAGACGCGCGGCATGCTCGAGGGCGACCTCGAGGGTTCCGACCGTCTCTGCCGCAGCGCCCGCCACCGAGCCTCCCCGCTTTGTGACGGGCAGATGAACCGCTGATGCGCGTACGCTGTCAACTCAGGGGCGCGGACCCGGCTCGCCCCAGAAGCTGGGCTGCGGCGAATGGAGCGTTCCGCCCTGCAAACGGCAGCCGCCGGCCCGATCCTCGCGCAGCCACCAGGGACCGTCCAGGTCGACGAGATCGGCGCCGGCGCCGACGAACAGCGCAGGCGCGATGGCGAGCGAGCTCGACACCATGCAGCCCGCCATCACGCCCAGGCCCAGGGCGCGCGCCCGCTCGGCCATCGCCAGCGCCTCCGTCAGGCCACCCGCCTTGTCGAGCTTCACATTGACCATCTGGTACCGCCCCGCGACGGTCTCCACGTCGGCGGCTACGTGGACGGACTCGTCTGCGCAGATGGGGACCGGATAGTCCAATCCTGCCAGGTCGGCGTCTTCGCCCGCCGGCAGCGGCTGTTCCACCACCGCGACCCGGGCGCGCGAGATCGGCCCCGCCATGGCCTTGAGGATGTCCAGGTTCCAGCCCTCGTTCGGGTCGACGATCAGCCGGGCGCCGGGCGCCGCTTCGGCCACGGCCAGAAGGCGTTCGGCGGGCCGGTCGGCGCCGAGCTTGACCTTCAGCAGCGGCGCCATGGCCGATGCCGCCGCGGCGGCGGCCATCTCGGCAGGCTCGGCGAGGCTGATGGTCACCGCCGTCGCCAGCGTGGGCGGAAGGCCGCGCCCCAGCCGCTCGGCCACCGACAGGCCGTCGCGCCGCGCCTCCAGGTCCCAGAGCGCGCAGTCCAGCGCGTTACGCGCCGCGCCGGGCGGCATGGACGCCAGGACGGCCGAGACCCGCGCGCCCGTCGTCAATCGCTCGGCGGCCGCCTCCAGCGCCGCGCACACGGAGGCCGGCGTCTCACCATAGCGGGCGTAGGGCACGCATTCGCCAAGGCCGGAGAAGGCGCCGTCTCTCAGCTCCGCGACTACGACCTCGGCGTCGGTCTTCACCCCGCGCGAGATGCGGAACGGCGCGCGGAGCGGCAGGCGCTCGGCGCGAACCCGCAGGGTGAGGCTCATCGCCCGCCCTCGCCCGCGCCGCGTCGACAGCCGTCACAACCCATGATTAGCATCGCCCCGGGAATTGAACTTGGGGGCGTGAATGACCGCGACAGCCGTCGGATCCGGCAAGTTGGACATGGGGGCAGTGTTCTCCGAGACACTCGGCGCCATCAAGCAGAACGCAGCCGGTTTCGCGCTGATCGGCTTCTTGTTCGTAGCGCTGCCGAGTTTGGTCTTCGGATGGCTGGCGCTCGGTAGTCCGGCCCAGGAAGAGGCGAACCGACTCGGCGGCATCGTCTCCTCGCTGACCAGCATCGCCGTGCAGGCGGCCATCTTCTTCGCCATGACTCAGGCGAGTCGCGGCAAGACGGCTTCGCTCTCGGAATGCCTTCGTGCCGGAGGCCGGCTCTTCCTGCCGCTGCTGCTGATGAACATGCTCATGGGCCTCGGGGTCTTCGTCGGCATGATCCTGCTCGTCGTGCCGGGCATTATCCTCGCCTGCGGCTGGACCGCGGCGGGGCCGGCGTTGGTCGCCGAAAATACCGGGATCACGGGCTCCCTCGGACGAAGCTGGACGCTGACGCGAGGAAACCGCTGGACCATCTTCTTCGTGTCGCTGATCGGGTGGGTCGCGGTGCTCGGCGTCGCAGTCGTGGCCGGAGCGATCCTCGGCGTCATGGGCCTGATTACCGAGACCCCGACCGCGGCCGGCGTCATCCTCGAGGCGCTCTTCTCCGCCGCCGCCGTGGTGGTGATGTCGGCCCTGGCAGGCGCCGTCTACATCGAGCTGCGCCGAACGCGTGAAGGCCTGGGCGGCGAGGTCCTTTCGGACATCTTCAGCTGACGTCGAACTTGTCCTTGCGGCGGTGGCCGAAGAGCATCCGGCTCTCCAGCCGGCCGCGCAGGGCGGCATAATAGGCGTTGAGGAAGGTCCGGTCGGCGATGTCGTCCGGCCCCTCCCAGCCGATCTTGGCGCGGATGCGTTCCGAAACTTCCTTCATCGCCCGCCGGTCGCCGGCGCGGATCACGTCCTCGAGGACGTGCAACTCCTTGACGCCATAGGTGTCGAGCTGCGCCGGGGTGAACGCGAGGCCGCGCGCGGCGCTGCGCTCGGTGTCGGCGAGGTCGGGTTGCAGCACCTTCTTCGGCGCCTTCACCACCATCGTCCCTGCGGCCAGGTCGCCAAGCCGCCGGCGGTCGCGGTTGAACAGCGGGAACAGCACGAACACCCCGCTCCAGATGGCCCCCAGGGTGATCAGGGCCGCATCCACTCCCTGGCCGCGCGCCAGGAAGAAGGTGAGCGGCAGGAAGACCTCGACCTCGCGCATGGCGTTGCGGGCGAAGATCGCGTCGGCGGTCAGCCGGCCGCCGTCCGCGGCGACGACCCGCAGGCCCATGATCCGCTTGCCCGGCGTCGCGGCGCGCGGCTGGGATTCGAACAGGAAGAAATAAAAGTTCCGGCCGACGAAGGTGACCAGGAGCCACACCACGCCGAGGGCCTCCATCAGCCACGAAGCCTTCGTGGCCCACACGACGGCCAGGCACGCCAGGCTGAACACGGCCATGCCGCCGAACAGGATCAGGAAATCGAGCAGCAGGGCCGAGGCGCGCTCGGCGTAGGCGGCGACCTTCAGGCGCAGGTCGACTCCTTCGGGCGTGACGAACTCGCGCCAGCCGCCGTCGGGCTCGCGGCGGACCTTCAGGCCCTTCAGCCGCTGGGCGACGCCCTCGGCGCTCATGGGGCGGGCCTCCGCGGCCAGTAGAAGTAGACCAGCCAGGCGGCCAGCGTGGTCGCCGCGACCGCGTAGCGGGCCGCGTCCAGCTGGATCAGCTGGCGCCCGAACCCTTCGAGCAGCCCGGCCACGAACAGCATGACGACGACGCCCGCCATGGCCGTCGCCGCGCGCCGCCCGACCTCGGCGGCCGCGTCCACCCGGGTGCGCGCGCCCGGAAACGCCACCGCCCAGCCAATGGAGAAGCCCGCCGCGCCCGCCAGGACGATCGCGAACAGCTCGGTGGCGCCGTGGATCATCAGCCAGCCCGTGGCTTCGACCCCGAGGTTCCGCGAGAAGAACAGCGCCAGGAAGGCCCCCAGCATCCCGCCGTTCAGCACCAGCAGCGCCGCCGTCGGCAGGCAGAAGGCGAACCCGAGCGCGAAGGCGAACAGCGCGATCTGGGCGTTATGCGTGAAGAGGAAGGCGGCGAGCCCTGTCAGGCCGTCCATCGCCGAGGTGTCCTGATAGAGCGTCTCGCGAAGCGACGCCGTCGTCGCCATCGGGTCGCGGCCCGACGCCAGTCCTGGGTCGACGAAGCTGTAGAACCAGTCCGGGTCGCGGCGCACCAGCACATAGGCCACCACCGTGGCGACCACCGAGATCACCAGCGAGACCACCGTCTCGCGCCACAGCGCCTGGACCGCCGCCGGCCAGTCCCGCAGGAAGAAGCGCGCGAGCCGTTCGGGCAGGCGCGCGCGGGCGCCGTAGACGCAGAAGTAGGCCCGGGTGCAGAGGCTCTCGAGATAGGCGACGAGGCTCTGGTCCAGCGAGATCGAGCGCGCCACCGACAGCGACGACAGCGCCTGCCGATAGAGCAGCGGCAGCTCCAGCAGCTCGTCGCGCCTCAGCTTCGCGGCCCCGCCCTCGGCCTTCGCCAGCAGGGTCTCCAGCCGCCGCCAGTCGGCCGCGCGCGCGGCCCGGAACCGCCCGCGCTTGAGTTGCAGCGCAGCCATCAGATCAGCCCCCGCCGCTTGACGTCGAGATAGCCGTTGAGAAGGGCGGTCGACAGGCCGTCGGCGGGCGCATCGACGATCTGGGCGCCCAGCCGCCGCAGGCGCGCCGTGACCGCCTCGCGCTGCTTCAGGAGACGGTCGGCCACCACCGCGCGAGAAACGTCCTCGGGCGTCTGCGGCGCCTGGTCGACCAGGCTCTCAAGCTCCTCGTCGCGGAAGACCACGAACAGCACCAGGTGCGTCCGCATCAGCCGCGCGACGTTCTCCACCATCAGCTCGGCGCTGGTGGCGTCGGCGAAGTCGGTGAAGATGACCACCATCGCCCGGCGGTCCAGCCGCCCGGCCAGGGCGGTGAGCCCGAGGGTGAAATTCGTCTCCTCGCTGGAATAGTCGATCGAGGCCGCCAGCTTCTGGAGCAGGGGAAAGGCCGCCGGTCCGGACGTCAGGCCGCTGGCGAGACGCGGCCGCGAGTCGAAGGCGAACAGGCCTACCCGATCGCCCATCCGCAGGCTGGCGAACGCGAGCAGCAGCGCGGCGTTGAGGGCCCGGTCGATGCGCGGCAGCCCGGCGACGGGGGCGCTCATCAGCCGGCCGGTGTCGAGGGCGATGACGACGTGATGGTTCCGCTCGGTGCGGTATTCCCGGCCCACCAGCTTTCCGTGCCGGGCCGACTGCTTCCAGTCGATGTCGCCCAGGTCCATGCCGGTCTGGAATTCCTTGAGCGCGTGAAAATCCGAGCCCTCGCCGGCGTCCAGGAGCGGCTTGGCCCCCAGCGGCGCATCCCGGGAAAACAGCCGGAGCGCCTGCTCCTTCACCCCGAACACGTCCGGGGTCACGGCGACCTGCGGCCCGCCCCGCACGTGGCGCTGCAGCCAGACCAGCCCCAGCGGACCCCGCCATCGCGCCCAGGCGCCCTCCACCCGGCTCTCGCCCCGCCTCAGGGGCGACAGCCGCAGCTCGGCCTCGGCGCGCCCGCCGCTCGTGCGCACCGTGGCCCGCTCGGGGTCGGCC
>JBKOYY010000182.1:0-37050 GCA_046725615.1 Pseudomonadota bacterium
CCTCGCCCCAAGGGCCGCCGGATCGATCCGCTCTCGTCAAGCGTCTGGCGCGTCAATCAAAAAGAGGGTATATCTGTCTCGCTCTATGTTGCTGATATTGCTCGACAATTTCCGATAAGATATATTAGGCGTAGACACACACACACGCAGTTGCTCAACGCTTCTGTCGCTGACTCCAAATTCTGCGACCGGCCACCGTTGCAAGCTGTCGCGGATCGCGTGCGGACAGCCAGCAATCGCGACGCTGATTTCGCGGCAGAGTTTCGCGCCGCCGATGTCCCGAAAGCGGCCGTTTGCGCGACAACTGGTGGCAGCTTTCGCGGAGCGGATTTTTCGAAGGTGGCGGCCCGTCGCCGCGGCCCCTCCTCGCCTTGCCCACCACCTGGCTCCCAACCGTGCCAATCGGGGCGGTCATGCGGCTGAGCCGCCCTCGTCCCGGAGCTTTCCGGCCGCCGATATGCCAGTGGCAATCAGGTCCGCCGGCAGGGCCGCTTCAGCGGTCGAGGCGCACTCTGAGCCGGCGGGCGCGCTCGCGGAACGCAAGCTCGCCACCTTCCAGGATGTCGCACACCCCTTTCCGGATCGTCGCATTCTCCAGACCGCCTGCGGTGTAGGTGATAGGCGGCAAGGCTCCATGGGGATGGGGCCCCGCCTCGGCGATGATGATCTGATCGGCGTCGGTGTTGATCACGAGGTTCGCGTTGTGGGTCACCATGATCACCTGACGCTTGCTCTTCGCGCCGATGAACAGGCCCACCAACTCGTCGAACACCGACTTGGGGTCTAGGTTCTCTTCCGGCTGGTCGATGATCAAGGGCCGGTCGTCCGCCTCGTCCAGGGCCAGGTAAAGCAACAGCAGCACGATCCCGCGGGTGCCGGGCGACAGCTTGCGGATATCCACGCCGTCGTAGGCGATGCCGTAACGGATCTCCACGTGGTCCGTGCTAAACAGCCATTGCGCGAAGCGCTTCAGCCAAGCGCGCATCTCCGCCTGGTCGCCTTCGGGCACAGGCGAATGCTGCAGCAGGTCCTTCTGATAGAGGTCGCGGAAGCGCGTCATCGCCGCGCCGACCGCCTGGGCCGAGCCATGCTCCCACGCCGCGCTGAGTTCCGTGCGGGCCGCCTGGATCAGGCTGCCGCGCCCGCGGAACGGCCCTTGCCGGCGAAGGTCGACCAGTCCCTCTTCCGCTCCCGACGCCCAGCGCTCCACGTCCGCAACGCGCGTCACGGAGAACGACAGCTTCTTCAGCGTACCGGAGGACGCGGCCAGCCGGGCCATGAGCGGCTGGTACAATTGCTCCAGCACCGTCTGTTCGGCGATCAGCGCGTCGAACGCTCGCTGGTACGCCTCGTCCCGCTCGGCATTGAGCGTCCGAACCCTGTCGGCGGCGCCCTTGGCGTCCTCGAGCTTTTCCTTCAGCGCCTCCAGCGCAGCCGTCTCGACGGTGATGCGCTGGGTCAGGGTGGCGTAGCGCTGCTGCACGTCGCGATCGGCGCTGATCAGCTTCTCGATGCGCGCCATCTCGGCCTCGAGCACGGCCAGCGGCAGCGTTGCCAGGTCCGCACTGTCCGCCACATAGGGCGTCAGTCCATCGCCGGGCGCGGGCGGCACGCCCCGCAGAGATGCGATTTGCCCGTCGGCCCAACGGACATAGCCATCGAGGTCGGTGTCGACCGGCCCCTTGTAGTCGAGCAGGAAGGCGTTCCACTGGTCTTCCGACATATGGCTGGCGGGGTGCCTGGCCCTCGCCTGCCGGAGGGCCTCGGGCGCACCGGTCGTGCGCATCGCAGTCACCTCGGCTTTGAGCGCGAGGAAGGCCTGGCGCTGCGCGACGAGCGTGCGATTGCGGGTGCGCAGCTTCTCCGCCGCCGCGGCGACGGCGCCGTGGCGGGCCACGCGCTCCTCGCTGCCCTTCGCCACCAGCTTTGCGCGGTCGCTGGCGTAGGCCGCGATGAGCTGCATCTTCTGGGCGACCTGCGATTCGTAGCCGGCCTTCAGCTTGTCCTTCTCGAGCTCGGTCCCAATGCGCTCCGACATCTGGCCGATCGCCACGACCTCGCGCTCACGAGCCAGCCGATGGAGCTGCGCGCGTCCCTCGCGGAGTTCCGCGAAGTCGACGGCCCCTTCCCGCGTCTCCAGCGGATGAGCCTCGAAGATCACCCGTTCGATTTCCCGAAGCAGCGCATCGGTCATGCCGCTGGACGAGCAGAGATCCTCCACGAACTGCTGGGAGAGGTAGCGTGCGCGCGGGTAATGCAGCGGGTCGTTCGCGTCGCGCCCATCCAGGTAGCGCTTCGAGGACCCGCCGGCGGCCCAGCCGAGCTCTACCGCGCCCTCTCCGACGAGCGGCCGGGCGCGCACCAGGAATGACGGGCTCATGCCGTCCGTCTCTTCCCAGTCCGCCGGCTCGATCGCATCACAGCCGGCCGCGATCATGTCGGCAAGGGCGGTCTTGCCTGAACCGCGCGCGCCGATGATCGCGACCAAGCCGGGGTTGAGAGGGATTACTGGCGTCTGGGCCCAGGCGGCGTCGTGGATGGTGACGCTCGCGATCACCTGCGACGGGGTGGCCGTCTTCGGCGGCTCCGAACCCACGTGCGCACGGCCGGCGGGATCGATGCACGCCTGCCGCAGGGCGTCGAACTCCAGGCCGCCCTTGATCCACGAGAAGCGGTCGCCGAAGGGCGCGGCCACGTCCTCGTTCCGGTGCGCGTCGCTGCCGTGCAGGCAGGGCTTCAATCCGTTGTAGCGCTCGCGGATCTGCGTCTCGTTCATGGCGCGCCGCCCAAGCCAGAAGTCCCGCTGCGCGTCGCTGCTGGCGAAGATGACGTGGGCGAAGCGCTCGATCTCCTGCCGGATCACCTGGTCGGCCGCCTCGCGCACGCCCGACGTCCCGTCGCCTGCGCCGCCGGCGACGGCGATCAGGATGTTCTTCTTGGCCCAGGCGCTTTCGCCCCAGACCTGCCGCAGCTGGTCGAAGTTCACCTTGAACTGGCTCGCGCCGTGGCTGAGGGCGGCGCGATCGTCGGTCAGGCTCGGGTCGGCCTTTCGGCCGAGGCGGATGAGCTCCGCTCGCGTGCAGTCGAACCGGTCCTCGAAGGCCCTGAACTGAAGTCGCGCGAGCAGCCGCCGCACCTGGTCGACATGGTCGGCGTCCTCCGGGCTGACGAAGAGGTGCATGTTCACGAAGCCGGTCTTCGCCGCCACGTCCAGCCGCAGCTCGACGTTCGGGAAGATCAGGCCCACGCCTGGCAATCTCGCCTGCTCGCGGTGGCGCCGCACCACCTCTTCGTAGGCGTCGGTGACATAGTAGTCGGTCACGGCGATCGCCTCGATGGCGGGCGATGCCGCCTCAAGCGCCGCGAGGTACTTGTCCCAAACGTCGGGACCACTGAACTGATTGTTGAGCACCGTGCCCGGCGCATGGATGTGCGGCTCCCAGCGCCGCCACTCCGAACCCCTCGAGATCATCTCAATTCTCTTTGCCGCCCCTCCTGCCTGCTAACAATTGTCCGCTTGCGCGATCAACCGCCGCGCGCGGCAAAGCCTGCCCACCGGCTTGTGAGGTGCCGCCGGTCCTCCTTGATAAAGGCTCGTGCCAGTAGGACGGCTCACGGTCGGGGCGGGTAGCGTCCGTTCTTGCGAGATCGGAAGGCCGCCAAGCGCTGGTCTGTACGGTCGGAACGGCCCTTCCCTGCCTTTCCGAACGTCCTCTGACCGGATTCTCGCGCGATCGACCCGACAGGCAGCCGACTCAATATGCAGCCTAAAGCTTGGTCGCAGAACTTGGGATCAATCCGCGCCGAAAATCGAGTCAGTCGCAGGTTATGTGATCAGCACGCTGAAGCCGCTTCGGTCGCGAGTTTTGGAGTCAGCGACACCGCTCGCCCAGGACGAGTGGTTATCGCCGCCAGCCCGTCGTGAAGTCGAGGGTCCGCAGCATGGCGAAGGTGTTGCAGCTCGACGTTCCCAGCGCGCGGCAGACATCGGGCACCTTACGGTTTGCCCTTTGGCGATTCGGGCTCGATGACTCATTGCTGACGACGCAGCGCTCCTGTGGCGCGCGCAGCGCATAAGCGATCAGGAACGGGTCGCGCCCGACGCGCTCCAGCTCCACATCGTTCAAGTTGGGGGCATACCCATCGTCGATAACGCGCTGAACGTCTTCCGGCGCGATCATTTCGCCGAGGACAAGTGCGCGTCTCACCTCGACGCGCTGAAGCCAGCCGTAGAGGAGATCCTTCCCCGCGTCGCCCGTCCCGTCCCGCACCTCCTCGAAGATCTCGATCGGCATGCAGACCCGCCCCTGCTCCGCTTGGTGCAGCAGCCAGTCCCAGAACTCCGGCACCCGGTTGATCGGGTAATAGTTGTTGTGGGCGGTGATCAGGACGTTGGCGTCGAGCAGATAGAGCACTAGTTGGCGCCCCCGGCGACCAACGGCTCCACGTTGCGCGGACGGACGCCAAGGATCTTGCCGGCCTTGGTCGGCGTGAGCGTGCCTTCATCCAACGTCCGACGGACCAGTTGAAGCAGCGCGCCGCCGAGCTTATGCCGACGAACCACATAGTAGTTGGGACCGCCCTCCGCAGCGCGCTCGCGTTGCCGCCGCTCGTTGCGATCCCTGAGAAATTCCTCTCGGAAGGCTCCGCTGACCGTTCGCCAGCGCTCCTCGGTCAGGGCACCGATTAGGCGAAGCCGGTACGCGACAAGGGCCCGGCTGATGTGGCGCCCCGTCGAGAACTCCGTGATCCGCTGTTGCACGGTCGCAAGGTCAGCATTGCGCACATCAAGTCCGGCGACCTCCTCGGCGGGGAGCAGCAAGGCGCTGGCCACGTCGTTGCAGAAGCGCTCCATTCGCGCTTCCATCGACCCGCCGCTGATGCCGGTCTGCCCCAGCACCACATGCGCAAGCTCGTGCAGGAGCGTGAACGCCCACGCCGACTTGGCGTCCTGGTCGTTGATCACGACGAAGGGCGCAATCTCGTCGGCTAGGGCGAAGCCCCGGAAGGCCTCCACGTCGATCGCGCTATGGTGCGAACCGAGGTTGCCGATGAGCAGAACGAAAACCCCAGTCGCCTCGGCCTGGCGCCTGAGATAGTTGAAGGCGAGCTCGGTCGTGCGCTGCGCGCGGAATTCGGCCAGGTTGAAGCCGATCGCCTCCCGTACCGCGCGCGCCACGCGATCGACGCCGTCGTTCAAGGTCCGCGATGCGACGAAGCTAAGTGGCGCTGCGTCCTCGTCCTCCAGCAGCGCGCGCACCACCCCCTGGCGGGCGCGAATGTCCCGCACGAGCGCATCCACCGCCCCGGCCGCGTCGGCGCGCTGGTCGTCCGGGAGCGTTCGGAAGTCCTCGCCCCGATCAGCCTTCGGCGGCGGCTTGGCCAGGTAGAAGGTGATCAGCGGCCGGCGATAGACCTGCGCCATCTTCAGCAGGGTGGGCCGGCTGACCTCCCCCTCCCCCGCCTCAAGCGCGGCGAGCCGCTGCGCACCGGGTCCCTGGCGCGTGTCCCGCAGCCCGACCTTCTGCGCAGCCTCCGGCAGCGCGAGACCCGCGGTCTCGCGCGCCCAGGTCAGAATGGCCGGGTTAATGTGGGTCATAGCTTATCCATGCCCCGGAATGGTTGATGGGGCGAGAAGCTCCAGC
Organism: Pseudomonadota bacterium; assembly: GCA_046725615.1. GTDB lineage: Bacteria > Pseudomonadota > Alphaproteobacteria > Caulobacterales > Caulobacteraceae > Phenylobacterium. The sequence goes on from JBKOYY010000182.1 coordinate 5,646, forward strand.
TGGTCCTTAGCATCGCGCGCCCTCCGCGCCGTCGGCTCCGTCCTTAGCCAGCCGGCGGTAAAGGGTGGCCCGCCCGCAGCCAATCAGCTTCGCAGCCGACGGCACGCTGAGCGAGCCGCTGCGCAGCAAGGGTCCATAGTGGGCCCACTGATCGTCGCTGATCTTGGCGGGCCGGCCAAACTTCACCCCCCTCGCCTGCGCAGCCGTCCGCCCCGCGCCCGTCCGCTGCAGGATCAAGCTGCGCTCGAACTCCGCAATGCCCGCGAACACGGTGAGCACCATCTTGCCCGCTGCCGAAGTGGTGTCGGCCCACGGCTCCGCCAGCGAGCGCAGCCCGGCGCCGCGCTCGGCGATCTCTTCGGCCAAGATCAAGAGGTCCCGCGTTGAGCGCGCCAGCCGGTCCAGTCGCGACACGACGATGACGTCGCCCTCCCGCAGGTGCTCCAGCAGGCGATCGAGCTCCGCGCGGGCCCGATTCGCCCCTGACACCTTCTCCTCGAAGATCTTCCTGCAGCCAACCTCCCTTAGCGCCGCGCGCTGCAGCGCGAGGTCCTGGTCATCGGTCGAAACGCGGGCGTAGCCAAGCAGCATGCCAGAGAGTCTCAAAACCCGTCTCGATAGTCAACGCTTTCGAGACCGACTTTTGAGACAGACTGCCCGGGGAATTGCCCGCGTTTCGTCCGAGTCCCAAAACTTAGGAGTTTCGGGACGCAGAAAAACCACGAATCGGACTCCACACCGGCAACAGCCTAGGCGAAGGCGGCAAGGCTGACGGGCCCCAGTGCATTATCGGGACACCGATATACGGTACGCTGGCGAGAGGTCATTCGGCTGGTAGCCTCAACGGCATGCAGCCGTCCGCGTCGAGCGTGAGCGCATCTGACCAGACGTAATCGCCGGTGAGATTGATGTGGTCCCACCCGAGCGGCGACAGCTGCGGGATCAGCGCCTCGTCGATGTCCATTCCGCGGGCTCTCATGGCGTTGAGCGCCCGGCCAAGATGGCGACAGTTGAACAGGATGATCGCGGCGGTCACGAGATTCAGCGCGGCGGCCCTGGTCTGCTGGTTTTCGTGCCCGCGATCCCGGAAGCGGCCGAGGCGATGGAAGGCGACCGCGCGTGCCAAGCTATTCCTCGCCTCGCCCTTGTTGAGCTCGGCGGTGACAAGCCGCCTCAGCGCCGGGTCGTCGAACCAGCGGACGGTGAAGAGCGTGCGTTGGACGCGGCCGACCTCGCGGAGCGCCGCGGCGAGGCTGTTCTGCTGGCGATAGGCGGACAGCTTCTTCAAGATCAGCGAGGGCGTAACGGTCCTGTCGCGCATAGCGCAGACCACGCGACCAATGTCGCCCCAATGCGCCCTGATGAGATCGACGTCGAGCCGCTGGCCGAACAGCGGCGCGAGCCGGCCGTAGCGCGCGCGGGGCTCAAACGCATAGAGACGACGATCGGACAGCCGCGGGATTCGTGGCTCGAAGTCGAGCCCCAGCAGGTGCATGATGGCGAAGACGATGTCGGAAACACCGCCGCCGTCCACATGCAGCGCGGCGACATCGACGCCGCTGTCGTGACCCAGGATGCCGTCGAGCGCGTGGACGGCCTCCCCGGCGGTGCCGGCGATCACCGTCTGGTGGAGCGGCGCGTAACGGTCGGTGATCGTCGTGTAGATCTTGACGATGGGATCCCGGCCATAGTGGGCGTTGACCTTGCCGCCGGCCTCGCCCGGCCCGCCGAGGTAGAACGCCTGCCCGTCTGCCGACGCGCGGACCCCCTCGCCGAACCACGCCGATAGCGGCTCTGCGTGAATGGCGTCGGTGAGGCAACCGAGAGCGGCGCGGAAGGTCTCCTCGCGCATATGCCAGGTCTGCATGCGCAACAGCGCACGCCGTGAGGCAACGCCGCACACCTCGGCCATCCGCGAGAGGCCAAGGTTGGTGGCCTCGGCGATCAAGGCCGCAAGAAACGCCTTCTCGTCATCCGGCGGCAAGCCGGACGACACGCGTCCGAAATGGTCGACGAACCCCGTCCAACGGTTGACCTGCGAGAGCACGTCGGTGATCCGCGTCGATGGCAGCAGGGCGTATGACCGCAGCGCCAGTTGCTTGGCGCCGTCGCTGGTCAGGTCGGTGGAGGGCTCTTTGGGGAAACGCAGCTTGTCGCCGGCGAACAGGCGGGCGTCTTTGCCCGACAGGCCACGCGACAAGCCCAACAACGCCTCGTCGAGTTGCTCGGAGGCCGTAGCGATCCAAGCCTCCGCCCTCCGCTCCGGGGGGCGCGCCGGCGCGGGAGCAAGCGCGGCGGTCTGGGCCGGCCCGAGCAGGACGTCGAGCGAGCGGTGGAGACGCGAGGTCGGAACCCAGACGTCGCCTGCCGCGAGCGCGTCCGAGAGGGCGAAATAGGTGGCGAGCTCCCAGTAGGTGCGATCGACGCCGTCGCGCCGGGCGACGTGCGGGAGCCAGCGGCGCGCGATGTGGCCCAAGGGCAAGTTCGCAGGCAGCGGTTTCCGCCGATCCCCGTCCAGAGCGAGGAGCGCTTCGCAGGCCGCGCGAAGCGGGGCCGTCGACGCGCGTCCTTCGAACGTGAAACTCGCCAGGAACCGGCTCCCGACCTGCTTGAACACTTTATATTCTGGTCCGAGTTCGCCGAGGGCGTCGGGACGACCGGGTCTCGTCATCCGACGGATGAGCGCGGCGTCCGCCTCGATGACCTCCAAGGCGGCGACCGTCGTGACCGCCTCAGTGACGTCACGACCGCTTCGGGCGGCCTTGGTCAGGGCGTCCAGCACATCGGCGATGCGCAGCAGGCGTTCACGACCGCCGTCCGCCGACGCCGCAATCGCTTCTTCGAGCCGCTTCCGCGCCCGAAGATTGGCGCGGGCGACGAGGGCGCGGAACATGTCGAGCGCCGCATCGGTCAGGGTGACCTCCAACTCGCGCAGCGTCGCGACCAAGGCTGCATGGCGTCTGGCCGGCCCCATCTGTTGGAAAGCTTGTGCAGTGGACCGCACGCCCTCGCGCGCCATCTGGCCAAGTCGCGGTTGGAGCACCTCCGGCAATTGGAGCTCTGGAGCGCCCGTCGCGCGTATCAGGTCAAGTTTGTCGAGGATCGCCAACAGCGAGCGACCGCCGACCTTGGCGACTGGCTCGCGCAGCCAGGCGAGCCGCGATTGGCGAGCATGGGTCTTTTCGGAGAGGATGGCGTCAAGGCTCTCGCGTTGGGCGGCGGTAAGGCGCGCTCTGACCTGGCCAATGACGTCGAGGTCGGCGGCATGCATCGCCTCGGCCGCCATACGCTCGATCACGGTGACGCCCGGGATGATGATCTTCTCGGCACGGAATCTCGCAATCAGCCGATCGAGCAGCAGGCGTCCGTCGGTCAGGCCGATCGCCTCCGCCCGGAGCCAAACCTTGATCTCGGCCCGGCCGGGCTGGGTCAGATCCTGGAAGCCGTGGTGCGTCTTGATCGCGGCGAGCTGCTCGTAACGGGTCGGCCCGCGCCGAGCGAAGCCGGCGATCACGCCGGCATCGACGCTGATCTGTTCGGCGATATAGTCCAACATGACGGCCGGCAGCAGCTCGCCGCGCCGGAGGTTTCGACCCGGATAGCGGAGGCAGCAGAGCTGGAGCGCGTAGCTCAACCGGGTCTCCGGCGTCCGCGCCGCGGCGATTGCGGTGAGGTCGGCTGCATTCAGGCTATGATGACGGACGACCGCGTCCTCGGTGTCGGGGAGAGCCAGGAGCGCTTCGCGTTGGCGCTCGGTCATGGGCACGCGCGCCGGCATCGCCAACCTCGATCAAAAACGGCTTGCCATACGCTAGCGTAATGAAAGAGGGTTATGGAAGAGGCGCCGCCTCGCCGGTCACGATCACGGCGGAAGCTTCCGAAAACGCTCGTTTGTGAAAGTTGCGCTCGATGCCGATCAAAGCCAATCCGGAGATCGAGGCGATGGCGAACCAGCTCGCCGCCCTGCGGGGTCAGAGCGTCGAGGAGGTGGTGGCCGCGGCGCTGCGCGCTGAACTGGCGCGCGAGCCCAAGGCGCGGACCAGACCGCGCGCCGCCAAGCTGAAGCCCGCCCAGCGGGCCAAGGTGGAGCGGATCCTGGGACTCGTGCGCGCCGCCGATCCCGCCGCTTATCAAGGTGGGACCGCACGGCGTTTCTCTATGACGACCAAGGTCTTCCGCACTCAGGGCGGACCATGGTCATCGACAGCTCGGCGGTCGTCGCCATCCTGTTCAACGCGCCGGAAGCGGCGGATTTCCTGTCCCGCATGGCGCTTGCGAAGACCTGCCGGCTGTCCGCGGCCAGCCTGGTCGAAGTAGGGATCGTGCTGCGGCGAGACGCGGACGCCCAGCGGCGACAGGCGTTCGATGGGATGTTGAAGCTCTTTGCGGTGCAGATCGAACCCGTGACCGAGGCGCAAGCGCGCCTCGCGCTCGACGCCCATGACCGCTTCGGCAAGGGGACCGGTCATCCCGCCGGCCTCAACGACGGCGATTGCTTCCGCTACGCCCTGGCCAGGGAGATGGGCGAGCCGTTGTTGTTCAAGGGCGACGATTTCAGCCGCGCCGACCTGGAGGCGGCATGCTGATCGGCTACGCCCGGGTCTCGAAGGGCGACGAGCAGTGCAACGCCCTGCAGGCCAAGGCGCTGAAGGCGGCCGGCTGCCAGCGCATCTTCGAAGAGGCGGCGTCCGGTGGGCGTTGGGACCGGCCGGTACTGCAGGACATGCTGCGGCACCTTCGTGAAGGCGACCTTGTCGTGGTCTGGAAGCTCGACCGGCTGAGCCGATCGTTGAAGGACCTGCTGCATCTCATGGAGCGGATCGAGGACGCCGGCGTCGGTTTCCGGTCGCTGACCGAAGCCATCGATACGACGACACCGGCTGGACGGATGATGATGCAAATGGTCGGCAGCTTCGCGGAGTTCGAGCGGGCGATGATCCGCGAGCGCACCAGCGCCGGGCTCGCCCTGGCGCGGGCGGAAGGTCGCGTGGGCGGTCGCCGACGCAAGCTGACCGAGGCCCAGCGCGCGGAGATCGCCGACAGCGTCCTGTCAGGCCGGAAGTCGGCCGCTGAGATGGCCCGGCTTTATCGGGTCAGCCAACCCACCGTGTCGCGCATCATCGCCGAACGCCGCCTGGAGGCGCGCCTTGAAGCCTGATCACGATCTCTCCGGGATCTTCGAGTACGCCGCCACGGATGCGTGGACCCACATTTGCTCATGCGCTCAGACCCATCCGACTGAGGCCGCGGTCTTCACTGCACCGGTACGAAGGACCGGCCAAGAAGGACCTTGATCGATCGTGTCCCTAGCCGTGGTGTAGCTTCGGCGGCGTGATCACCGCGATCTCCGGCGGGGCCGGATCGGTCAGGCGGCCAGGATGGGCAGGCTGACGAGCGGATCATCGCCCAAGGCTGAGACGCTTTCCAGGGTCATGTAGCGGCAGCGCTGGACGGCCCATTCGTCGTTCTGTTCGAGCAGGATGGCGCCGACCAGGCGGACGATGGCGGCCTCGTTGGGGAAGATCCCCACGACCTCGGTCCTGCGCTTGATCTCGCCGTTGAGGCGTTCCAGCGGGTTGGTGGAGTGCAGCTTGGCGCGGTGGGCGGGCGGGAAGGTCATGTAGGCCAGGACATCGGTCTCGGCTTCGTCCAGATAGCCGGCGAGCTTGGGCAGCTTGGGCCTGAGCTGGTCGGCCACCCGGCGCCATTGCAGGCGGGCCGCCTCGGCGTCGTCCTGGGCGAAGGCGGTGGCGACGAAGGCGGAGACGACGCGGCGGCCGCTGCGCCCGGCGTGCGCGAGCACGTTGCGCATGAAGTGGACCCGGCAGCGCTGCCAGGTGCAGGAGAGCACCTTGGAGACTGCCGCCTTGATCCCTTCGTGGGCGTCGGAGACGACCAGCTTGACGCCGCGCAGGCCGCGGCGGGCGAGCTTGCGCAGGAAGTCGGTCCAGAAGGTCTCGGCCTCGGAGGGGCCGACGTCCAGGCCCAGCACCTCTCTGCGGCCGTCGGCGTTGGCGCCCACCGCGACGATGACGGCCACCGAGACGATGCGACCGGCCTGGCGCACCTTCACGTAGGTCGCGTCGATCCAGAGATACGGCCAGTCGCCCTCGATCGGCCGGATGAGGAAGGCCTGCGCTGGCGGTACTCGTCCTCGGTGAAGCGCGACCACAGCCCGCGGAAGTAGAACCGGCTGTCGTCGGAGGGCTTGTATTCCACCGTCCCGCTGACGCCGATGCGTTCGCGGTCCAGGGTGTAGTTCGTGTACTTCAGATTGATCGGCAGGCCACCCCGCGCCACGCCCGGGACGGTGCGCCAGTCGTCCGGAAACAGGCCGTCGGACCGGTACTTGCGCTGCGAATAGCTGACGCCCAGCAAGGCGCCCCAGTTGCCCACCACGCCGCCCAGCGTGATATCGCCCTGGACCGGGAACTTCTCGTTGAACTCCTGATACCCGACCTGGGCCCGGAGCTGCGCGATCCGATCCTGCCGCAGGTCGAACGGCGACTGGGTGACGAGGTTGATCGTCCCGCCGATGCCCTGGGCGTCGCGGTCCGGCGTCACGGCCTTCAGCACTTCGAGGCGGCCGAGCAGCTGGCCGCTGATCACGTCCAGCGGCAGGGCGCGGCTGTCGCCGTCCGGGTTGCCGACCTCGACGCCGTTGAGGGTGACGTTGTTCAGCGCCGACGGCGTGCCCCGAATCGAGACGTACCGACCCTCCCCCTGGTCGTAGGCCACGCCGATGGCCGGCAGGCGCTCCAGGTTCTCGGCCACGTTCTTGTCCGCGAGCCGGCCGATGTCGTCCGCCGAGATGGCGTCCACGACGCCCAGGGCCTCGCGCTTCGTCTCGATGGCGCGCTGCTGGGACAGGCGCTGGCCGGTGACGACCAGTTCGTCCACCTGCTGCGCCGCGGCGGGACCCGCCGCCAGCACCGAGGCCAGCGCCATGCCGCCTACCGAAGCCGTGAACCGTCGCATCCCATACCCCCCGCTCGACCACACCCGGGGCGGCTTAGGGACCTCGCGTGTCAGACGCGTCACGCCCGCGCGACGATCGCGTGACAGCGCCTGCATATGCGGCCGGCGAGCAGCGGGGCTTGGCGGGGACGGCTTCCGGCCCCTCTCGCCGGAGCCGGGTGCGACGCCCCCTGACATGGTATCCGCCGCGAACCCTTCCGAGAAGCCGGTCGGACCGACGGAAGTCCTCGCTGCCCCAGGCTCGCCCGTCGCATCCGTCTGGCTAAAGGATCGCCGCGACGCGAACTCGGCGGGCTTGATGTTTCCTGTCTGCCATCCCATTGTGGGTGTCCAGACTGGCTCTCCTCGTCTGGAGCCTCGGCAGGTCGCAAGCTGGACTTTGCGGCTGACCCACGGCCTGCCGAGGCCGTCCCCATCGGACGGGGTCGGCGCAATCTCGCGATATCGACGACCAGCGGCCGGAAGCGTCGCGAACGCGCTTTGGGGTTCTCGACCGTGCCCTTCTGCCATGGCGCCCGCAGGGCGCTGAAGTAGGTCCCAATCCACTGGCGAGGGATCACCTCCAGCGTCTCGGTGACGTCCTCAGCCAGCCTGGAAAGGCGCGTCCCGCCGCACGCGGGGCAGGCGAAGGGCACGGGCGACGACCAGCTCGGCCTCGGCGACATCGGCGCGCGCCTCGGCCGCCCGCAGCGCTTCGAACTCCTCCGGCCTCGGCGAGACGCCCCATCCATGCCTGGATGGAATCACAAAATCCGCCACTTGAGGCGCCCCAAACAGCAGGCCGTCCGGAGAAATTCGCAGCTATCCGGCGCTCGCCGGCCACCAGGTGTGCTGGGGGTTACGCCAGACGATCCCTTCGAGCATGTAGCCCAACTGGGCGGCCGTCAGCGCCACCGCGCGGCCTTGGACGACCGGACATCAAGGTGGATGGCACCGCCACCGGTACAACGGGCTCGTGTGGCCTCCGCGCGCCGCGCGGTTTTCGTCACATTACCGGCCGGCACGAAGGCCTCCGCCAGCAACGCCAGCTTCTGGTCTTCGCTCCATCGGCGGCGCCGCTTCGGTTCCGTGATCAGCGTCGAATACACCACGCCTGCTGCCAACACCGCTCTAACCACCCCGTTAGCAGTGCAGCTATCCCTCAATCACGGGAAGGCGGCCACAATCGCTGATCATTTTGATCGCACGAAATTCACCGTGTAGGCGAATCGGATTGACGCACCGCACTTACGTTGTTTCCATCACGACATGAAATAGGAGAATTCCTCATGCGTTCAGCTCTCCTGACAGCGGCTGTGGTCTCGGTGGCCACCGCCATTTCGGCTGTTCCAGCCGCCGCCGACATCCTCACCTTCGATGGTTCCATCTGCAACGGCGGGAACGCGTGCACGAATTTCGCAGTGATCGACCAAATCTATGGCGACACCACTGGACTTGACGTGATCTGGGATGGGAATTCCCCAGGCAATGACGGGTTCTCTTACTGGGCGGACGCTTATAGTGGCATGACCAATGTGGCGTTCGGCTACGACAACGGGATTGAAATATACTTGAAGCCGCTCGCCGGCTATCAAGTGACGCTACTGGGCTTCGACATCGGCTCCTGGCCAGACATTGATCGCACCTCAAGCGTTCGCGTGCTATCTGGTGACAACGGCACGATCTTTACCGACACCGGCGACATCACGATCCTTGGCAGCGAGCCGACCCACTTTGGCTACAACGCAACCCGCGCCGACGGATTTCGCATTCAGTTTGGGCCGGAGAACTACAATGTCGGCATCGACAACATCGAGTTCCGCGTATCGCAGATAGATGGCGCTGTGGTTCCTGAGCCCGCGACGTGGGCCCTGATGATTGGCGGCTTCGGCCTCGCCGGCGCGACGCTCCGCCGCCGTCGAGCGCTCGCCGTCTGATATGCAGAAATCGATGAGCTAGGTGTCGTTTCCAGCGAGGTTGGCGCAAAAACTGCTTGATCACCGGCCCATGCGGCGTCGGCAAGAGTTGGATCGTCCGCGCGCTCGGCCACAAGGCCTACCGCGACGGCCGCTCCGTCTTCTACCAGCGCGTCCCGCGGCTCTTCGAGGCCCTGGCGCTCGCCCGGGGCGATGGCCGCGACACTCTGTTGCTGAAGACGCTCGGCCGCGTCGACCTGCTGATCCTCGACGACTGGGGCCTGTCCGTCCTCACCGCGAACCAGCGCGTCGACCTCTTGGAGATCCTTGAAGACCGGCGGGGCCGCGGCTCCACGATCCTCACCAGCCAGATCCCCGTGGACCAGTGGCATGACGTCATCGGCGACCCCACCCTGGCGGACGCCATCCTCGACCGGCTGGTGCACAACGCCCATCGCCTGACCCTCACCGGCGACAGCATGCGAAGGCTCTCCCGCCACCGCGAGCTTGACGCTCAGACCAACGCCTGACCCCATGCCCGCGTCGGCCGAACGCGCCGCCCAGGATCACGTGGAATAGGCGCCCACCATCGCGTGGAACAGGTGCCCACGATCACTGGAATGCGCACGGCATCAACAGCGAGTTGCGGGTCGTCAGCCTGCCGCGCTGAGCGTCTACCGTATTTCTGCGGCCCGATAATGCACTGAGGCCTGACGGCGCGAAGCGCCGAAGATTCTCTGAAAAGCGAGGGCCCGTGCCTCGCTGCGCTGCGGCCGCGCCAACTTCCGTTGCGGAGCTCACCAGCTCATTGGCGCGGGCCTAGTCCCTTTGCAGGACAGGCCTGCAAGGGCCGCGAGGAGAATTTCAGCGCCAAAGAGGCGCGTCTTGCGCGTGAGCGCCGGCGCGAAGCGCCGCGGCGCGTTCCTGCGCGAGCCGGTAGTGGCCGCGGGAGAATGCCGGCCAGTCGAGGGCCCAGCCGGCGGCGACCATGATCTCCCCGATATCGCGGCCCCAGGGGTCGAGGCAGCGCGCCACCATCCGATCGTGCGAGGGCGGCCCGGCCTGGCGGCAGGTCAGGGGATGGTTGGCGACGACGGCGACCAAGTAGCGGGTCGCCACCGGGCCATTCGGCGTCGAAGCTTCCGGCGCGTCGATCCCCCATAGCCGGATCTTGTCCCTACCGATCCAGAAGGTGTCGCCGTCCACCACGCGGGTGACCGACCCGGCGACCGGTCGAAGGGCTGGAAGTGGCGGGGCCTGTTCCCGGAGTCCGCCGACGACGCGGGGACCGGCGAGGGCGAGCGCCACGGTGCCGAAAGTCACAAAAAGACCGGTGTTCAGCGTCACGCGCGGTCGCGGAAATCGCAGGAACCGCATCATCGGGTCTGCACCCCCCGTTTCGGCGCCGATGCAGCCCACCGCCGGTTCCTGGGATTCTCGGCCGAAAACGCGAGGCTTTCCTCGGAAAGCCAATTGCGACGGTTGAGGTGGCGGTGTGGATTGTCCAGCTCGAAGATCATAGGAACCAGCGACTCAAGAATGACTCGTCGGGCGTGAGCCCGACACCGCTTGGGGGATGCCGGGTGGGAGGGCGCGTTAGCGCCCGGGGCGTAGCCGCGAAGCGGCGAAGCGAGCCGGCGGGGGCGAAGCCCCCAAGAGGCGGCGTCTTGGGCGTGGTTTCGGCCGCCGCGGCGTTAGAAGAGATTCTGTTATAGAAGGAAGTTAAGGCGTTAAGGGCTGTGGACAAGTCCGCTAGACACGGAAATTTCTCGGCTTTTCGAAGGCGTCGGTTCCTGAAACCCCGGGAGTGGGTTCCTGTTACCACGAAAGGTGGTTCCGAATACACCGTGAGTCGCGGTTCCTGATCCCCCGAGCCCTGCGGTTCCCAATACCCCGAGGGGGTGGTTCCTGAAACCCCGAGCCCTGCGGTTCCTAAAACCCCGAGAGAACCAATTACCCCGGCTCGTCGACCGGTTCCTAATACCCCGATAATCCGTTGCCTGGCCGGCCATCCGCCGGGTTCCTGAAACCCCGACACGTGGGCGGGAGCAGGCCCATGTCGGATTTCCCGACCTATCCGCCACTGGATTCGCGTCGCAGCGCCGAATCGAGCTCTACTATTCGACTCCGATCCGGGGGCCGGTTCCCGAAACCCCGAGTGGCTGGAGCCGGATTCGCCGAATCGGCGCGAATCGGCGTCGATTGGGGGACTCCGCCCCAGCGCCCGGTTCCTGAAACACCGAGTCGCCGCACTCGGCCGGGTCCGCGCAGGAGAGCTGGTGAACATCGCTCTCCACGCCCCTAGGTCGGCATGATCGCCCGCTTGTCGCTGCAGGCGCCCGCGAATTCGGAGGGCGCGTGGCCGTTCTCGATCCAGGCGGACCAGGCCTGGTCAAATTCGCGGGGATCGCGCGCGGCGTCGATCCAGGCGGCGCGTCCATCTTCCCTGTGGCGCTGGCCAGCATCGGCGGCGCGGCGCTCTTTGCTCTCCTCGGCGACAAACGCGCGGTCGACGAAGAGGACGGCAGGGCTCCCGTCCTGCGTCTTCGTCTCCTTCATGGCGTAGCGAGGAAGCTCGTCCGACCGGCACATCTCGCGGAGCCGGAAGGTAAACTTCTTGAACGGCGACTCGCTGCCCGTCTTGGTGTGGAGCGTCTCCATCTTGCACACCCAGCCCTTCGGCTGGTTACCCGCGTGCTTGCGAGCCACGCGGTAGATGGCGCGCTCGATGCCGCCGGTCAGCAGGAAATATTCTCGGTCGAGGGTCAGCACGTGCCCCCCCATGATCCCCTCGAGAAGCCAGTCGGGCACTCTCAGGGTCAGTGACTTCAGCTGCTCCGGATCCTCCGGTCCCTCGCCGTCGCCCTCGATGTCTCCCAGATAGTGGAAGGCGATGTAGCGGCGTTTGCCGGCCCGGATGTTGGTCTCGACTTCCGTGGTGCGCAGGCGGCGGATGGCCTTCATCAGCTCCACATAGTCCTGCCCGCCGGTGCTGCGCGCGATCCCCCGGAGCAGCTCGTAAGGGGTCGTGTGGATGATCGGCCGGACCTCGTTCTTGCCGGCGTCCTTCTGGGCCATGATCCGTGAGATGCACCAGATGAGGATGTCGGCGTCCCAGATGGTCGCCATGCCGTGGGTCGGGTTGGCGTTCACCTTGATCCAGAGCTTTCCGTCCGGGCTCTCGTAATGGATCGACTTGTTGCGCTTGCGCTTCGAGATCGAGAAGAACGGGCGCTCCATCATCTCCGCGCTATCCTTGGGCGCGTAGTCGACCAGGTCGGAGATGAAGAAATCCCGGATGGGATGCGGGTCTGTGCGGGCGCTCATCGCTCACCCATTGGCGCCTTTCCAGCCGCCTTTAGGACTTGATCTAGGCCTTCGCCTATGAGCGCCTGAACGGTGACGCCCCGCTCGACGGCCAGCAGCTTTACGGCGCGGGCCAACTCCGGCGAGAAATAGCCGGCGATCATGGTCTTCCCAGACCGGGCCCGCCGCGGGAACGCCGTCGCGCGTTCGCTCGAGCGCTGTGCGGGCTCAGGGACGCGGCTCATTGGGTCTCTCCAAGGGCGGAATGGTGGACGTGTGGACACCTCCACGCGTCCACGATGGCCCAAAGCTGCGAGTCGGTCGAGGGGTCCGCAGCCGAATTGTGTTGCTGCGATGTTCCAATCCGGGACTCCGCTCAAAAAACACAATGGCTCCGCTTGCCTTCAAGTTCGGTGCGCCGCAGGGTTGCACCAAGCTTTCAGCCGACTCCCCCCAAAATAGCACTTGATCAGCGAATCGCGACGGGCTTACTGTCGGATTTGTCGGGAAATACGACATTTTCCGGACAAGTACCGGCTTAGGGCGCGCGGCTGGCGCTGCGCGGCGAATGATGGCGCTCGCGTCGAGATTGCAGTGCAGTAGGAGCGTCACGCGTTCCGAAGCCTTGTCAGGCAAGGGCCTGCGCCCCGCGCCTGGAACGCTCACTCATGTGACGAGGAGCGCGGCCTGATGGTCTTGGAGTTCGCCGCAGTCCTGGCGCTCGCCCAACGGTGTGCTCCGTCCGTCGCCCCAGAGACCATGCTGTCCATCGTTCAGGTGGAGAGCCACAATAACCCGCTTGCCATCAACGTGAATGGCGCGGCCGACCCAGCGCCGGCGCGCACGGCCGATGAGGCGATCCGCACGGCTGAGGCGCTGATCCGCCAGGGCCGCAACGTGGATCTCGGCCTCGGCCAGATCAACAGCAAGAACCTTGACTGGCTCGGCATGACGATCGCCGACGCCTTTGACCCGTGCCGCAATCTGGCCGGCGCGGCCAAGGTCCTCGAGGTAGGCTATCTCAGCGCGGCCCGCCAAGCGCCTCAGCAGCAGGCGCTTCGGATGGCCTTCTCCGCCTACAACACCGGAGACCATCGCCGAGGCTTCGCCAACGGCTACGTCGCCAAGGTCGAGGCCGCCGCGAGCCGGGTCGTGCCGGCCCTCGGGGGCGTCAACCCCGCCCCTCCTCCCGCTCCGACGCCTGCGCAGCTCGCCCAGGAGATCGCCGCGGAGAACCTTTCCGGGCAAGGGCCTTTGACGGAGCCCGAACCGCCCCCTTGGGACGTGTTCGGCCGCACGAAGGCCTCACCCGTCGTCGTGTTTGGAAGGTGACCGAGATGCTGGCCTTCCATGACGCCAAACGTGACCACGGCCGCCGACGCGACATATGCTGGACCCCTTGTGAGCATGGGGTGTGGCGTATGCCCGAGGCGACGATCCGGGAGCGAATGCTGACGAGCCTGCGGCCAAAAAGCGGCAGGGTCGTTGGCGTGCGGATCGTCGAGGCGACCGACAGTACATGGACAATGTACGTCACGTTGAGCTGGAAGAGCGGAGAATACCTCGTCTCCGTCTACGGCTCTACGAAACCGAAGCGGTACAAACACTTAGCCGCCGCGGTCGCCCATTGTCGGGACGCGTACAAATACTACGGCCCGATAATTCTCGAAACTGAGAAGCAGGAGCCTCCCCCCCATGATGAGCTCACAAGCCATCACTAGCCACGCGCCGGCCGCGCGGATAACGACCGCGCGGCGGGCCGGCGCAATTGCGTTCGCCACCATCGTCTTCACCCTCGGCGTGGTCGAACCGGCCCTCGCCCAGAACGTCGAAGGGCTCCTTCAGAACGTCCTGGACCTCCTCACCGGCAATACGGCCCGGCTACTCGCCGTCATCGCCGTCGTGCTCCTGGGGATCGCCTGCATGTTCGGCCTGTTCGACTGGCGCCGCATCGCCATCGTCGTCGTCGGGATCGTCGTGGTGTTTGGCGCCGCGGAGATCGTCAACCTGCTGACGGGCGGCGCGGCCTAAGGGCCCGCCGCCTCGCCGCGCGGCTCCAGGGGGCTGGCGTGCGGCGGGTGGAGATCCCCCCGTCATGGAAGACGACGAACGCATCACCGAAGACACCTTGTTCCTGGCCTGCACGCGACCGGCCATGGTCCTGGGCGTCCCTGTCGAAGCGATGGCGATGAACGTCATCGTCACCGGCTTCATCTACCTGGTCGGACACAGCCTGCTCTACCTGAGCGTTGGCGTGGCGCTGCACTTCATCTTCCGGGCCATCGTCAAGCACGACCACAACGCCTTCCGGGTGCTGTTCATGTGGTTGGAGACGAAGGGCCGGGCCCGCAACCGCGGCTGGTGGGGCGGAAGCTCGCCTTCGCCGCTGAAGGTGCTGCGTCACTACAGTAAGAAGGACTTCCCGAATGGGTAAGGCTGCGGCCCTCCGTGTCGCCCCGACGGCCCGCGCGCCTACCGGCGTCCTGAAGCGCGAGACCGAGCTGGGGAGCAACCTCCCCTACGCCCGGCACGTCTCGGACCACGTCGTCGCGCTCGACAGCCGCGCCTTGATGATTTGCTTCAAGCTCGATGGCGCATCCTTTGAGACCGCCGACGTGCGCGACATCAACGACTGGCACGCCAAGCTCAACAACGCTTGGCGCAATCTGGCCAACGAACGCCTGGCGATCTGGACGCACATCGTGCGCCGTGAGGATCGCGGCTACCCCGAGGGAAAGTTCCGCTCCGACTTCGCCCGCGGCCTTGACGCCGAGTACCGCAAGCGAGTCACCGGCACGCGACTCTTTACCAACGACCTCTACGTCACCCTCGTGCTGCACCCGGGCCGCGACGCGGCCGAACGCGCGGCGGCGTTCTTTGGTCGCCTGCGCGCCCGCAGCAAGGCGGGCCTCGAGGTGGACGAGGACGCGATCCGCACCCTCGAAGACAAGGGGCGGGATCTCCTTCAGTACCTCTCTCGGTACGGCGTGCGGCCGCTGGGCCTCTACGAGCATAACGGCCTTTGGTTCTCCGAGCCCATGGAGTTGCTGCACCTGGTGCTCACCGGCCGCCCGCAGCGCATGCCGCTCGTCCGCGGTCATCTCGGTCACGCGCTCTACACCTGCCGCGTGATCTTTGGCCGCGAGGCGCTGGAGATCCGCGAGCCGGGCGAGGAGAAGTTCGCCGGCATCTTCGGCGTCAAAGAATACCCGGCCGCCACCCGGCCCGGGCTGTGGGACGGGCTTCTGCGCGCCAAGTACCCGTTCGTTGCGACCCAGTCGTTCGCCTTCCTGTCGAAGGCCTCGGCGCGCGCGATCATGGAGCGCAAGCAGAACCAGCTCATCAAGGCCAACGACCGCGCGCACTCCCAGGTCGACGGCCTTAACGACGCCATAGACGACCTGGTGAGCAACCGCTTCGTCATGGGCGAGCATCAGTTCTCGATGCTTGTCTACGGCGCCAGCACCAAGGAGCTGGCCGACAACATGTCGGCCGCGCGCGCCACCCTGGCCGACTCTGGCCTCGTCGTGGCGCGCGAGGACCTGGCACTGGAGGCGGCCTTCTGGGCCCAGTTTCCCGGCAACTTCGCCAAGCGCAGCCGTCCAGCGGCGATCAACTCACGTAATTTCGCGGCGCTGTCGCCGTTCCACACCTATCCGTCAGGCCGGTCGAGCGGGAACCGTTGGGGTCCAGCGGTCGCGCTCCTGCGGACCTCGGCCCTCTCGCCGTTCTATTTCAACTTCCACGCCGGCGACCTCGGCCACACGTTCATCTGCGGCCCGTCCGGGTCGGGGAAGACCGTCGTCCAGAACTTCATGCTCGCTCAGCTCGAGAAGTTCGGCGTGCAGCAGGTCTTCATCGATAAGGACCGTGGCGCCGAGATTTTCATTCGGGCGTCCGGCGGCGCCTACCTGACCCTTAAGAACGGGGCGCCCACGGGCTTCGCCCCGTTCAAGGCGCTGGAATACAACCCGGCGAACCTCGTCTTTCTGTCGCAGCTGGTCCGCAAGCTCGTCACCCCGCACGACCGGCCGCTGAGCGTGCAGGAGGAGCGGCTGATCGCCGACGGCATCGCCGCCCTGCAGCCGATGGAGCCCCGCCACAGGTCGCTGCTCGCGCTGCGCCAGCTTCTCGGCCAGCGCGACGCCGAAGGGATCGGGGCCCGCCTGGAGAAGTGGACCCGTGCCGGCGCGCTTGGCTGGGTCCTCGACAACGACGCCGACCAGATCTCGCTCGATGGGCGCCTGCTCGGGTTCGACATGTCGGATTTCCTCGACAACGCCGAGGTCCGCACGCCGATCATGATGTACCTCTTCCACCGGCTCGAAGGCCTGGTGGACGGGCGTCGCCTGGTCGTCGACATCGACGAGTTCTGGAAAGCGCTGGGCGACGAGAGCTTCCGCGGTCTCGCCCAGGACGGGCTCAAGACCTACCGGAAGAAGAACGCCTTCATGGTGTTCGGCACGCAAAGCCCGGCCGACGTCCTGCGCTCCGAGATCTCGCACACGATCCTGGAGCAGTGCCCCACCAAAATCTTCCTGCCGAACCCCTACGGACAGGCCCGCGACTACGTCGAGGGCTTTGGCCTCACCCGTGAGGAATTCCGGCTGATCCGCGAGGAGCTCTCGCCGGAGTCGCGGATGTTCCTCGTGAAGCAGGGGCACAATTCCGTGGTCGTCGAGCTGAACCTGGGCGGCCTCGAAGACGAGTTGGCGGTTCTGTCCGGACGGGCGGAGACCGTCGAGCTGCTGGACCGTATCCGGGCCCAGCATGGCGATGACCCGGCCGTTTGGGGGCCGATCTTCCATCAAGAGCGACGGAGAATCCTATGAGAACCCGACTCCCCGGGGCGGCGGCCGCCGCCTTGATGCTCGCGGCCGCGGCGCCGGCCTCGGCGCAGATGACCGTGACTGACCCCGGCGCCTACGTCCGGATGCTGCGACAGCTCAATGAGGCAAGAGCCCAACTGCAGGAGCTCCAGACACAGGTTCGGCAAGGAACCGAGCTGATCTCCCAAGGCCAGCGGCTCTACGACGATTTCAATAAGCTCACCAACGTGAACAGCCTCGCCGGCGTCCTGAACAATCCGGCGCTGCGGCGTTATCTGCCCGCTGAAGTGCAGGACACCTCTCGCCTGCTCAACGGCACGCTCTCGGATCTCGGTTCGATCGGCACCCGCGCCTCGTCCATCCGCGACGCCAACCGCCTCTTCACGCCGGTCACGTCCGGACTCTCCACCGTCGGACAATATTACCAGGACTCCCTCGTGAAATCTGGCGACCGCGCCGCGCGAGACATCGCCTTGGGCGAGAGCGCCTATCGAACCGCCGCCCAGCGGCAAGCCGGACTCGACGAGCTCCGAATGGCCCTGAGCAACGCCAGGACCGCGAAGGAGGTCATGGACCTTCAGGCGCGGATCGACGCCGAACAGGCGCTGATCGCCAATGACCAGATGCAGCTCCAAGGCCTCTCCATGATGCAGGAGGCCGAGCGTCGGCTGGCGGAGCAGCGTGATCGCGAGGCCGCCGCAGCGCGTCGCCAGGCGCGCCACGAAGCACTCCGCGAGGTCTATCAATGAAATCGTTCGCTCTCGGAATCATCGGATTTGCCGCTGCCCTGGCGGGCTGCGAACGGGAAGCCCGCTCGCAGTCCTACTTCGAAGCTCACGACGCAGAACGCGCTGAGGTTCTGGCGGACTGCAAGACCGGAGCCCACACCGGCGAAGAGTGCCAGTTGGCTCAATTGGCCGCGCAGACCGTCGCCAAAAATCAGAAGCACGCCACCAGGCGAGCGATTCTCCAACAAACCATCGAGGCCGAACCGGCCAAGAACTAGAGCCTCGGAGTTGGCGCGTGTTTGAGATCTATGGGCCCGCGTATACCTACGTCGACGGCCAACTTTCGAGCTTTCTTGGTGCCGGCCTCGGTAACGTAATCGGCGCCGTGCGCGGGCCCCTCCTCCTCGCGCTTACGCTCTACATTGTTCTCTATGGCTACGCGATCTTTCGAGGGTCGATCTCTGAACCAGTGATGGATGGCGTCGTGCGGCTGGTGAAGCTCTGCTTCATCTTCACTGTCGCAACAACCGTCGCGTACAACGACTATGTTACGCAGCCGCTGTTCAACGACCTCCCAAACTGGCTGGCTGGCGCGATCAGCGGTGGCTCCGTAGCATCGGTCGGGAGCTCTTTTGACAAGTTCCTCGCGCGGGGCTTCGACCTTGCAACCACCATCACCGACACAGCAACGATCGTAGATCCAAGTCCCTACATCACGGCGGCAATCGTCATCATCGCCACCGTCATCGTCACCGGCCTGGGGTTTGGCATCGTCATGATCGCCAAAGTCGCGTTGGCCCTACTAGTGGCGCTCGGCCCAATCTTCATTGCGTGCTTGGTTTTTGAAGCTTCCCGGCAGTTCTTCTTCGGCTGGCTGAAGCAAGGCATGAACTACCTCCTCCTATTTGCGCTGATCATCACGATATTCGAACTGATACTAGCCCTGGTCGAAGGCCAATGGGGCAGCATCAACGGACAAGCCGACCCGGAGATGGGCGGCATCCTCTTCACCGCACTCTGCATCCTCGGCGGGATTTTCTTCCTTCAGACACCCAACATTGCTGCTGGCATTGCGGGTGGAGCCGCAGCCGGAATCGGCGACTTCGCCAACGCGGCACGCGGTGTCTTCGGGGGCCAAACATCGCAGCCGGCACCGGTCGCCGCCGGGCGAGGCACCCGCGGCGGCTCTGTGCGTCCCTCCGCCGGCCGCAACGGCCACCCCCGCCGATGACACTTCCCCTCGCCCCTCAGGAGACCACCACGTGCTGCGTACACTGACCCTGACGGCCTGCGCGTTCGCCCTGGTGGCCTGTTCGACCACCAGCTCGTCCAAGCCCAAGTCTTGTGACGGAAACGCCCGCCGGGCCGTCAACATCTATGGCTCTATCCTCCCGGGCTCGCCGATGCCTGCGACTACGGCGTCTGTGCCGGCCCCGCCCGCGCCGGGCCCAAACGGAAAGCCGGCGAAGCCGGGGAAGAGCACGACAGCGCCGCCCAAGGTGCCCGGCGTGGTTCCTAAAACCCCGACAGGTGGCCCGGCCCGTCCAGCCCTGAAGCCGCGGCGGGTGTCGGCGCTTACGGCAGCCTTCCCGAGTTGCGACCAGGAGGGCCGCGGATGACCGGCGTGCCTGCGGACGATCTCAACAGCTACTTCGAGGAAGCCCGGCGCTGGGATCAGGACAGGGTCCAAGCTGCGAACCGCTCGAAGAAGCTGGCCTGGACCATCGCGGCCGTGGCCAGCGGCCTCGCGGTGGCGTCGATCGCCGCTGTCGTGGCGCTCGCGCCGCTCAAGACAGTCGAGCCTTTCGTTATCCGCGTGAACCAGACGACGGGCGCCGTGGACGTCATGACCGGCCTGAAGGGCTCGCGCGACGTCACCTACAACGAAGCGGTCAGCAAATACTTCCTCGGACAGTATGTGCGGGCCCGGGAGGGCTACCTGCCGCCGGCCGCCGAGGAGAACTTCAGGTTCGTCTCCATCATGTCGACCCCGGACGAGCAGCAGCGTTGGGCCGACGCTTACCGGTCGACCAATCCCACCAGTCCGCAGGCCACCCTCGGTCCTGACGGCGTCGCCACAGTGGCGATCCGCAACATCACCTTCATCAACCCGAAGGTGGCCAACGTCCGCTTCACGAGGACAGTACGCAAAGCCCAGGAGGTCCAGGCCAGCGATTGGATCGCCACGCTGACCTTCACCTACACCCAAGCCCCCATGCTGGAATCGGACCGCCTGCGCAATCCGCTCGGCTTCCAAGTCCAGAACTATCGAGCCGATCCGGAGATCTCCCAATGATGCGGAAGCTGCTCGCCGCCGCCGCATGCGTGGCGCTGGCCGCGGCCGCCACGTCGGCGGCGGCCGTCGATATCCCAAAACCCGGCAAGGCGGACCCGCGCGTGAAAGAGGTCGACTATGACCCGAACCAGGTCGTCCGCGTCGTCGGGACGTTCCGCACGGCCACCCAGATCATCTTGGGACCGGGCGAGGAGATCCAGCATGTCGCGCTGGGCGACACCGTCTCCTGGGAGGTCGCGGCCGAGACCAACATCCTGTTCATCAAGCCACGCGAGAAGGGCACGCCAACCAATCTGATCGTGACGACCCGCCGCGGCGCGGAGTTGCGGAACTACACCTTCGAACTCGGCATCCGGTCAGGCGCGATCACCGCCAACTCGCCCGACACCTACTTCCAGGTCCGTTTCCGCTATCCCCAGGACGAGCGCACCGCAGCAGCCCAGCTGCTCGCCCGTCAGGCGGGCATGATCGAGAAGGCCCGGACCGGCCTGATGCTCGATCACGCCGTCGTCGAAGGGCCCCGGAACCTCAACTACACGATCCAGGGCTCGTCGCGTCTGCAGCCGTCCGAAGTCTCCGACAACGGCCAGTTCACGGTGCTGAGGTTCCCGGCAAATCAGGAACTCCCGAGCTTCTTCACCGTCAATCCGGACGGCTCCGAGAGCCAGGTCCCCTTCGACGTGCGCGATGAGTTCGTGGTGATCCATACCGTGGCGCCCAAGCTGGTCCTCCGCCGCGGCCGGGAAGTCCTCTGCGTCTTCAACGAGGCCGTCCAGCCCTACGGCGTGAACCACGGGACCTACACCGCCTCCTCGTCCGTCGAACGCACCACCCGCAATCCGGGACAATAAGCCATGAGCGACACCCACGATCCCGGCCCGTCACGCCGGTCCGACGACGACATCCGTAGCGACGTCGGCGGCGGCGCAGACGATCCGTTCAAGCGCCGCCGGGCCCAGGATGACTCGAATGTTCCGCCCGAGTACCGCGAGCCCGATCGCGCCGCGGGTGTCCCGGGTGAGCGCGGCATCACACCGGTCGCCGGCCGCTTCAGCTCCAACCAGGCGAAGATGGCCGGCATCGCCGCGATGGTCGGCGGCGCATCTCTCCTCCTGTTCCTCACCTGGGATCGGGGGGATGCTCAGAATAAGGACGAACCGAAGGAGCCGGCGCGGCAGGTCGTGAGCTACGACCAGGTGGCGAAGACGCCGCCTCCGCCCCTACCGCCGGCGCCGACCGCCGGAGGCGTCGCATCCGGCGTGGACCCTCTGACGGGCCAGCCGCTAGCCCCCGGTCAGGTCGTGCCGGCCCCGAACCCTTATGCCGGCGGGCCCGCCGGCGGTGCGACCGGTCAGCCGCGGGAGAGCCTGGCCGACCTCTCCCGCCGCGCGCCGGTGATGGCGTTCAGCGCCTCAGGCGGCGGCCGGCCGGCTAGCGCCTATGGCGCCTCGACGCTCGCCAGCATGGCCCAGGGTGAAGCCCCGCCGCGCACACCGACCGAGCTCGAGAACCTGCGCCGCGGATCAGCCATCAACACCGCACGCGCCAAGGTCCTCGGCGACCGCAGCTACATGATCCTCGCCGGCACGCAAATCCCGTGCGTCCTGCAGACGGCGATGGATTCTTCGCTGCCGGGCTACACCACCTGCATCATCCCGCGCGACGTGTTCTCGGATAATGGCCGCGTCGTGCTGCTCGAGAAGGGCACGAAGGTCCTCGGCGAGTATCGCGGCGGCATGCAGCGGGGCCAGCGCCGGCTTTTCGTCCTCTGGACCCGGGCCGTGACGCCTCGTGGCGTGGCGATCGACCTGGCCTCCCCCGCGGCCGACTCGCTGGGCCGCTCGGGCTTTGGCGGCGATCTCGACAACCGCTTCTTCGAGCGGTTCGGCAGCGCGATCCTACTCTCGCTCGTGGACGACGGGGTCTACATCGCCGCCCAGGGTGACCGGCGGGATTTCCAGAACACCGTACGCGTCCCTTCCGACGTGGCTGGCATCGCCCTTCAGAACTCGATCAACCTCCCACCCATCCTGCGCAAGAACCAGGGCGAGGACGTGGGGATCATGGTCGCCCAGGACTTCGATTTCTCCGACGTCTACGGGGTCAGCGCACGATGAACGCGGACAGCTCCGTCCTCGTCCACTACCTGCAACCGATCCAGCGCCTGCTGGAGCCAGCGGACGTCACGGAACTCGTCATCAACCGGCCGGGCGAAGTCGGCGTGGAGGGCCCCGGCGGCTGGCGCTGGCACGAATTGCCGGACCTCACTCCCGCCTGGCTCGCCACCCTCGCCAACGCCGCGGCCGCCTTCACGCGCCAGGACGTCAACGCTGAGATGCCGATCTGCTCGACGGTTCTCCCGCAGGGGGAGCGCTGCCAGATCGTGCTTCCGCCGGCCGTACCGGCCGACAGCGTCTCGATCACCATCCGCAAGCCGTCCAGCGTCACATTCGGCATGGCGGACTTCACCCGCGCCGGACTCTTCGAGGCGGCCAAGGCCGCGACTGACGAGCTGGACGAGACGGAAGACGAGCTGCTGCGGCTGCGGGACGCCCGCGCCTGGCCAGCCTTCTTCGAGCTGGCCGTGCGCGCGAGGAAGAACATCCTGATCAGCGGCGCCACCGGATCAGGCAAGACCACCTTCAGCAAGGGCCTCATCCAGCTCATCCCCGACCATGAGCGCCTGCTGACGATCGAAGACACCCGTGAGCTGACGGTGCCGCATCGCAACGTCGTCCACCTCATCTATTCGAAGGATCAGCAAGGCCTCGCGAAGGTGGGCGCGAAGCAGCTCCTCGAAAGCGCCCTGCGGATGCGGCCGGACCGGATCCTGCTGCAGGAGCTACGGGACGGAACCGCCTTCTTCTATCTTCGCAATGTGAACTCGGGCCACCCCGGCTCGATCACTACGGTTCACGCCGATTCCGCCTCCCTCGCCTTCGAGCAACTCACCCTCCTCGTGAAGGAATCCGAGGGCGGCCGGGACTTGGGCCGCGAAGACATCCGCAGCCTCCTCCACCTGCTCGTCGACGTCGTCGTGCAGATGAAGAAGGTCGAGGGCCGCTTCCGGATGACGGAGCTCTACTATGACCCCCTTCGCAAGCGCCACGCCGGCCGGTAAGGCCGGCATCATCGCGGCCGTCGCCGCCCTCCTCGTCGTCCTTTGGGCGATGTTGACGATGGTCGGCACGCTCGCGGGGATCGGCAGGCTCGGCGCCAACGTCGACTTTGTGGCCGTCCCGGGATGGCTGTGGACCTATCGCGGCCACCCCCAGGTGCAGCTTTGGTTCAAGGTCGCGGCCCTGGCCTCCGGCGGGCTCATCCTGGCGCTTGGCGTCCTGGCGGTCCTACGGATTCGCCGGCCGCTCCACGGCGCCGCGCGCTGGGCGACCGAAGGGGAAATCGTCCGCGAGGGCCTGCGCGCCAAGAAGGGGATCATCCTCGGCCGCAAGGGCTCCGGCTACCTGACGTTCGGCGGCGCGGAGCATGTGATGCTCTATGCGCCAACGCGCACCGGCAAGGGCGTCGGCGTCGTTATCCCGAACCTCCTCAACTGGCCCGACTCCGTCGTGGTCCTGGACATCAAGAAGGAGAACTGGGCGGCCAGCGCCGGCTTCCGGGCCGCGCACGGCCAGAAGGTCGTCATGTTCGATCCCCTCGACTCCGAGGGCCGGACCGCGCGGTACAATCCCTTGGGCTGGATCGATCGGCGCAACAGCGTCGAGGTCCTGGACGAGCTGCAGAAGCTCGCGACTATGCTGTTCCCGGCGCCGGACAAGACTGACCCGTTCTGGGCGGAAGCGGCGCGCACCGGCTTTCTTGGCGTCGGCGCCTACGTCGCCGAGACCCCCGACCTGCCCTTCACCATCGGGGAGATCTACCGCCAGCTCACCACGGGCAACCCAAAGGCCAAGTTTCCGGCCGTGATCGACGCCCGCGCCAAGGGTCCGGCCCCGCTCTCGCGCGGCTGCGTCAACGCCCTGAACGACTTCTGCACGGCGTCGGACAACACCTTCGCCGGGATCCGGCAGACCATCACCTCGCGCATGAATCTCTGGCTCAATCCGCGCGTGGACGCCGCGACCAGCGCCAGCGACTTCGACCTGCGCGAGCTGCGCACCAGGCGCACCTCGATCTATCTGGGCGTCACCCCGGACAACATGGCCCGCGTCGCGCCTCTCTATAACCTCTTCTTCCAACAGCTCGTGGACCTCAACACCCGCGAGCTGCCCGGTCGCGACCGCCATCCGCTACAGCTGCTCGTCCTGCTCGACGAATTCGCCCGCCTCGGCCATGCCGCCGTCATCGCCAAGGGCTTCTCCTACGTGGCCGGCTATGGCCTGCGCCTTCTGCCCGTGATCCAGAGCCCGTCCCAGCTCAGGGCCGAATACGGACCGGACGTGGCCGACGAGATCATGACCAACTGCGGCGTCGAAGTGGTCTTCACCCCCAAGGAGCTGAAGGTCGCCCAGGACCTCTCCGAGCGCCTGGGCTACTACACCTATGAGGGTCGCTCCAAGAGCCGCCCCACATTCGTCGGCTCCGGCAAGTGGACAACGACCGCTTCGGAACAGTGTCGGGCCCTCATGCTGCCCCAAGAGCTGCTGCAGATGAGCCGAGACGCGCTGATTGTCCTGCGCGGCGGCATCCCCCCGATCAAGGGGAGCAAGATCTACTTCTTCAACAGCGGTGATTTCACCAGGCGGGTCCTGCCGCCGCCCGTGGTCCCCGCCCTGCCGGATGTCGGCGGCCAGGGCCCGGGCCGCAGCGGCGAGGCAGATCGCCTCGACGTCATGGCGGCGGACCTGGCCGCGCTCACCCGCACCGTCGGCGAGATCCACGCGCGCATTGTTCAGCGACCGCTCACCGAGGCCGAGGCCGCCGGCGAGACCGAGCTCAACATGGAGGCCATTTCCCTGGAGCTGGACTCCGTCGACCTGGACGACCTCCCCGCCAGGGCCACGGAGGAACAATCCCAGGAGTGGATCGACCGCTACATCAACTCGGGCCTGCTGCTCGAGACCGAAGCTATCGAACGCTGATCGTAGAGGAGGCCGCCCATGGCCGACGAAACCGATGCTGGCGCCGATCAGGCGCCGACTCCTCCCCCGCCTCAAACCGCCGCGGCGGCCCGGCCTGAGCCCCGTAGGAGGCGAGAGGAAGAGGACCGTGACGCGCCGGAAAACACCGTCTCGCCAGTGTTGGAACGCACGGCCGAACCCGTCGCCGGCGCAGCCGTCGAGCCGCCCTCACGGCCCCGCCCTGAGAGGGCGGAGGCCTCCCCTCAGCCGGCCAATGAAAACCAGCCGGAGCGGTTCTCAGTCGAGCGGGGCGACGTCCCCGACGCCGTCAAGCGCCGCTACTATTCGGAGGAGCCGCAGTTCACGGCCGAGGTCCGCTTCTTCACCGATGCGAAGAGCGACCAGCCCGCCTTCCGCGACGCCGGCGGCAAGTTGACGGCGCGCGACAACTCGCCCGACGTCGTCCGCGACCTTGTCGCAATCGCCGAGCACCGCGGCTGGAAGACTATCGAGGTCCGCGGCGACGACGACTTCCGGCGGGCTGTTTGGCTTGAGGCCCGCACCGCCGGCCTCGAGGTGCGCGGCTACAAGCCCACGGAACGCGACCTGCAGGAGCTGGCGCGTCACCAGGACGCCAGGGACGTCAATTCGATCGCGCCGGCAAAGGAACGGACCCGGGCTGCGGAAGTGCCCCAGGACCGGGCGGAGCCGGCGGGCGAAGCGCCCATTCCGTCGGCCAAGCCGCCCCGCGTCGACTATGACAAGGGCGTCACGGGCAAGCTCCTGGAGAGCGGCGAAGGCCCCTACAAGCACCGCTCCGGTCAGGAGCTCACCCCGTTCGTGCGCGTCGAACAGAAGGACGGCCGTCAGGTCGAAGTCTGGGGCGTAGGCCTTCCCGCGGCCCTGCAGCGCTCCGGCGCTGAGGTCGGCGACGAGATCACCCTTCGCCGCGACGGCGTGGAACGCGTCTCCCGTACGTTCGAGGTGCGCGACAAGGAAACCGGCGAGCTCAGCCTTCAGCAGCGCCAGGTGCCCCGCAATCGCTGGACCATTGAGGCTGAACGCTTCCGGGCCGCCACGCCGGCCGAAGCGGCCCGCGACCCGGACCTTCGCGACGCCCAGAGCCGCCTTGCCGTCGTCGCCGCTGTGGTCAAGGACCGCCACCCGGACCCGGCAGTGCAGGAGCGGCTGATCGCCGGCGCCAAGGAGAAGATCGCCGGCCATATCGAGCACGGGGCCCGTTTCGCGCCCGCCCAGATCCGTGAGCCCGTCGCCGAGAAAGAGCGGCCCGCCCCCGAACGCGCACCCGCGGCAGAAGCCGCGCGCGGTTCGCAGCAGGACCCCACAAAGCCTGGTCCCGAGCGTACGCGGAGCCGTTGATGTCGCCCCCCTCGCGGCCCGATGGGCCGACGGGCGAGTTTGTTCATACAAACACCCCTCAGCCGCATCCCTTCGACGTGGCCGTGGGACGCCGACTCCGTATGGCGCGTAAGGCCCGCAGCCTCAGCCAGGGTCAGCTCGCCCAAAGCCTCGGCCTGTCCAGCCACCAACAGGTCCAGAAGTGCGAGCAGGGCGCGAACCGGATCTCCGCGTCGAGTCTGGCCAAGGCCGCCATCTGCCTCGGCGTGCCGATAGACTATTTCTTCGTCGACGTGGAGGGCATGCCCCTGCCGGCCAAGGGCGCGGCCGATCCGATCGCCGAGGAGTTGGCCGCGGATCCTCGCGCCATCGCCCTGCTTCAGGCCTGGCGCAGCCTTCCGGTCGCCAAGCGCAACTTCTTCGCCGATCTCATCCGATCCGCCGCTCAGGAGCCTGGCGATGCCGAATGATCGAACCCTGGCCCCTCTGTTCCTCGGTCGCGGCGCGCGCTTCGTCGAGGCCGGCCGCTGGGCCTATGCCCGCGGCTTCTCTGACGAGCTGGTCCTGTCGCAGATTTGCTGGGGCCTGGAGCTGGCGCTGAAGGCCTATCTCCTCGCCCAGGGCTGCACCGACGATCACAACCGCCGGGCCCACCGCCATGACCTGATCAAGGCCAGCTTCGCCGCTCAGCGGCTGGGCTTGGCCCTCGGCCGGCCCATGGAATGGCTGCTCGCCGACGTCGGCCCCTTTGCGCGCCGACACGCCATTCCAGAAGCCCTGGCGCGCCGCCCTGACCTTCTCGCCCGACACGACGCCCTGGAGCTGGCGGAGGACCTCGTCCGTCGCGTGCGCCGCAGCCTCATGGGCCAGGACGCGCCCGCAACGCCCTCCCCCACCCTGCTCTTCTACGCCGGCTGAGTGGCCATGCCGGACCAGCGGAATCGGCCTAGCCTGCGATCGACTGCGGAGACACCGATGGCCGACGCTGAGGACTTTCTGCCCGCCGGCTACACCCCGACCGAAGAGCTGATGGTCGAAAAGGCCGAGTGCTCCGAATGTGGCCTCAAGATCTTCGAGGACGTACGGGCCTGGGCCAGCGCCCACGTCCGGGCCACGGGCCACCCGGTCGCCATGACCTTCCTCTACGATGTCCGCGACGGACATTGGCTCGAGCGCTTGCCTTACGAGCGCCAGGTCGAAATCGAGAACCTTCGTCGCCGCCCGTAGGCGACCAGGATGGGGAGCGCATTCGCCCGTGAAGGCCGACGAATACCTTGAGAGCGTCTTCAAGGAGGCCTTCAAGCGTGAGCTTGAGGTCGACGAAAACGTCGCCCGCACCCTGCCCTTTTTCGCCGCCACGCTCGCGCTGGTCGTGACCCTCTACGGCTATGCGACCACCAAGCTTCCGGCGTTCGAACCCGGCTTTCTGAGCCTTCTCCTCCACCTCCTCCTCATCGCAGGCGCGACCTGTTTGGCTGGGGTGGTCTGCAGCCTCTTTCAGGCCGTCCGGGTGCGGGAATACCGAATTCCGCCAAAGGAGACCGAGCAGATCGCCTGGGCGGAGAGCCTGAAGAGTTTCTATGCCGAGCAGGGCATGAACCCGGCCGCTGCGGACGAGAAGGTCGCTTCGGATCTTCGCGCCCGCATGCTCGTCGAGTTCGCCGAGGGCGTTGAGCACAACCGAGCCGCCAACGCGCCCAAGCTGAAGGCGCGAGCGCAGGGGTTCACCCTCCTGGTCGCCGCGTTAGGCATCGCTTTTCTGATGATCGCGATTATATTCGCAACCGACCGCCTTGCACCGGCCGGTCAACCGAGAGAGCCGCATGAGCAATCGCCCCGCCAAAAGCACGACGCCGCCGCCCCCGCGGCCGTCGGCGCAGCGCCAGCCGCCGCCGCCACCCAAGCCGCAGGTCCTTCAGGTCGGCGTGAAGTTCCCCGGCGTGCCGGTGGCCAACACGGTCCACAAGTGAGCGACACGAACAAGGCGCCTCAGGACGGCGGTCAACCCGCGCAGCAGCCTGCGCCGGCCGCCGCGCCGCCGCCCCCGCCGACACACCAGCTCCTGAAGAAAAGCGAAGACGGCGGCGGCCCGATCAAGACCCGCTGATCGCCGCGCACGCGAGCCGCCTTGCGCGGCTGTTTGTATGTCCAAACTATCGGCCGCGGCCGCGGCCCTTGTCGGGCCCGGGCCGATCCGCCGCCGCCTCCGGCCCTGTGCGTGCCCGTTGCCGCTCAACCACCATTTGACGCGCCAGCGCCACCTTGCGGCTCACCGGCGGCGGCATGGATTTTACGAACGCCTGCACGTCCTTCGCCAGCGCTTGGTCGCGCGGATCGGCCGAGGCCGCGAGCACCTTCGCCGCCGCCTGGTAGGTCGCCCGCACCTGCGCCTGACGCCGCCGCATCTGCTCGTCCCAGGGCTGGGGCTTTGCCCCGCCCCGCGCCAGCGCTTCGGCCTCCCGGCGCGCCTCCCGAAGGACGCGGGGCTCGTTCTGGCCGGTCCGTTCGAACCGCTCCCGCGCCTTCCGGATGGCCGTGCGCTCCGGCTTCTGCGTGATCCCGCGCGCACGTCGCGGCGTCGCCTCGGCCTGGATGCCTCGCCCGCGCAGCTCCCGGGCGAACCGCTCCCGCCAGTCGGCCAGGTCCGCCTTGCGCGGGTTCAGCCGCTCGCCGTTCACCCCAAGCGCCCGCACGCTCAGATGGATGTGCGGCTGCTCGCCCTTGGCGTCTTGGTGGAAGGCGAACACAAAAGGGAAGGTGTCGCCGAACTCCGCTCGGGCGAAGGACCGGACCGCGTCCTTCATGCGGTCGGGATCCGTCCCGACGGGCATGCTGAGCACGATGGACACCGACATGTTGCTGTTCGCGCGCCGGCGGCTATCCCCCTCCCCCACCTCGCTCCAATCGTCGGCCAGCTCGCGCACGGCGCCGCGGCCATGGATCAGCGCCCCATCCGCTTGCTCCAAGTCCAGCTCGCCCTTCCGCGAGATGTATTCCAGATGCGCGGCCAGGTGCTCCCCGTCCTTCGTCCGGCCGGTGATCTTCACCATCACCTCGGGAGCTTTCTGGACCACGCGCGCGAGCCGGGCCCTGGCCTGCCCGCCCCGGCCCCCCTTCGACGGCGCAGCGATCACCGGCTCTTTGGGAACGATCTTCCGCCCGCCAGCCGGCGGCCGCCAAAGATTGTCGAACCCGCGGACGGAGCGGAAGTCGCTCACGCTTCGTCCTCCCAGTAGTCGAGGTTGCCGCGGAAGGCGCCCTTCAGCCCGCGCACGTGGGCGCGGATCTCGTCGCGGAACGCCTCGAGCTGGGCGATCTCGGCGGAAAGCACGGTCCCGGGCATCACGGCGGTGTTCAGGGCGCGCGTGATCTGATTGAGGTTCACCCCGATCCGCCGCAGCTCCTCCTGCACGGCGTAGAAGGCCAGCTCCTCGGGCCGCCCGAACTTCGGCCGCCCGTGCAGACGTCGCCGCAGGACCGCCAGAGCCCACTCGGTCCGCATGAGCCCGTCGGCGTTGGCCGCCTTGTCGAGCGCCGCCTGGTCCTCGTCCTTCAGCCGGATCGTGAGCTTCGTCGACGGGCCTCGGGCCGCCGTCGACGGCCTGGGCGCTTCCTGCCCGACGGCCTTAGCCACCAGCTCGCGGAGCCGCTTCGACCGGCCGCCGGAGGCGATCGCGTCGAATTTCGCGGCCAACCCATCGGGAAGCTGGAAGGCGAACATGGCCATGAGCGCAGCGTAGTTTATAAAAATGCCGGCGCAAAGCCTATCCTGCCCTCACACTCCTACAGACTCTCCCCACGCAAACACACCATCGCACGAGTCGCGCCGGGAGTCTGGCTTGGCGGGCGCGTCGTTAAGCTTGGATTCTTCACGCGGGCGCACCATAGGTTGCGCCACACTTGCAAATGGTTCTCAACTCCCACTCAGGGAAGCAACCGACACTATGGCGCCGAGGCACATCATTCACCGGGATAGGCTAAGGGGCGTCGCCCCTCGCGCGCGGGGCGTGAAGTCTCCGCTTCGTTCCGACCGGGCCGGGGGGTCTCCCCGACCTTCCTCCCTTCGGTCGTGCAGGCCGGGTGATCCCCCTCCCCCCGGCCCGCGCCCCACTTGGGACCCCCAGCCTCGCCCGCGGGCAGGGGTGCAGGGCGGGGCCTGCACCCCTGCCTTCCACGAAGGACCTTGCCATTACCGGTAAGGGCACAGCCGGAGACGAACGCCATGCAGATTAGCGAGCTCGCCCGCCGCGCCCAGCTCACCACCCGCCAGGTGCGCCACTACGAACGCGAAGGCCTGATCGAGGGCCGCCGCGCCGAGAACGGTTATCGCGACTATCCGCCGGAAACCGCATCTGTCGCCCGGCGCATCGGTCACCTGGTGGATCTCGGCTTCACCACGGGCGAGATCCGCACCTTCATCAACCGCATCTCGGAACCGGCGGCGCCAGGCGCAGCGCCCGAGGAGCTGCAGCGCCGGCGTGAGCGCCTGGCCAGGATCGACGCCACGATCGCGACCTTGCGCGCCACTCGAGCCGAACTGATGGAGCTCCTGGTGAGCGACGTCCTGGACGCCTAGACGTCGAGATAAAGCCGCCGCCCGTCCGGCGTCAGCCACATGAGCAGGGTGTCGTATTTCCAGCTCAGCAGCGCGGCCAGGAACACGGCGACGCCGTTCACGACATAGGCGGCCGCGGGCACGTCAGGCTTCAGAAAATAGCCGACCACGAGGAACGCCGCGCCCATGACCATGTAGGCCCGCAGCGCGACCTTCACGAGGGGGCGGCAATGGAGCATGACGAAAAAGACGGCGTACCGGACCGTCGTCACCGCCCCGCGAAGGATGGCCTCTCCAATGCCGCGTGCGTCCAATTACTGGCTCCGAGACCTCACCAACCGCACGTTCGCGACCGGCGTGGGCTCTAGGCTGCCTCCGTCCTCGTAGGCGATCAACACCGTCTCCGGATCGGGTCCGACCTCCAAAAGGAGCCGCCCG
>JBKOYY010000142.1:0-9780 GCA_046725615.1 Pseudomonadota bacterium
ATCAAGGGCGCGCACGCCCACGGCGCTGCGAAGGCGACCGAGGCGGTCGGTGCGATGGCTGGGATGGGAACACCGCTCGCGCCCAAGCCGGGCGAGTCGCCGACCTTCATCCATGGCCCCGACACGCATGGAGTCGGGAACGCCTCAGTAGCGATGGCGGCGCGCAGCCGCCTGCACGAGCCCGGCTCCGGCTTCGACGATCCGGCGGCGCGGGTGCTCGTCTACGCCGACCTGAGAAGCGTCGCGCCGCAGCCCGACCAGCGCGCGCCGGCGCGCGAGATCGAACTCCACATCACGGGCAACATGGAACGCTACATGTGGTCCTTCGATGGGAAGAAGTATTCGGAGGCGCGGGCGCCGATCCCCTTCGCCTATGGCGAACGGTTGCGGCTGGTGCTGGTCAACGACACCATGATGGAGCATCCCATCCACCTGCACGGCATGTGGATGGAGCTCGAGAACGGCGCCGGCGCCCACCAGCCCCGCAAGCACACCGTCAGCGTCAAGCCGGCCGAGCGCCTGACCGTCGCGATCACGGCGGATGCGCCGGGCCAGTGGGCCATGCACTGCCACCTCCTCCTGCACATGGAGATGGGGATGTTCCGCGTCATCGAAGTCTCTTCACCCCGACCGTAGGAGATTCCGTTGCGCTCGGCCGCCCTCGCCCTCGCCCTCTTTGCAGCCCCCGCGATTGTCCAGGCCCAGGAGCCCCCCGCGTCGTCTCCGGCCGGCGGAACGCCGCCGGCCATGGCCATGCCGCCCGCCGCCGGCCTGGCGACCTCCGCCCCCGCTCCCGATCGGGCGCCCGCCACCCTGCCCAACGTCGCTGCGCGCGAGGGATGGCCGCAGCCCACGGCGGACAGCGCCAACTATGGCTACTTTCTCGCCGACCTGCTCGAGTACCGCGAGAGCGGCGATCCGGGCGTGGTGCGCTGGGACGTCTTCGGGTGGTACGGGGGCGACGTGAAGCGCCTCTGGATCAAGAGCGAGGGCGCGCAGAGCACGTCGGACCGGGTCGAAAGCGAGCAGGAGGCCCAACTGCTCTACGGCCAGCTGATCGCCCCGTTCTTTGATTTCCAAGCGGGCGTGCGATACGCGCGGCGATCGGGGCCGGGTCCCGACCGGTCGCGCGTCTACGGCGTGGTGGGTCTGCAGGGGCTGGCGCCGTATCGCTTCGAACTCGAACCGGCCCTGTTTCTCAGCGAGGACGGGAAGGTCTCCGGACGGGTGACCGCGACCTACGACGTCCTGCTGACCCAGCGGTTGATCCTGCAGCCCCGCCTCGAGGCGAACGCAGCGCTGCAGGCGGATCGGCGCTTCGGTCTCGGCGACGGCCTCAACGACACCGAGATCGGCGCGCGCCTGCGCTACGAGCTGCGCCGTGAGCTGGCGCCTTATGTCGGCGTCTCCTGGCGACAGGCCTATGGCGAAACCAAGCGTCTGGCCCGCGCCGAGGGTCAGGCCACGCGCAACCTGTCGGTGGTCTTCGGGCTGAGAGCATGGTTCTGAGCGGAAGGACGTGGCGCATGTGGGCGTGGCAAGACGACGAGCCTCGGGGTCGCCCATGATCCTCCCCGGGGCGGCATCTCCAGACCGCGCCGCGAGCGCGGCCCTGGCCGGACACCGGTTCGGCGGCGTCCCTCGCCTTGGACGAAGACGTTCAGCGCCGTCCGCATGGGCGGCCGCGAAGAGACGTGCGAGGCCCGGCGTCCATGAAGGGGCGGCCGCGGCCCATCGTCAGGGCCGGCCCGCCGCCGCGCCAAGCTTTCAGCACCCTGTCCACCGCCCGTGCGGCGCCAACGGTTGGAAGCGCCATCTTCACCGTGGCGTTCTGCAGCCCGCCAGCGAGTTGCGCGCCGAGCCCGTCCCCCACCTGTTCAAACCGCGAAGGAGCTCCCTATGACTGCGCCGAACCCCTACCGGACGGCTGCTCTTCTGACGGCCGCAACGGTCGTCCTCGTCCTCGCCGGCTGCGACCGGAAGCCGGAAAAAGCTCCGGCGGCGCCCGCCCCTGCGGCCCCCGCCTCCTCCGACGCCGCGGCTCCGGCCGCCGCGCCGCCGCCCGGCGAAGGCGAGGCTGAAGGGCACGGCCCGGGCCACCCGGAGGGCTCGCGAATGGAGCGGGAGGCGCCCGGTCCCCGCTGACGAGGACGGACAGTTTGCCGAAGGCTGAAGGGTGAAGGTCCTGGCGTGAGGCCGGGCGGTCGCAGACCTGGCTGCGCGCCGCCTGCCGCGCCGGTCCCGCGCCTATCGGTCAAGGCCGTCGGTGGACCTCCCGGAGGGCTCGGTCTTCGCGCCGCCGACCGTCGGTGCTCAGCCGGACCGCGCCAGCGCGGTCGAGGACGACGCCCGCCTCGTTCGCCTCGCGCTCGGAACCATCCTTCACAGTCGCGCGCCAGGAGGCGTCACCCGCGCCGCCGACCCGATGGGCGCCCGCCATTCCGCCCGCCGTCCGGACATTTCGCCGCGGCTGCCCTGCGTAATGGGGCGAAGGCGCCAGCGTCTTCACGTGAGAAGCCCAACCTGGAGCCAACCCATGAAGACTCTCATCGTCACGATCGCGGCCGCCTCGGCCCTGCTGTCCGCCAGCTACGCCCTGGCCGACGGGCCGCCGGCGAAGACGCCGCCGAAAGCCGCCCCCGCCGCCGCCGCGGCCGCGGCCGCCAAGCATGACATGTGCGGCGGGCACGGCCAGATGCCCGCCGGCAAGGGTCACGCGCCCACCGGCAAGGGAACGGACGCCATGCCGATGGGCATGGCCGCCCACGACAAGGCCTGCGGCGGCGCAAAGATGGAGATGGGCCACGGCGGCATGGCCCAGCCCAAGTCCGGCGCCCACACGCCGGCGCCGAAGGCCGACCCGCCGAAGGCCCACGAGCACGAATAGCGTCGGGCGCGCGGGGGCGCCTGCCGCCATGGCGGCAGGCGGTCTCAGCGCTGGGAACGAGAGAGGCCGCCAGGCGCCGCACGGCCGCACTTGCGGCGGCGCGGCCGGGAGGATGGCGGCGTCTTCGTCGGAACAGCCGCGCGCCGGCGCGCGGCTTCATGGGAGGATCGGATGACCAACCGTCTGCAGGAACTTGCGCAGGCCGGACAGGCGATCTGGCTCGATTTCATCGAGCGCCGGTTCCTGGCCGAGGGCGGCCTGCGCAAACTCATCGGCGAGGACGCGGTCACGGGCGTCACCTCGAACCCATCCATCTTCGAGAAGGCGATGGCGCACAGCGAGGCCTATGACGCGGGCTTCCGGGCGCTCGCGGGCGGGGCCACGGCGAGCGCCCAGGATCTCTACGAGAGCCAGGCGATCGCTGACGTGAAGGCCGCCGCAGGCGACTTGCGCCCCGTCTACGACCGGCTCGGCGGCCAGGACGGGTATGTCAGCCTCGAGGTTTCCCCCGATCTCGCCGACGACGCCGCGTCGACCATTCTCGAGGCGCGGCGGCTCTGGGCCGCGGTCGACGAACCGAACCTGATGGTCAAGGTCCCCGGGACCAAGGCCGGCGCGACCGCCCTTCGGGCGCTGGTCGAGGCCGGCGTCAACGTCAACGTCACCCTGCTGTTCTCGCTCGGCGCCTACCAGGCCGTCGCGGACGCCTACCTGGCCGGCCTCGAGGCGCGCGTGGCGCGCGGCGAGCCCATCGACCGGATCGCCAGCGTGGCCAGCTTCTTCGTCAGCCGGATCGACACCCAGATCGACCAGGCCATCGACGCCCGGCGGGCGGCGGGGGATCCCCAGGGCGCCGACCTCGCGGCGATCCGCGGCAAGGTCGCCATCGCCAACGCCAAGCTGGCCTACGCCTGGTATCGGACCTTGCTCGCGAACGGGCGCTGGCAGGCGCTGGCCGCGAAGGGCGCGATGCCCCAGCGGCTGCTATGGGCGTCGACCGGGGTCA
Source organism: Pseudomonadota bacterium (assembly GCA_046725615.1). Classification (GTDB taxonomy): domain Bacteria; phylum Pseudomonadota; class Alphaproteobacteria; order Caulobacterales; family Caulobacteraceae; genus Phenylobacterium. Next base: position 3,894 of record JBKOYY010000142.1, read on the forward strand.
AGGATCCCGCCTATCCGGACACCCTCTATGTGGACGCGCTCGTGGGGCCCGACACGGTGACCACCCTGCCGCTCAAGACCCTGGAGGCGTTCCGCGATCACGGCGCGGTCCGTCCGACCCTGACCGAGGACATCGCCGGCGCGCGGCGCGTCATCGCGGAGGCGGATCGCCTCGGCCTCGGGCTGGGCGCGGTGTGCCATCGCCTCGTGGCCGATGGCGTCAAGCTCTTCGCCGACGCCACGGAGGCGGTGCTCGACGCCGTCGCCGCCAGGCGCGAGACGCTCTTCGGCGTCGCGCAGGCCGCGACGGGGTCGCCTCGGCGGGACAGCGCTGGCGCTGAGGCCGCCGCATCGCGTCGGCCAGGAGCCACGCCGTGCGTCTAGCCGTGATCGGCCTGGGCCGGATGGGCGGCAATATCGCGCGCCGGCTGATGCGCGCCGGCCATGAGGTCGTCGCCTTCGACCGCAACCCGCCGCTCGTCCAGGCGATCGCCGCCGAGGGCGCGGTCGCGGCGTCCTCGCTGGAGGCGGTGGCCGGTGAGCTCGCGTCGCCCCGGATCTTCTGGGTGATGCTGCCGGCGGGGCCGCCCACCGAGGACACCGTCCGGGCGCTGGCGCAGCTCGCGGAGCCGGGCGACATCGTCATCGACGGGGGCAACAGCTACTACAAGGACGACATCCGGCGCGGCCGAGAGCTCGGCCAGAAGGGCCTGCGGTATCTCGACGTCGGCACCTCCGGCGGCGTCTGGGGGCTGGAGCGCGGATACTGCCTGATGATCGGCGGCGACGCGGCGACGGTCGCTCACCTCGACCCGCTCTTCGCCAGCCTGGCGCCGGGTCTCGGCGCCGTTCCGCGTACGCCCGGCCGCCTGGCGCAGAACGGCGAGGCCCCCCGCGCCGAGCGGGGTTATGTCCATGCCGGTCCCGCCGGCGCCGGCCACTTCGTCAAGATGGTCCACAACGGCATCGAGTACGGGTTGATGCAGGCCTATGCCGAAGGCTTCGACATCCTCAAGGCCCGCAGGTCGGAGCGCCTGCCGCAGGACGAACGCTTCGACCTCAACCTGACCGACATCGCCGAGGTCTGGCGGCGCGGCAGCGTCGTTTCCTCCTGGCTGCTCGACCTCACCGCCACGGCCCTCGCCAAGGACCCCCTGCTGAGCCAGTTCTCCGGCCGGGTGGCCGACTCCCACGAAGGGCAGTGGACCATCGAGGCGGCGATGGAGGAGGCGGTGCCGGTCAACGTCCTGTCGGCGGCGCTGTTCGCGCGTTATCGCAGCCGCGAGGCGCAGACGTTCGCCGACCAGGTCCTCTCGGCGATGCGCTTCGAGTTCGGCGGCCATGCCGAGGCGCCGCCTTGATGGCCGCCGCGCGGCGTGGGCGGGACGAGCTCCCGGAGCGTCCATAGCGCAGCGCCCGCCTTCCCCGCCGACGCGAGGTGCGCCCATACGCCCCCGGGACGAGATTCAGAGGCGAACGTCGCGCCCGACCTCGGCCTGCAGCTGATCTCCGGCAAGCGCGCCGCGGGCGTCAGCATACGGGCCCGCCGCCTGGGCCTCGGCGTCCCGCCCCGCCTGATGCGGTTCCACCGGGCGCGGGCCGCCGACGGTGCGCGCCGGCCTCAACCATATCTTGGTCCTGCTCGGCGTCGCCTTCGGTCTGTTCGGACTGCACACGACGGGGAGCTGGGGCGAATCCGGCGCGTCTGGCGATCGCCGCACCCCCAGCGTCGAGCCGGCGCTCTGCGTCTCCACGGCCCCCTGTTCGACCATCGGCCACGGCGACCTGACGCTGCCGGCGCCCTGGCGGATCCTGGGCGCATCGGAGGCGCATCGGGGGCGCGAACGGGGTCGTCCTGCTGAAAGGGTCCCCCACGTGCTCGGCTCCGTCGTCACCCCATCCGCGCTCTCGAATGCGAGTGGTGGGGCGGCGACGGGCGCCCATGTCCGCCGGACAGCGGGACGGCGGGCGCCGAGGGAGCTGCGGCCGGTAACGGATGCGACGGCGGGCGGCGGCCGCTACCGCCGCAGCATCGAGCGGCACTGGGCATGGGTCAGGCCCATGGAGCTGGCCATTCCGGTCCGGTCCTTCGCGTGCTCGTGCGTCGCGCCCTCCCCCATCCCGATCATCTTCTCGCAGGCCGCGAGCTGCTCGGGTGACGGTTCGGCCGCCGTGGTCGCGCAGCCGGCAAGCATCGAGCCGACCGCGAATGCGGCGACGATGAAACCTGTCCTCGACATGCGTTGATCCTCCCTCTGCGCAATGAGCGATCATGCACGCGAAGCCCGACGCGCCCATGACCCATGTCAAACGCCGCCGCCGTCCGTCGCATGCGGGCCGGGCGCCAGGCTTCCCTGTCCAGGGGCGGGGCGCCGTCGCGACGCGAACCGCGCGGCGCATCGGATCGCGGCGGCCGGCTCCGCGGAGAGCGGCTGGGCCCTGCGTCCGAGTTTGGCCGCCCGCAGGGCGTCGCGCGCATCACGTCTCGGCCTCCGGCAGGACGACAGGGCCGCCCCCCCGTTCGCGCGCGGACGGACAAGAGGCCCAAACCGGGCCCCGGCGGACGGCGTTCCGGGGGTTCGGCGGTGTCCGTCCCTGGCGCTCGCCGAGCCGCCCGTTCGGGCCGACGGACCGTCGATGGGTCAGGCCAGGCGTCCCGACGCCGGGCGTCTGCGCCCCGGGTTCAACGCGGCCGCCGCCGGCCTCCGAATTCGAACAGCAGGCCCGCCAGGACGATGGCGGCCGCGGCGGCGGGCCAGACGAAGGCGCCGCCGGCCCGCGCCATCTCCCAGCTGGTGAGCAGCGCCGCCAGGGTCTGTCCAGCGGCGGCGGCGGCGCACTGAGCCCCCAGATTGAGCCCCAGGCGCTTTCGGGGCCCGAGCGAGATCAGGTAGCTCGTCAGCAGACTGACCGTCGCGCTGGCCCAGGCCATGGCGGCGAGGACCGCGGCCAACGCCCAGGGCGCGCGGGCGTAGCTGCTGGCGACCAGCGTGAGCGCCAGCAGCGCCGGGCTGAGAAGCCGGCGCGCTCGCGACGCCAGCCATCCGACCCGCAGCCACACCAGCTGCGCCAGAAGCATGACCACGCCGCACAGGCTCAGCAGCCAGGCCGCGCCTTCCCGCGAAAGGTCTCTGGTGTCGGTCCGCAGGGTGAGCGCGATATGCAGCACGCCGAGGCTCCCCGCGCCCATCGCGGACACGATCAGGAGCGGAGCCCGTCGGGCGGTCCCGCCCTCGTCGCCTGAGGCGACAGGCGCAGCACCCCGGTCGGCGCTGAGCGTCAGCGCGAGCATGGAGGCCCCGACGGTCGCCGCCGCGGCGTGGAAGGACGAGGCTTCAGCGGTCGTGACCCAATCGCCGAGCAGCGGCCCCACCAGGTAGCCGGCGTACGCGACGGCGTTCAAGCTGGTGAAGGCGCGGGCCCGGTCCGCGGGGCTCCCGGCGCGATCCGCCGCGATGGCGAAGGCCAGCGGGCTGACCGCGCCGGCGAAGAGGCCGTTGAGGAGCCGGCTGGCGTAGAGCGACTCAAGCTGCGGCCGCCCCATCGCGGCCAGGGTGAGGGCGAACCCGCCGAGCCCCAGGAGCAGCAATGGCCGGCGGCCCATCCGGTCCGAGGTCAGACCCCAGAGGGGCGCCGCGACCATCATCCCCACCGGCCCGGCGGCGGCCAGGGCGGAGATGTGGGCCTGGCGCGCCGCGGACGTGGCCCCCGGCGCGGCCTGCGCCACGAGTTCCGGAAGCAGGGGCAGGACGGCGGTTCCTGCGAGCGACGCGGCGAAGACGGCGAACAGCAACGCCGCGTGCAGGGGGCTGTCGAGCCGGGTGGTACGCAGCGGCAGCCTCCGAACACGGGCCCGTGGCCTCAGGCGATTGCGGTATCCTACCTGTTGGCCCGAAAAGGCAAGGCTGAGAGCCGGGGCTTCGCTCGGTTGATCTCGCGCAAGGCCACGCCGGGCCCGCTGGCGGAGGATGACGCCCAGCGCCTTCCGCAACGCGATACGGGCCGTCCGAGGTCTGGCCGGATCGTTGTTGCGGGAGCGCCCAACTCGCGCTGCAGCCGACGCTGCGACGCGACCCTCAGGAGGCGCCGATGCATAGACGGGATCTGTTGCTGCTGGGCGTGACCGCCGGGCTCGCCCCGGCGCTCCGCCCGGCCCAGGCCCAGGGCGTGTGGCACAAGTACGTCATGCGGGGCCAGGTCGTGGACCGTGCGGGGCGGACGGTGACGATCTGCGTCGGCCGCGCCGACGGCGCCGAGGTCGGGCAGACCCTGACCGTGGTCCGGTTCAGGTCGCGCGGCGGCTTCTCGAAGGGCGCGCCGCCCGTCATCGAGCGCCGCGATGTCGGCGAGGTCCGGATCGCGTCCGTCACGGACGATCACTACGCCAGCGGCGTGGTCGTGAGCGGACGCGTGGCCAAGCGCGACATGGTGGAACTGCGGGCGCGCTGAGCCCGCGTTCGACCCTGTCCGCGCGCGTGGAAGCGACCCATCCAGCTGCGTCCGCCGGTCCGGCGCGGTTCGGCGGCCGGGGGCGGCCGGTCGCGGCGGCGGCCTGGGGCCGGCAAGCTTCCGGCGGCCGCGCCCCCACGTCGCCAATCATAACTGGGACGCATAAAGACGCTCAAATCCGCATTTGAAGTGCTGATGAGCCCATGGTCCGCTCCCGCATCGTCGCGCGAAAGCCGCGGCGAGAACAACAAGGGGGATCGCATGGGTTCGAGACGCTCAACTCCGCGCGTGGCGCTGCTGACGTCCATCTCGGTTGCGGCAGCCGCCGCGGTTTGCAGCACGCCGGCCGCCGCCCAGCAAGCGGGCGCCGAGCAGATCGACGAGGTCGTCGTCACCGGCACGCGGCGGGCCGGAGTCACCCTGACCGAGTCCTCCACGCCGGTGGACGTGGTGTCCGGCGAAACCCTGCAGCGGCAGGGCGCCTCGGACCTCAATGACGCGCTGAAGACCACCGTGGTCTCCCTCAACGTGCAGAAGTTCGTGGCCCAGGACGCCTCGGCCTTCGTGCGGCCCTTCACCCTGCGGGGCCTGCCGCCGGATCAGACCCTGGTGCTGGTCAACGGCAAGCGCCGGCACCGCTCGGCCGTCGTTCAGATCTGTCGGTGGCCGCCGGCGAGCGCATCGTCATCTGCGGCCCCTCGGGCTCGGGGAAGTCGACGCTCATCCGCTGCGTCAATCAGCTGGAGCGGCACCAGGCCGGCAGCGTGGTCGTCGACGGCGAGGAGGCGACCCCGGACCCGCGGCGGCTGCAGGCCATCCGCCGCAAGGCCGGCATGGTGTTCCAGGGCTTCAACCTCTTTCCGCACCTGACGGTGCTGCAGAACTGCGCCCTGGCGCCGGTCCAGTCCGGCGCCGCCGGCCCGGCCGAGGCGGAGGCGCTGGCGCTTTCGCTGCTGGCCCGGGTGCGCGTCGCCGACCAGGCGCACAAGCATCCCGCCCAGCTCTCCGGGGGCCAGCAGCAGCGGGTCGCGATCGCGCGGGCGCTGTGCATGCAGCCGAAGATCATGCTCTTCGACGAACCCACCTCGGCGCTGGATCCGGAGATGGTGAAGGAGGTCCTCGACACCATGATCGAGCTGGCGCGCGAGGGCATGACCATGCTGGCGGTGACGCATGAGATGGGCTTCGCCCGCCAGGTCGCCGACCGGGTCGTGTTCATGGACCAGGGTCAGATCCTGGAGGCGGCGGCGCCCGGCGACTTCTTCGACCGGCCGCAGCACGCGCGCACCCGCGCCTTCCTCGGCCAGCTGCTGCATTGAGTCGCCCCTGTTCGGCCGCCGTCCCAACCCGGTCTTCGGCTCCGACTACGCGCGGGCCCGCGCCGTGCTGCTGCACGCTCGGCGGCGCGCCGGCCTCTCCCAGCGGGCGCTCGCCCAGGC
>JBKOYY010000190.1:0-9131 GCA_046725615.1 Pseudomonadota bacterium
GCCCATGTCCTTCAGGGTGTTGGCGAACAGGTTCCAGGTGCCGCCGTAGAGCGCTGTGGAGCTGACGATGTTGTCCCCCGCGCGCGCCAGGTTCTGCACCGCGAAGGCCGAGGCCGCTTGGCCCGAGGCCACCGCCAGCGCGCCGACGCCGCCCTCCAGCGCCGCGATGCGCTGTTCCAGCACATCGGTCGTGGGGTTCATGATGCGGGTGTAGATGTTGCCCAGCTCGGACAGGGCGAACAGCGAGGCGGCGTGCTCGGCGTCGCGGAACTGGTAGGAGGTCGTCTGGTGGATCGGCACCGCCACCGAGCCCGTGGTCGGATCGGCCCGCCAGCCGGCGTGAAGGGCCAGGGTTTCGGGGCGAAGGCTGCGGTCCGACATGGGAGCTCCCGGGGTCTGTGCTTGCTGCCTTCGGCTAGTGCCCACCTGCCCCCGCGGCCGTCAACCGCCCGCGCCCTTCACGAACACGCCCTGGCCGGTCGGGAGGGGGAGGATCTGCAGGCCGCGCGCCGCGAACCAGGCCTTCTCGGCCTCGTGCTGGATCCGGGAAGCCTGCCAGCAATAGTCGTCGAACACGATCACGCCGCCCGGGGAGATGCGGTCGAACAGGGCGTCCAGGGCCGCGATTTCGGCCGTGGCGTTGTTCAGGTCCATGTGCAGGAAGGCGATCTGCTTGGGGGCCTGCTCGGCCAGGATCTCGGGGACCCGCCCCTGAACCACCCGGATGTTGGGGAACGGTGCGAACCGGTCGCGCACCTCCTCGAACGAATAGGTGCCGCTGTAGGTGACCTTGTTCGGCCCCTCCCAGCCCTTGTCGAGCTGGTCCTCGGGGATACCCTCGAAGGTGTCGTACAGCCACCAGGTCTTCGGCCAGTCGGCAAAGCCGAGGTAATCGGCCGCGAACAGGGTCGTGTGCCCCCGGAACACGCCGAGTTCCATGAAATCGCCGGGAACATGTTCCGCCTGCCTCGCCGCCCAGGCGATCGTCTGAAGGTTCCAGTGCCAGTTGGGGATCGGCAGGAGGTGGGCGTGCCGCGTGACCAGGGTGGAGAACCGTGCGTCGTGGAAGAAGGGCAGGATCTTGTTCCACGTCGCCAAGCCTTCGGAGACGAAGGCGCTGCCGTTGTACGGCTTCAGAGCGTCGAGGAGGTCCAGGTAGATCGGGGTCTGCCGGCGTGGGCTCGACGCCAGGCCCCGACGCACGACCACGTCCGCCTTCCGCCCTTCGGTGACCTTCTGCAGCGCCCCATACAGCTTCTGCGCCAGGTCGTACTGGCCGGCGCGGAGCAGGCCGTCCGCCATCCCCATCATCTGATCGACGGTGAGGTCATCGAAGACGAAACGTGTCAGAGTGGCCTCCCGAATCTGCGGCGCTGCAACCCTGACGGCCCCCTGGTCGCCGCGCAATCTCGGAGCGACCTCGGGTCAGCGCCCCGCTGCGCGCAGCACGAATTCCACCGCCGCGACGACGCGGTCTCCGTGCTTCAGACCCAGCACCGTCGTATGGCTGGCCGCGTCCACGTTCTCGACCATCCCTTTGCGCGCGGCGCGGCCCGGCGCATGGCGCACGGCGTTCCAGGCGTCCATCTGCGGCGAAGGTGGTCCCGCCGTCACCACAGCCACCGGCCATTCCGGGTCCAGCGCGCCGGACGCGGCCTGCTCGCCCGCCGCTCGCCAGCTTCGCACCTCGGCATAGGCGGCCCGGCTTTGGCGGCCCGAGATGAACCCCCGCCGCTTCTCGGCCTTGCCGGCCGGCGGCAGGCCGATCCGGTCGCCCCACCAGTAGAGCGGCGCCTTCAGCGGCCCCACGACCGCGCCCAGCCGGGCGATGCCGGTCATGCGGTCCACGAAGGTCTGCGCGCCCGGCAGGGCGATCATTTCGGGCGTCACCGCGTCGACCAGCACCAACCCCACCACCTGGTCCGGATGGCGAACGGCGTACTGGCGCACATAGAGCCCGGCCATCGAGTGGCCCGCGAGGACGAATGGCCCCTTCTCTCCCGAGGCCGCCACCAGCGCCTCCAGGTCGCGGACGATGGCGCCGCCGTCGCGGGGTTTGGGGCCGGGGTCTGAATAGCCCATGCCGGCCCTGTCGTAGGCGCAGCTCCGCAGGCCGCGCGCCGCCAGCTTCTGCTGGATGGCCGCCCAGTCCGCCGCCCCGCTGAATGCGCCGGACTCCAGCCAGATGACAGGCCTGTCGCTCCGGGGGCCTTCGCAGACGAGCCGGAGCCGACGCCCATCGCCGATGTCGATCATCTCACCTCGCGGCCGGTGCGCGCGACTGATGGCTTCAGCCGCCACGGCAGCGGCGCCCCAGGCGGAGGCCAGGCCGAGAAAAGCGAGCAGGATCACGCGGAGCATCTGTCTGCGGTAACTGTCCCGCCACGCCCGCGCGAGCGCTTTTTCCGAAGATGGCGGTCAGCCGCGGTAGGGGTTGCGGATCCGCGAGGAGGTGGAGATCTGCTGGCGCAACGCGCCGAACAATCCCTGTCGGCGCACCCGCTGGCTCGTCAGCAAAGCCGCGACCAGGGCCACGACGAACGCCACGCCGCCCGCCCCCAGGATGACCAGCAGGTTTTCCATGATCGTAACGTCCCCCCGTCCCCGTCCTGACCATCCTCCCCGGAGCCGCGCGAGTCGACTCACTCTAGATGGCGCCGGCGCTCCCACACGCCGATTTGACAACTCTGCATTGCCGAACTCGCCCGGCAGGCGTCCGCTATTTGAAGGATGCGGATGCTGCAAACGAAAGCCCCGCCGGGCGAGCCGACGGGGCCATGATCGTCGAGCCGCTTGAGATCAGGCCGCGGCGACGGCGCTTCGGCCGCGGCGGAGCATCGCCCCCGCGCTTCCAAAGCCCAGGATCATCAGCGCCCAGGTGGAGGGCTCGGGAACGACGTTGCCTTCCACGATGTAGACGCGGTCGACCACGAAGTCCGCAGCAGGCGCCGCGCCGGAGCGATAGGTGAAGGAGGTGAGGTAGTTGCCGCCCACGGCGATGTTGGCCACGCCCGCGTAGTGCTTCCACACGCCCGGCGTCGCGCCATGGGCGGTGAAGTTGGCCAGGTTCACGCCCGCCACGTCACCGATGAAGGTCGCGTCGCCCGAGTTGTTGAACCCGTTGAACGGCACGTAGACCGAGAACCCGATGGTGTAGAAGCCGGGGTTCAGCCAGACCGACTGCGACAGGCTCTCGACCGAGGCGTCAGCCACGAAGTACGCAGCGTAGTTGCCCACGGGGTCCGGGCTGGGGGAGGCGGAATTGTCCGGCGGAATCGGCTCGCCGAACGCACCGCCCGGATACCCGGCGCCCGAGTTGTACGGAATGATCGTCGCCTTATGACCCGGCAGGTCGGCGCCCACGCCCGAGTAGCTCCACCCGAAGGTGTTACCGGTCTCGAAGCTGCCATTGGTGATCAGATTGGCGGCGCTCGCCGTGCCGGCCAGCGCCAGCGCGCCGGATAGGCCCGCCCAGAAGAGCTTGTTCATTTCCAGACCCCACGTAAATTTCTGGTTCATATTACACGTTCCAGAAACCAACGATATCGTCCTCGCCTCTCGCGGGAATCGCGACGCTCGGGCCGGTGGCGACGCGCGAGCCGTCCGTCCCGGCTCGCGACCCGACGCTAGGCGGCCACCAGCTCGCGCCGCACCAGCTTGGCGTAGTCGTCCATCAGGCTGAGGCTGATGTTTCCGGGCGTGAACCGGTACTCGCCGATCTCGCCCACCGGCGTCACTTCAGCGGCCGTGCCGACCACGAAGCACTCGGTGAACCCAGCCAGTTCCTCGGGCTGGATGTGGCGCTCGACCACCTCGAAGCCCTTGGACTTCGCCAGCTTGATCACCGTCTGGCGGGTGATGCCGTTCAGGAAGCAGTCGGGCGTGGGCGTATGGATCACCCCGTCCTTGACGAAGAACACATTGGAGCCGGTGCTCTCGGCGATGTAGCCGCGATAGTCGAGCATCATGGCGTCGGTGTAGCCTGCCTTCTCCGCAGCGTGCTTGGAGATGGTGCAGATCATGTAGAGCCCGGTCGCCTTGGCGTGGACCGGCTCGGTCTCGGGGCTCGGGCGCTTGTACTTGGCCCAGGTCAGGCGAATGCCCTTGGCCTTCTCCTCCGGCGAGAAGTAGCTGGGCCAGTCCCAGACCGCGATGGCCACGTGGATCTTGGTCTGCTGGGCGGAGACGCCGATCATCTCCGACCCGCGCCACGCGATCGGGCGGACGTAAGCGTCGGTCAGGCCGTTCTTGGCGCAGGTGTCCTTGCAGGCCTTGTCGATCTCGGCCACCGTGTAGGGGATTTCGAAGTCCAGAATCCTCGCGGACTCGAACAGTCGCTCCGTATGCGCCGTCAGCTCGAAGATCTCGCCCCCGTACATCCGCTCACCTTCGAACACGGCCGACGCGTAGTGCAGGCCGTGGGTGAGCACGTGCACCTTCGCCTCGCGCCACGGGACGAATTCACCGTCCAGCCAGATCCAGCCGTCGCGATCGTCGAAGGGAACAAGAGCCATGAGGGGAGAACCTCCTTTCGAAGCGCCCTCTTGAACCCGGCCAGGGCCTTGGCGTCAAACGAATTGGCCAAGCCTGAGACCACATGCCCATGAGCGGACCGCCCGACCCCAGGCTCATCCTGCACGAGGACGAGCTCGACGCCGGCCTCGAGCTGCTGCTCCTGGCCGAAGCGGCGCTGTGGGCGGCCGTGGACCAGGGCCTGGAGGCCGAGGGCCTCGGGCTGGGGCGCTCACACTGGCGGGCCGCCTTCCTGCTGCGCCGGCGCCCCGGTATCGGCGTGCAGGAGCTCGCGCACCTGACGAGCCTTTCCAAACAGGCCGCGAGCCGGATCCTGGTCGATCTCGCGGCCAAGGGGCTGGTGGAGAAACACGCCGGGGACGAGGACGGCCGCCGGCGCAGCGCCGCGCTGACCGCGAGGGGCCAGGCCTTCGAAGCCGCAATCGGCGAGCGCCTGCGCGGCCAGCTCGCCCGCGCCTACCGCCAGGGCGGACTGGACCGGGTGGCGGGTGCGCGCGCCATACTGGCGGCGATGGCGGGCGGACGAACCCGGAGCCCCTCGCCGGCCGGAGGCCGCCCATGAGCCTGACCGACGCGCCACCGCGGGCCCGCCATCTGCTGGTGGTGGACGACGATGACCGGATCCGCGAGCTCCTCAAGGAGTACCTGACGCGCGCCGGCTTTCGCGTGACCGCCGCGGCCGGCGGCGCGCCCGCCCGGCGGCTGCTGGCGACGCTGGACTTCGACCTGGCGGTCTTCGACGTGATGATGCCGGGCGAAGATGGCTTCTCGCTGACGAAATGGCTGCGCGAGCAGCGCGGCGGCGCGGGCCGCACGCCGGTGCTGATGCTGACCGCACGCAGCGAGGCCGGCGACCGCATCGAAGGCTTGAAACTGGGCGCCGACGACTACCTCGCCAAGCCCTTCGAGCCCGAAGAGCTGCTGCTCCGGATCGAGGCGATCCTCCGCCGCGCCAGCGACCGCACGCCGGCCGGCGGCGTGCTCTCGCTGGGCCGCTGCGCCTTCGACGCCGACCGCGGCGAACTCACCTGTCAGGGCGAGCCGGTGCGCCTGACCGAGGCCGAGGTGACCCTGCTGCGCCAGCTGGCGCGGACGCCACACGAGCCGGTGGACCGGCTGGAACTGGCCCGCGACACCGTCGACCCCTCGGGCCGCGCCGTCGACGTGCAGGTGACGCGCCTGCGCCGCAAGATCGAGGACGACCCCAAGGCGCCGCGATATCTCCAGACCGTCCGCGGCGTCGGCTATCGCCTGGCTCCGGACTGATGAAGCTGCCGTCGTCCACGCGGGTGTTCATGCGCTGGCTGAAGCGCCAGCTTCCGCGGACGCTGTTTGGCCGCTCCCTGCTGATCATCGTGCTGCCGGTGGCGCTGATGCAGATCGCGGTGACCTACGTCTTCTTCGACGCCCACTGGCAGACGGTGACCAGTCGCCTGTCGGAAGGCCTGGCTGGCGACATCGCCTGGGCCGTCGAGAGCTACCGTGAGGACCCGACCCCGGAAAGCTTCGCCCGGCTGTCCCAGCGGGCGGAAGAGTCCATGGGCCTGTCGATCGCTCTGCAGCCGGGGCGTAAGCTGCCGGCGCGCCGGCGCGACCCGCCCGCGGCGCTGAGCCCGTTCTTCGCACCGATCGACCGATCGCTGGACCGTGCGCTCTCCGGGCGGCTCGACGCGCCCTACTGGTTCGACACAACGCGCTACCCGGCGTACGTCGACATCCGCGTCGCCGTGCAGGGCGGGGTGATGCGCGTGTTGGCGCCCCGCGACCGGGCCTTCGCCACCCAGGGCCACATTTTCGTCCTTTGGATGACCGTCGCGACAGTGCTGCTGACCGCCATCGCGATCCTCTTCATCCGCAACCAGGTGCGGGCCATCGAACGCCTGGCGAACGCGGCGGAGGCCTTCGGGCGCGGCGCCGACGTGCCGGCCTTCAAGCCCCAGGGCGCCAAGGAGGTGCGGCAGGCGGCCACCGCCTTCCTCGGCATGCGCGCCCGCATCCAGCGCCATATCGAGCAGCGGACGGCGCTGCTGGCCTCGGTGAGCCACGACCTGCGCACGCCGCTGACACGGCTGAAGCTGACTCTGGCCCTGTCGGAGCCCAACAGCCGCACGGCGGAGATGAAGCGCGATCTCTCCGAGATGGAGCACATGATCGACGAGTACCTCGCCTTCGCCCGCGGTGAGGGTGGCGAGGCGGCTGAGCCGGCGCCCCTCCGACCGCTGGTCGAGGCGGTGAGCGAAGGCGCGCGGCGGACGGGGGCCCAGGTGACGGTGGACGTCGCGCCGGATCTCGTCGTCACGGCGCGGCCCAACGCCCTCAAGCGGGCGCTCGCGAACCTGGTGATGAACGCCGCAGCCCACGGCCAGCGCGTGGAGGTGGCGGCGCGGCGCGGCCCGGCCGGGGTGGAAATCGTCGTCGACGACGACGGCCCCGGCATTCCCGAGGACCAGCGGGAGGAGGCTTTCAAGGCCTTCGCCCGGCTCGACGCCAGCCGCAACCAGAACACCAAGGGCGTCGGGCTGGGCCTCGCCATCGCGCGCGATGTCGCCCGTGGCCACGGCGGCGACATCGTGCTGCAGCGATCGCCGCTGGGCGGGCTGCGCGCCGTCGTACGGTTGCCGGGATAGCGCCGTTCAGCCAGGATTCACGTCCGCCCACCGAGCTTGGCCATGACCCCACACCGGAGCCCCGACATGCGTGTCCTTGCCCTCGCCACCGTCCTCGCCCTCACCGCCGCGCCGGCCCTGGCCGATCCGACCCACGGCGAGTGGCTCACCCAGAGCGGCTCGGCCCGGGTGAAGATCGGCCCCTGCCCGGGCTCCGCCGAGCGGCTCTGCGGCAATGTTTCTTGGGTGAGGAACCCCGCCGAGGCCAAGGCCACCGACGCAAACAATCCTGATCCCAAACTCAAGGCCCGCCCCATCATGGGCCTGCCGATGCTGTGGGGCTTCAAGGCCGCGGGCCCGGGCAAATGGACGGGCGGCAAGATCTACGACCCGCAGAGCGGCAAGACCTATGACAGCAGGCTGTCGCTCAACCCGAACGGCACGCTGAAGGTCGAGGGCTGCATCGCTATCGTCTGCCAGGGGCAGACCTGGAAGCGGGTCTAGGCGCCGAGCTCCTTCGAGCGCCGAACCGCCGCGCCGACCGCTTCGCGCAGCAGGGGCGGCAGACCGGTGTCGCTGAGCAGGACGTTCAGCGCCGCCTCGGTGGTGCCGCCGGGCGAGGTGACCTGCCGACGCAGATCCGACGGCTCCTCCCCGCTGCGGGCCAGCAGGGCGGCGGCGCCCGTGAGGGTGCTGCGCGCGAGACGCTGGGCGTCCTTGGGCGAGAGTCCCGCTATGACGCCTGCCGCCTCCAAGGCCTCGATGAAGGCGTAGAGATAGGCCGGCGCCGAACCCGACACGGCGGTCGCGGCGTGCATCAGTCCCTCGTCGGTCAGGTCGACCACGGCGCCCAGGGGCTCGAACAGGGCGTGGGCGCGGGCCAGGGCCGCCGGGTCGTCGGCGTAGAGGCTGGCGGTGCCCTGACCGATGGCGGCGGCGGTCGTGGGCATGACCCGCGCCACACAGCGGCCTCCGAAGGCCCTGGAGATCTCGCCCGACTTCACGCCTGCGGCGATGGAGACGATCACGGCCGAGGCGCCGAGCCACGCCGCGGTTTCGGCCGCCGCCTCGCGCCACAGCTGCGGCTTCACGGCGAGGACGACGGTGCTGGCCCGGGCCAGTTCCGCCTCGGGCGGGTTGAGCAGCGCCCCGGCCTGTTCCGCCGCCTGCGCGGCCGGACCGGGATTGGGATCGCGGATCATCAGCTCGCGGCCCTCGAAGGCGCCGGCGGCGAGCCAGCCCTCGATCATGGCCCCGCCCATGCGTCCGGCGCCCAGCATCAGGATCGGCGTGATCATGGCGGACGCTTAGCGGACTTCCGCGCAGGCAGGAAACCCAGAACGGCGTTGCGCCGACTTTCGTTGACGCGCGGCGGCGGCCGCGCTTGCCTCGCGGCTTCCGTTTTCGTCGGGGACATCGTCATGCCGTCGCGCGCCCTCCTGCTGGGATCCGCCCTCGCCCTCTCGCTCGTCACGGGCGCCTTCGCCCAGGTCGAACGGCGCGAAGTGGGGAACATCGTCTACGAGGGCGCGCCCGCCACGCCGGCGGCGCTGCAGGCGGCGATCGCCCCCTACTACAACGTCCGATCGGCGGTGTTCGAGGACTGGCTGCCGGACGGCTCGATCCTGATCGCCACCCGGTTTGGCGACACCACTCAGATCCACCGGGTCGCCCGTCCTCTGGGCGCGCGCACCCAGCTCACCTTCTTCGGCGAGCCGATCAGCCAAGCCGAGACCGTGCCGGGAACCTCGACCTACGTCTATCCGCGCGATGTGGGCGGGGCGGAATACTATCAGGCCTACATCCGCGACCTGGCGGGCGTCGAGGTCCAGCTCACCGCGCCCAACACCCGCAACCAGAGCTTCGTGTTCTCCAAGGACGGCAAGCTGGTCGCCTGGAGCCAGGTGACGCCGGGCGATCCGAACTACGACATCCTGCTCGCCGACCCGGCGAAACCGGAAGGCCGCCGCAAGGTGCTGGACGGCGTGGGTT
>JBKOYY010000039.1:0-46929 GCA_046725615.1 Pseudomonadota bacterium
CTCAGCCTCAACGTCAAGACCGCCCAGTTCCGGGCCTCCGACAAGGACAACGACAAGGCGCCGGATTTCCGCATCTTCGCCGGCCAGACCGAGTTCGGCGCGGCCTGGAAGAAGACCTCCCGCGAGAACCGCGACTACCTCTCCGTCAAGCTCGACGACCCCAGCTTCCCGGCCCCGATCTACGCGTCCCTGGTCGACGCCGAGGACGGCTACAGCCTGATCTGGTCCCGCAGCCGCGCCGCCGACTGACCGCTGCGCCGCCCCGTCACCCGGGGCGGCGTCCCTCTCCCAAAATCCATCTCTGAGGAGCCCGCCATGTCGCGCGCGCCCGAACAGTCACGCCCCGATCTTTACAGCCGCGTCACCCAGCAGATTGTCGAAGATCTGCAGCGCGGCGTCCGTCCCTGGACCAAGCCCTGGTCCGCTGAGCACTTGGCCAGGCGCATCACCCGGCCCCTGCGCCACAGCGGCCAGCCCTATAGCGGCATCAACGTCGTGCTGCTCTGGGCCGAAGCTGTCGCCAAGGGTTTCGGCGCCCCGATCTGGATGACCTTTCGCCAGGCCGCCGAACTTGGCGCGCACGTGCGCAAAGGCGAGCACGGCGCGACGGTGGTCTACGCCAACCGCTTCAAGCGCACCGAGACGGACGACAACGGCCACGACGTTGAGCGCGAGATCCCCTTCCTGAAGGCCTACAGCGTCTTCAACGTCGAGCAGATCGACGGCCTGCCCCCACATTTCTACGCCGTCGCCGAACCGTCCTTGCAACCCACTCAGCGGATCGCGCACGCCGACGCCTTTTTCCGCGCGCTTCAGGCCGACATCCGGCATGGCGGGAACAACGCGTTCTACGCGGTGGGGCCGGACTATGTGCAGCTGCCGCCGTTCGAGAGCTTCCTCGACCCGGAGGCCTACTACGCGACGCTGGCGCACGAGTGCACGCACTGGACGCGCCATCCCACCCGTCTTGATCGCGACTTCGGGCGCAAGCGCTGGGGCGACGAAGGCTATGCCCGCGAGGAACTCGTCGCCGAACTGGGCGCCGCCTTTCTCTGCGCCGACCTCGGGCTCGAGCTGCAGCCGCGCGAAGACCACGCCGCCTATATCGAGAGCTGGCTGAGCGTCCTTCAGAACGACA
This sequence comes from Pseudomonadota bacterium, assembly GCA_046725615.1. Lineage (GTDB taxonomy): Bacteria > Pseudomonadota > Alphaproteobacteria > Caulobacterales > Caulobacteraceae > Phenylobacterium. The sequence continues at coordinate 1,139 of JBKOYY010000039.1, forward strand.
AGCGCTTCATCTTCAGCGCCGCCGCCTTCGCTCAGCGCGCGGTCGACTTCCTCCACGGCCGCCAGAGTAAAGAGCTCGCCGCTTGAGCGTCAGGCCCCGGCCCGGTGGGCCGGGGCCATCTTTCCGCCGTCCGACTCGCCGACGATTCCCCAGTATACTAGGTGGCTGAAGCTCAGCCGGCGCGGCCGTCTCCTCCTCATGCGGTTGAGGGGAGTCGTTGCCAGGAACTTGCGCCGTCTGCGTCAGGCCAAGGGTCTTTCGCAGGAGGAGCTGGCGGATCGTGCCGACATCAACCGCAACTATGTCGGTCTGCTCGAACGCGAAGAGCACGCGGCCACCGTCGACATGCTGGAGAAGCTGGCCGAGGTGCTGGAGGTCGAACCGCAAGCATTCTTCGCCCGCGACTAGGCCTTCAACTCCTAAGACGTGTCGTAGGCGACCCCTGGGGCGTAAAGTTAACGCATGACCCAGGCGGAGCTCCGCGAGCGGGCGCCGCAAGGTGAGCCGCTCACCGACTATGATCGCGCACAGGCGACGGTCTACCTGCGCCTGCTCGATGCCGAAGCCGCCGGCGCCGACTGGCGCGAGGTAGCCGCGATCGTGCTGAAGGTCGATCCCACGCGTGAGCCGGACCGCGCCCGCACCATGCACGAGACGCACCTGGCCCGAGCGCATTGGCTGCGCGACGGCGGCTACAAGGACCTGCTTACCTCAACTCAAAGCTGAGCTGTTGTTAAGCAACAACTTGGGTTTGCGGCTGGCCGACAGTTGTGGATAAATGCCGTCGCTGTGGGGGCGCCCGCTCTGTTCATGGGAGAGCGCCTTGAGTGACGAGGATTGGCGTTCAGAAGAGCGCTACGCCGGTTTGCGCGAGCTTACCGCGCCGGCGCTCGCCTGGGAATTCTTGCGCCGCAACGGCGACTACCAGGCCGATTACCAACGTATCCAATCCGAGGTGGCCTCCGGGGGGACGGCGCGCGCAGGTGACGCGCGCCTGGCCCGCTGGGGGCTGACCTTTCGCTGCCGATCCGGCGCTCGCCGCGGCCGAACAGCCGGTCTTCTGGCGGCCTGAGGCCTACCCCCGCACCGTCGTCCTGGCGCCCGCGCCAAAAGGCGCCAAGCAGGCGATCACCTTCGATCCATCACGGTGGCGCGGCCAATTCATCGCCCGCCAAGCCGACGACGGCGTGCACGCCCTGCTGCGCGGGGTCGACGCCGACCATCACATCTGGATGCCCGCCGCGCTCGCCTACGGTCAGACCGTCGCCTGTGTTGTCCTGCTGGACGGCGACACCCTCTGTGGGGCAGCCGCCGCGCTGCAGTTCTGGCGAGAGGTGGTTGGCGTCCGCGCGGCGCCCGAACGGCATTCCGACCAGCGTTGGGGGCGCATGGGGCAGAGCCTTCGCGCTTATGACGGCCATCTGGCCGGCGGCAGCTACCGCGCCATCGCCGAGGAGATCTTCGGCGCGCCACGGGTCGCCGCCGAGAGCTGGCGGACCTCCTCGTTGCGCGACGCCACCATTCGCCTAGTGCGCTCCGGGGCGGCGCTCGTGAGCGGTGACTACAAGCGGCTGCTGCGCCACAAGACCGACGAGTAAGGGGTGGCGGAATCGCCGCTCCCCAACTTCGCCATCCCCCTCCGATTCGCACTCCGACAGGCTGTCCGGGACTTCGCTGCGCTCCGCCGCAGCATCCAGGAGAAGCCTTGGAGAGCCGAACATGGTCGAGCCCAACACCGCCCTGCCGCCGCGCCTGCTGCGCACGCCTGAAGCCGCGCGCTTCCTTGGATTGTCCGGCCGAACGCTCGAGAAGCACCGCACCTACGGCACGGGTCCCACCTACATGAAGATCGGTGGGCGCGTGGTCTATGCGGTCGCCGACCTGCAGTCCTGGGCCGCCCGTGGTGTGAAGTCTTCCACCGCCGATCCAGGCCGCGACACCGTCCACCCGGCGCGCCGGATCACCGAAGACCGCAGCTTCGTCGGCGGCTGAGGCGCGATCGCCATGCGGGCCAAGACGCCGCCGGAGAACGCGGGCGCCGCGCCCTCCGATCCTACGACTTGGGTCGAGCTCGTCTGGTACGAGAAGCGGATCGAGCGCTGGATCCGGTTTGGGACCGTGCGCGAGGAGCGCCTGCTCGACCGACGCCGGCGCCTCGTGGGCTTCCGCCCGGGCGATGTCTTCGCCTTCGTCCGGTGGCAGGCGAACGACCGTGGCACCGTCGCCTCACGGCTCGACATCCTGCAGGCCGTAGCGCCCGGCGCGCGCTGCTCTACGGTCCCCGGTGTCGAGGCCGGCGGAGAGCCGTTGCTGCGCCTGTCGGGCTGGCCCACCGTCCAGCGGGCGCTCGCCGCCATCGATGCGGTCGAGCAGCTGGGGATCGATCCGACCTGCGTCGCCCCCGACCACTGGCGGCAAGTCCACAACCGGCTGAGCGCCGGCGCTGCGCCCGAGCCCTATAGTCTCGCGCGCCATCGCGCCTGGCGCCTGCGCGACGCAGTGGGCGCCTGATGCGACCCCCCACCATAGCTGTCTTCGGGATGGGGGGCATCCTGGCGCTACTCGCCCCAGCTGCGTTCCCGGCGCGGCTAGGACTCGTCTGGAACGCGACCGCCAGTGCGCCAGAAGGGCTCTACCGACTGCAGCCGGCGCGCAGGCTGAGCGTCGGGGATTGGACCGCCGTGCGGCCGCCTCCCGCGCTGGCGACGTGGCTTTCAGCGCGCGGCTACCTGCCGTCCGGCGCCTTGCTGATCAAGCGGGTCGGCGCCCTGACGCCCAGCCACGTCTGTCGCGACGGCGACCACGTGACCATCGATGGCGCGACCGCCGCGATAGCTGAGCGACGCGACCGTTTCGGACGCCCCTTGCCCGTCTGGCGCGGCTGCTTCGCACTCGGCTCCGACCAGGTGTTCCTCCTCAACCCCGCCTCGGGCTCGCTCGACAGCCGCTACTTCGGTCCGCTGCCGCGCGGCCAGGTGGTCGGCCGGGCCGCACCCCTGTGGCTGCTCCAGGATCCTCGCCATGGCCGATAAGCCGACGCCAAGCCCAGCTCCTTTGTTCGATCGAACAAACAGCGGCCGCTCCTTCGTCCCGACCAGCTTCCGCACAGCCGCCGCGCGCAGCGGCGGTCCAGGGCGGCCGTCAGGCCGGCGCGGACGCGCCTTGCCCTGGACGGCCGCGAGCACGGCGGCACGCTGGCGGCTGATAGGGACCAGCGTCTTCTGCCTCACCGCCGGCGTTGCGTCTCAGGTCGAGGCGCAGCCGGCGGGCGTGCGGGCCGAGATCGGCGGCGTCGTCGCTGAGGCGGCGCAGCGGTTCGGCCTGCCGGAGTCCTGGATCCAGGCCGTCATGCATGTGGAGAGCGCCTTCCAGGTGCGGGCGGTGAGCCCGGCCGGCGCCATGGGGCTGATGCAGGTGATGCCCCAGACGTACGCGGAGCTGCGCTCCCGCTACGGCCTGGGTGCCGACCCTTTCCAGCCGCGGGACAACATCTTGGCGGGCGCGGCGTACCTGCGGGAGATGTACGATCGCTTCGGCGCCGGCGGGTTCCTGGCCGCCTACAACGCCGGACCGGCCCGCTATCAGCAGCATCTGATCGACGGCCGCCCGCTCCCATCAGAGACGCGCGCCTACGTCGCCAAACTCTCGCCATCTGTGCTGGGAGCGCCGGCTGCGGGCGGGTTGGCGACAGGGGCATCGCCGTCGAGTACGCCGCAGCCATCCCTGTTCGCCGTCATGCGGGACGACACAGCCGGCGGGGTGAATGCGCGCTCGGCCGGACCAGCCATCGCACGCGACCCGGCCCACGCGCCGCTGTTCGCGGAGCTCACGCCGCGGCTGGAGGACCGGTGATGGGACCCGGCGTCTCTCGTGCGGCTTCGCAGATCCGCGCAGGTTCGGCGGCGACCTCCCAAACGATGGACCGATGGCAGGATAAAAGGCGCGAGGTGCGGCGTCCGGTCGGGGGCGGAAAGTTTAAAAAATTCAACGGCCTGTCGCGAGGTGTGCAGCGCCCGCGCAGGCTGCGATTTCGACTAAGCCGTTGGTTTGGTGGACAAAGATGCACCTCGCCCGGCCGGAGGCGGTCGTGAGCGAGGACGAGTTCGAGCTGCGCGTAGGCCGTATCCGGTCGCGACCCTCCGGAGGGCGTCGCACCTTTGTCGGTCAGGCCTTGGCGGCGGCTCAGCGGGCGGGCGGCCTTGTCCGTAGCGGATCGGGCCGCGCGGGCGCCTTCGGTCGTGGCCGTGCCGCGAGCCTTTGCGCTCAGTCCGTCGGGGCCCGCCTACGCGGCGCGGTGGTCAAGGCGCGCGTCGTACGGCAGAGGGCGGGCCGGGCGCCGCTGGCCACCCACCTCGACTATCTGCAGCGCGAAGGCGTCACGCGCGACGGTGATCGCGGCCGGCTGTTCGACGCGACGACGGACGAGGCGGACGCGAACGGGTTCGCTGGGCGGTGCGAGGGCGACCGTCACCACTTCCGCTTCATCATCTCCCCCGATGACGCTGAGCAGCTGAGCGACCTGAAGGCCTTCACCCGAGACCTGATGGGGCAGGCCGAGGCGGACCTCGGCACGCGCCTCGATTGGGTCGCGGTGGACCACTGGAATACCGCCCATCCGCATCTGCACGTCATCGTGCGGGGACGCACCGACGAGGGTGAGGACCTGGTCATCGCGCCGGATTACATCCGCGAGGGCCTTCGCGCCCGCGCCGGACGGCTGGTCACCCTTGAGCTCGGGCCCCGCACCGACGGCGAATTGAAGCGGCAAACGGCGCTGCAGATCGAGGCCGATCGCTGGACCGCTCTCGACCGCGGCTTGGCGCGGCTGGCGGACGAGCAGGGCGTCGTTGATATGCGCCCCGCGGCCGGCGGCTCCGGCGACCTGCAACAGGCGCGGCTGGCGCGCCTGCGCAAGCTTCGGGGCCTCGGCCTCGCCGACGAGGTGCGGCCCGGCCGGTGGCGCGTCGCTCCGGACGCCGAGGCCGCGCTGCGGGCGCTTGGCCAGCGCCAGGACGTCATCGCCCGCCTGCACCGCGCCTTGAGCGAGCGCGGCCTCGAGAGTGACCCCGCGCGCTTCGTGCTGGACGGGGGCGATGCCCCGCTGGTGGGTCGGCTGTGCGGCCGCGGGCTCGACGACGAACTTCGCGGCAGCGGCTACGCGATCGTGGAGGGCTTGGACGGATGCACCCATCACGTCCGGTTCGCGGACCTCGATGACGCCAGCGACGCGGGAATGGGCGGCATCGTCGAAGTCCGGCGGCTCGAATGGCAGGGCCGCCGCAGCCGCCTCGTACTGCAGGTCCGCTCCGACCTCGGCTTGGCGGATCAGGTGCGGGCCGACGGCGCCACTTGGCTCGACCGCCAGCTGGTCGGGCGCGCGCCTGCGGATCTGGGTGAGGGCGGGTTCGCCTCCGAGGTGCGCGCCGCGCTGAACGCCCGCGGTAACCGCCTGGTCGAGGCCGGGCTGGCCCAACGCCAGGGTCGGCGACTGCTCTTCGCGCGCGACCTGCTGGAGACCCTGCGACAGCGTGAGCTCGCCGGCGCCGCGGCGCGGCTCGCCGATCAAACTGGCCTCAAGCATCAGGGGCTCGGCCCAGAGGGCGTCGTCGCGGGGACCTATCGCCAGCGTGTGACCCTCGCGTCCGGTCGGTTCGCGATGATCGACAACGGTCTGGGTTTCACCCTCGTGCCCTGGCGGCCGGAGCTTGAGCGGCATCTCGGCCGCCATGTCGACGGGGTGCTCACGCCGGGCGGTGGAATGACCTGGAGCTTCAGTCCCAAGCGCGGCCTTGGCCGCTGATCAGGAGGCCGCCATGAACGGCACGAAGGTGATGTGGGGCCAGCTGGCGGCGGTATTCGCCATCGTGCTCGCCGCCCTATGGACGGCGACGGCGTGGACCGCCTGGCGGCTCGCGTTCCAGTCCCAGCTCGGGACCCCCTGGTTTGTGGTCGGTCCCTGGCCGGTCTACCCGCCGCCAGCCTTTCTCTGGTGGTGGTTCGCGTTCGACGCCTACGCGCCGCGGGTCTTTCTGGAAGGCGCCGCTATCGCCGTCACCGGCGGGGCGCTGGCCCTCGCGGTAGCGATGGGCATGTCGATCTGGCGGGCGAGGGAGTCGCGCTCGGTGACCACCTACGGCTCGGCGCGCTGGGCCAGGCCGCGAGAGGTCGCAGCCGCCGGGCTGCTCGGCGAAGACGGGGTGATCCTCGGCCGTCTGAAGGGCGCCTACTTGCGCCACGACGGTCCCGAGCACGTGCTCTGCTTTGCGCCGACCCGTAGCGGCAAGGGCGTGGGCCTGGTCGTGCCGACGCTGTTGACCTGGCCCGGATCGGCCATCGTCCACGACATTAAGGGCGAGAACTGGCAGCTGACCTCCGCCTGTCGGGCCGCCGTGGGCCGGGTGCTGCTGTTCGATCCGACCAATCCGGAGAGCGCCGCCTATAACCCGCTGCTGGAGGTGCGGCGTGGCGAGACGGAGGTCCGCGATGTGCAGAACATCGCCGACATCCTAGTCGATCCAGAAGGCGCGCTGGAGCGCCGCTCGCACTGGGAGAAGACCAGCCACAGCCTGTTGGTCGGCGCCATCCTGCACGTGCTCTACGCCGGGGCGGACAAGACCCTCGCCGGGGTCGCGGAGTTCCTGTGCGACCCGCGCCGTCCGATCGAGACGACGCTCCGGGCGATGATGACGACGCCCCACTTGGGCGACCGGCCGCACCCGGTCGTGGCCTCCGCGGCGCGCGAACTCCTCAACAAGAGCGAGAACGAGCGCTCGGGCGTGCTCTCGACCGCCATGTCCTTCCTCGGCCTTTACCGCGATCCGGTGGTGGCCAAGGTGACCCGCCGCTGTGACTGGCGCATCGCGGATCTGGTCGAGGCCGAGCGCCCGTCAAGCCTGTACCTGGTCGTGCCGCCGTCCGACATAAGCCGGACCAAGCCGCTGGTCCGGCTGATCCTCAACCAAATCGGGCGGCGGCTGACCGAGGATCTCGGGGCGCGGTCGAGCCGCCACCGGGTGCTGCTGATGCTCGACGAGTTCCCGGCCCTGGGGCGACTGGACTTCTTCGAGAGCGCCCTCGCCTTCATGGCCGGCTATGGCCTGAAGGCCTTCCTTATCGCCCAGTCGCTGAACCAAATCGAGAAGGCCTACGGTCCCAACAACGCGATCCTCGACAACTGCCATGTGCGGGTCTGCTTCGCGACCAATGACGACCGGACGGCCAAGCGCGTGTCCGACGCCTTGGGGACCGCGACGGAGCTTCGGGCGATGAAGAACTATGCCGGGCATCGCCTTTCGCCCTGGCTCGGCCATCTCATGGTGTCGCGCCAGGAAACCGCGCGGCCGCTGCTCACGCCCGGCGAGGTGATGCAGTTGCCGCCTGACGACGAGCTGGTCCTAGTCTCCGGCGCGCCGCCGGTGCGGGCGCACAAGGTCCGCTACTTCGAGGACCGCCAGCTGAAGGCTCGAGTCGGTCAGGCCCAGGGATCGTCGGCCGTGGCCGTGCCGCCGGATGATTGGTCGGGGCTGCAGCCGATCGCCGCCCCGCCCTCTAGGTCGATGCCGAAGGGGCAGGACGTGGGGGAGGGGGGACTGCGTCGCGAGCCCGAGCCGCTCTTCGAGGACGGTCATGTGCCGCCGCCGACGCGGGAGTTCGCCTTCTTCGACGAGGACGATGGCCAGGACGATGGCGAGGCGGCCGAGCAGGCGGCGATGCAGCGGCGGTTCCGACGCGTCGCCCGTCAAGCCTCGCTCGATCCTGATGACGGCTTGGAGCTGTGAGCATGCAAAAAGCCCGTCTGTCGGTTTACCTGGAGCCGGACACGCTGAAGGCGCTGGAGGCGTTCGCTGAGCGGCGCGGAAAGTCGAAATCGCTGGTCGCAGAGGCGGCGATCGCCTCCTTTGTCTCGCCCGACGCCGCCGAGCGGCAGGAGGCGGCGATCACCCGACGCCTGGACCAGCAGAACCGTGCGGCCGAACGACTGGAGCGAAATCTCGGCATCTCCATCGAGATGATGGCGCTGTTCGTCCGGTTCTGGCTGACCAGTACGCCCGCGCTTCCCGAAGCCGCTCAGGCGGCCGCCCAAGCCAAGGGCAAGGAGCGGTTCGAGGGCTTCGTTGCGGCGCTGGGGCGGCGGCTGGCGCGCGGCGCCAGCTTCACGCGCGAGGTGTCGGTCGAGGTCGAACATCCAGGTCGGCCAGCGGAGTAGCCGGTCGGGCTTGCATGGACTCGCCGGAACGCAAGTCATCGCACGCCAGAGCACTACTACGACGGACCGACTGTTGATCCGGCGCCATTCGGGCGCTCATTGATGACCCGTTTTCGCACGCCCAAGGGCTGCAAACGGGAGCCGCCAGTGTCCGTCGCGCCGTTCCGCAACGAGGTCTTTGTCCGCAGCGCGCGCATGCTCCGCACGGCGCTCGGGCCGCAGATCGGCGGTTGGCTGGACGACGCGTCCATCGTCGAGGTGATGCTCAACCCCGATGGCCGGCTCTGGGTCGACCGCCTGGGCCCGGGCCTGGAGGACACCACCTGCCGGATGTCCGCGGATGACGGGGAGCGGATCGTTCGCCTGGTGGCGCACCATGTGGGCGCCGAAGTCCACGCGTCGAGCCCGCGGGTCTCGGCCGAGCTGCCGGAGACGGGAGAGCGCTTCGAAGGCCTCCTTCCCCCAGTCGTGGCGGCGCCGACCTTCGCCATCCGCAAACCCGCCGTCGCCGTCTTCTCCTTGGACGATTACGTGGCGGCGGGGATCATGCCGGTTGGCGCGGCAGAGATGCTGCGGCGCGGCGTGGCCGAGCGCCGGAATATCCTCGTGGCGGGCGGCACGTCGACGGGGAAGACCACCCTGGCCAACGCCCTGCTGGCGGAAGTCGCCAAGTCCGGCGACCGGGTGGTGCTCATCGAAGACACCCGCGAGCTGCAGTGTGCAGCCCCGAACCTGGTCGCGCTGCGCACCAAGGACGGAGTCGCTTCTCTCGCCGAGCTGGTCCGCTCGTCTCTGCGGCTTCGGCCCGACCGGATCCCGATTGGCGAAGTCCGCGGCGCCGAGGCGCTCGATCTGCTCAAGGCCTGGGGCACGGGCCATCCCGGCGGTGTTGGCACGATCCACGCCGGGTCTGCCCAGGGCGCCCTGCGCCGCCTGGAACAGCTGATCCAGGAGGCGGTGCCGGTGGTTCCTCGCGCCCTGATCGCTGAGACCGTCGACTTGATCGCCGTGCTGAGCGGGCGAGGGGACGAGCGCCGGCTGACCGAGCTTTGCGCCGTCGCGGGTCTGAGCCCCGACGGCGACTACCGCATCACGCCTGTGACCGCGGCTTCTCCAGGAGAGACTTCATGATCGGCCGCATCCATGGGCGGCTCGCCACTGCGAGCGCCGTCGCCACCGTCTGGCTGCTCGCCGGGCCGGCCTACGCCGCAGGCTCCTCGATGCCGTGGGAAGCGCCGCTCGAGAAGATCCTGCAATCAATCGAGGGTCCGGTCGCCAAGATCATCGCGGTGATCATCATCATCACGACGGGCCTCACCCTGGCCTTCGGCGATACCTCGGGCGGCTTCCGTCGGCTGATCCAGATCGTCTTCGGTCTGTCGATTGCCTTCGCCGCTTCCAGCTTCTTCCTGTCGTTCTTCTCGTTCGGCGGCGGGGCGCTCATCTGATGGACCCCGCCGCTCCCATTCCAGGGTTCGAAGCGCCGGTGCATCGGGCGCTGACCGAGCCGGTGCTGCTGGCCGGCGCGCCCCGCACCTTCGCCATCGTCAACGGCACCCTGGCCGCCGCCCTAGGGCTTGGCTTACGGCTCTGGATCGCGGGCCTCGCCCTCTGGCTGATCGGGCACGCCTTCGCGGTTTGGGCCGCCAAGCGGGACCCGCACTTCGTCGAAGTCGCGCGCCGGCATGTGCGCATTCCGCCGTACCTGGAGGTCTGAGATGTTCGACCTTCGCGAATATCGTCGCCGCGCCGCCCAGCTCCCTGATTACCTGCCGTGGGCGGCGCTGGTCGGACCTGGTGTGGTCCTGAACAAGGACGGCGCCTTCCAGCGGACCGCCCGCTTCCGAGGACCTGATCTCGACTCCGCCACCGCCGCGGAGCTCGTGTCGGCGGCCGGCCGGCTCAACAACGCGCTTCGGCGCCTGGGATCGGGATGGGCGGTCTTCGTCGAAGCGCAGCGCAACGCCGCTGAGATCTATCCCCTCAGCGACTTCCCCGACCCGGTCTCGGCGCTGGTCGACGAGGAGCGCCGCGCGCAGTTCGAGGAGAAGGGCGCCCACTTCGACAGCGCCTACTTCCTGACCTTCGTCTACCTGCCGCCGGCGGAGCAGGGCGCTCGCGCCGAAAGCTGGCTCTATGAGGGCCGGGAGCGGCGCGGCGTCGATTGGCGCGAGGCGCTGGCGGGCTTTGTCGATCGCACCGACCGGGTGCTGGCCTTGCTGGAGGGATTCGTCCCCGAAACCGCCTGGCTCGGCGACAGTGAAACCCTGACCTACCTGCATTCGACGGTCTCGACGCATCGTCACCGCGTCGGCGTGCCCGATACGCCCGTGCACCTAGATGTCCTGCTGGCCGACCAGCCGCTGACCGGCGGCCTCGAGCCTCGGCTCGGCGAGGCGCACCTGCGGGTCCTCACCATCAGCGGCTTCCCGGCCGCGACCTGGCCGGGTCTGCTGGACGAGCTCAACCGGCTCGCATTTCCCTATCGATGGACCACCCGCGCCATCTGCCTCGACAAGGTGGACGCGGCCAAGCTGCTGGCGCGCATCCGGCGGCAGTGGTTCGCCAAGCGCAAGTCGATCATGGCCATCCTCAAGGAGGTGTTGACCAACGAGGCGGCGGCGCTGGTCGATACGGACGCGCAGAACAAGGCGCTCGACGCTGACGAGGCGCTGCAGGACCTTGGCGCCGACGTGGTCGGCCACGCCTTCGTCACCGCCACGGTCTGTGTTTGGGACGACGACCCCGCGCGCGCGGACGCGAAACTGCGCTTGGTCGAGAAGACCATTCAGAGCCGCGACTTCACCTGCATGGTCGAGACGATGAACGCTGTGGAGGCCTGGCTCGGCAGCTTGCCCGGCCACGCTTACGCCAACGTCCGCCAGCCGCCCATCTCCACCCTGAACCTCGCCCACATGATCCCGCTTTCGGCGGTCTGGTCCGGGCCGCCCTCGAACACGCATCTCGGCGGGCCGCCACTCTTCTACGGCATGACCGAAGGATCGACGCCCTTCCGGTTCTCGACCCACCTCGGCGATGTTGGCCACGCCATGGTCGTCGGGCCGACCGGAGCGGGCAAGAGCGTGCTGCTCGCGCTCATGGCCCTGCAATTCCGGCGCTATCCTCGGGCGCAGGTGTTCGCCTTCGACTATGGCGGCTCCATTCGCGCCGCAGCGCTCGCCATGGGCGGCGACTTCCACAACCTCGGCGGCGCGCTTTCGGAGACCGTCGAGGCGCCGATCTCCCTGCAGCCCTTGGCGCGGCTCGAGGACCCTGCCGAACGGGCTTGGGCGGCCGAATGGCTGGCCGGGGTGCTCGGCCGGGAGCGGGTCGAGGTGACGCCGGAGGACAAGGAGCACCTCTGGACGGCCCTCGGGTCCTTGGCTTCGGCGCCTCCGTCGGAGCGGACCATGACAGGCCTCTCGGTGCTGCTGCAGTCGAACAGCCTCAAGCAGGCGCTGCAGCCCTACACGGTGGCCGGTCCCTGGGGGCGGCTGCTGGACGCCGAGCACGAGCGACTTGGGACCGCGGAGGTGCAGGCCTTCGAGACCGAGGGCCTTATCGGCTAGGCTGCGGCGCCGGCAGTGCTCGCCTACCTCTTCCACCGGATGCAGTCGCGGCTCGACGGCCGTCCCACGCTGGTGATCGTGGACGAGGGCTGGCTGGCGCTCGACGACGCCACCTTCGGCGCGCAGCTGCGCGAATGGCTGAAGACGCTCCGCAAAAAGAACGCCTCGGTGGTGTTCGCCACCCAGTCTTTGGCGGACATCGAAACGAGCGCCATCGCCGCCTCCATCATCGAGAGCTGCCCGACCCGCCTGTTCCTGCCGAACGATCGCGCCCAGGAGCCGCAGATCGCCGCGGCCTATGAGCGGTTCGGCCTCAACGCGCGCCAGATCGAGATCCTCAGCCGGGCCACGCCCAAGCGCGACTATTACTGCCAGTCGCGGCAGGGCCACCGGCTCTTCGAGCTTGGCCTGGGGCCGGTGGCGCTCGCCCTTTGCGCCGCCTCAGCCAAGACCGACCAGCTCGTCATCGCCGATCTTGTCGAACGGCACGGGCCGCAGGGCTTCGCCGCGGCCTGGCTGGACCATCGCGGCCTCGGCTGGGCGGCTGACCTGATCCGACTGCAGCGCCCCGCGCCCCACCTGGAGACCACCCGATGATCCGTCATTCGCTCCGCCTGGCTGCGCTTTCGGGCGCGGCGGTGCTGGCCCTCGCGACGCCCGCGGGCGCCCAGCTCAAGGTGTTCGATCCGACCAACTACGCTTCGAACGTCATGCAGGCGGCGCGAGCGCTTGAGCAGATCAACAACCAGGTCCGCAGCCTGCAGAACCAGGCGTTGAGCCTGACAAACCAGGCCCGCAACCTGCAGCAGCTCCCGTACTCGTCTCTTCAGACGTTGCAGGGCAATCTCGGCCGCATTGGATCCTTGATGCAGCAGGCCCAGCGCGTGGCCTACGACGTCCAGGCGATCCAACGCGAGTTCGGCCAGAACTACGCCGTCTCGTCTGGCGCGTCGGACGCCGCGCTTATCGCGTCGGCGAACGCCCGCTGGCGCAATTCCGCGGAGGCGTTCCAGCACGCCCTGCAGGTGCAGGCGGGCATCGTTAGCGGCCTGCCGAGCACCCGTGCCGAACTCAGCGCCCTTGTCGGCGCGAGCCAGGGCTCCGTGGGCATCGTTCAAGCCACCCAAGCGGGCAACCAGCTGCTCGCTCTCCAAAGCCAGCAGCTCTCCGACCTGACCGCGATGACAGCCGCGCAGGGCCGCGCCGCGGCCCTGGAGCAGGCCGAACGCGCAGCCAGCCGGGCGCAAGCACAAGAGCAGTTCCGCCGCTTCATGGATCGGCGCCAAGGTTACCAGGCGCAACCCGTGGAGATGTTCCGATGACCCGCCTGTTCTTCGCCGCCGCCGCTGTCCTCGCTTTGTCCGGCTGCGGCGAGCGCCAAGCCGCCGCCGACGCCAAGCAGATGAGCGGACAGCAGCTGGCGAGTGAACGTGATCGCTGTCGAGACCTCGGTCTGAAGGCCTATGACGACGCCGCCTGCAAGGCGGCCCAGCAAGAGCGTCAGGATCGGTTCCTCGGCAAGACTAAGGGCCTGGGCTCATGAACACGGGCGTCGCCGACCGCTTCCTGGACGTTTTCACCCGCTACATCGACTCCGGCTTCGGTCTGCTCGGTGGCGAGGTGGCGTTCCTGGCGAGCACCTTGGTGGTGACCGACGTCACCTTGGCGGCGCTGTTCTGGTCGTGGTCGGCCGGCGACGACATCCTCGCGCGGCTGATCAAGAAGACCCTCTACGTCGGCTTCTTCGCCTTCCTGCTGTCGAACTTCAACAGCCTCGCCCGAGTGATCTTCCAGTCCTTCTCTGGGCTGGGCCTCAAGGCCGCGGGCTCGGGGATGTCGGCTTCAGATTTCCTGCGCCCCGGAAAGCTCGCCCAGTCCGGTATCGACGCGGGCAAGCCGATCCTCGAGTCGGCGATGCAGATGTGCGGCTTCCCTCAGTTCTTCGACAACTTCCCGCAGATTGCCGTGCTGATGGTCGCGTGGCTGATCGTGCTGGTCGCGTTTTTCGTGCTGGCCGTCCAGCTGTTCGTCACCCTCATCGAGTTCAAGCTCACCACGCTCGCGGGCTTCGTGCTCGTGCCGTTCGGTCTCTTCGGCAAGACGGCGTTCCTGGCGGAGCGGGTGCTCGGCAACGTGGTCGCCTCCGGCGTGAAGGTGCTCGTCCTGGCCGTGGTCGTCGGGATCGGCTCGACTCTGTTCGGCGAGTTCATCCAGGACTTCGGCGGTCAAGAGCCGACCCTTGAGGAGGTCCTGTCGCTCGCGCTCGCCTCGCTTTGCCTGCTCGGCCTCGGCATCTTCGGGCCCGCCATCGCCAATGGGCTGGTCTCTGGCGCACCGCAGCTCGGCGCCGGCGCCGCGGTCGGCACGGCGCTGGCTGCCGGCGGGCTTGGTGCGGCCGGCGCCATGGGCGCGCGTGCGGCCGTGGCAGCGGGGGTAGGGGGCGTGCGCGGCGCGGTCACCGCGATGCGCTCGGTCCGTCCAGGCCCGACCGGTTCGGGCGACGGCGGTTTCTCGCCGCCTAAGCCCCCCGGTTCTGGTGGTCCCTCGGGCTCCCCCTCTGGCGGTTCGTCGTCGGGCGGCTCTCCGGCTGGCGGCTCTCCGGCTGACGGCGCGCCGGCCTGGGCGCGCCAGTACCAGCGCCGCCTGGAGGCCGCCCACGGCGCCGCCACCGCCGCCCACGCCCTGCGCTCGGGTGACCACCCGGGCGGCGGAACCTCCGTCTCGCTCGCAGAGGATCGGTCATGAACGTCTTCACCCGGCCTGGGGTGCGCTACGGTGCGACCCCTACCCTCGACACTCCCTATCAACGGGCCGCTCAGGCCTGGGACGACCGCATCGGCTCGGCGCGCGTGCAGGCCCGCAACTGGCGGCTGATGGCTTTCGGCAGCCTCGTGTTGTCGGCGGGACTGGCAGGTGGGCTTCTGTGGCAGGGCTCGCACAGCTCGGTGACGCCCTGGGTCGTCGAGGTCGATCGGCTCGGGCAGACCCAGGCCGTGGCTCCAGCTGTCGCGGGCTACAAGCCCACCGATCCGCAGATCGCCTGGCACCTGGCCCGCTTCATCGAGGAGGTCCGCTCCATCCCGTCGGACCCGATCGTGGTGCGCCAGAACTGGCTCAGGGCCTACGACTACACCACCGATCGCGGCGCGCTGGCCCTCAACGACTACGCTCGAGCGAACGACCCCTTCGCCACGGTCGGAAAAGACCAGGTGGCCGTCGACGTCTCGAGCGTCATCCGCGCATCGCCCGATAGCTTTCGCGTGGCGTGGGTCGAGCGGCGATATGTCGACGGCGCACTAATGTCCACGGAACGCTGGACTGCGATCCTGACGGTGGTTGTGCAGCCGCCGCGAACCGCCGACCAGCTTCGCAAGAATCCACTGGGCGTCTTCGTCCACGCGCTCAATTGGTCGCGGGAGCTGGGATGATGCCGCGTTCCAACCTCCTGATCGGCGTGGCGGCGGCATCGGCTCTATCGGGCTGCGCCGCCCTTGCGCCAAAATCCGCCACGCCCGCACTGGTCGCGCGCCCACAGATGATCGCGCCTCCGCCAGTGACTGCGCCGGCGCCTCGCCCAATCCTGGTCGTCGCTTCCGAGCCTGTTCCCAACCCGCCTGAGCCAACCCGCCGGTCTGCGGCCGCCCAGCAGGGGGCGATGAGGCGACCGCCAGCCGTTGAGTCCGCAGACGCCGCGTCCCGCGTCGCGCGCGCCAATGCAGCGGCGCGGGTTCAGCCGTCAGGCTCCGCCTACGCGAACGCGACGCAGGTCTACGCCTTCGAGGAAGGCGCCCTGTTCCAGGTCTACGCGTCGCCAGGCCGGATCACCGATATCGCTCTGCAGGAGGGAGAGACCCTGTCCGGCACCGGTCCCGTGGCCGCGGGCGACACCGTGCGGTGGATAATCGGCGATACCGAGAGCGGCGCGGGCGCCTCACGCCGCGTGCACATTCTGGTCAAGCCGACGCGGGCGGACCTGCAGACCAACCTCGTCATCAACACGAACCGACGGACCTATCACCTGGAGCTGCGCGCCACGCCGGCCATCTACATGGCGTCCGTGGCTTGGCGCTACCCGCAGGATGAGCTGAGGGCCGCTGCGGCCGAGAACCTCGAGCGCCACGCCGTTCCCGCCGTCGCGGTCGAGAACCTGAACTTCGGCTATCGCGTGTCAGGTGATCGCGTGCCTTGGCGTCCCCGTCGGGTGTTCGATGACGGCCGCCAGACCATCATCGAGTTCGACAGCGCGGTGAGCCAAAGCGAGCTCCCGCCGCTCTTCGTCGGCCGATCCGATGGGCGGTCTGCGGACCTGGTGAACTACCGCGTCGTGGGCCAGCGCATGGTGGTGGACCGGATCTTCGATCGGGCCGAACTGCGCTTCGGCGATCGCCGCGGCCACAAGCGGGTCCGCATTGAGAAGGTGCGAGGGTGAACATGTCCACGTCCTCGCACGTGGGCGAGCGGGAGATCGCCCAGGAGCTGAGGCTCCGCTCCGGGAAGCCCCGCGTCGCCCGGCTGTCTAGGAAGATGCTCATCGGCCTGTGCGCCACTTCGTCGGTCGCGATCGCCGGAGCCGTCGCCTACGCCATGACCACCAAGCCCGCCGGCGGGGTGCCGGAGGAGGTCTACCGTGTTGGCGGCGCTCCGCCGGAGCGCCTGAACGCGCTTCCGCGCGACTACGGCGCCGCGCCGCGTTTGGGCCCGCCGATGCCGGGCGACCTCGGCGGCCCGCTCTTGGCGGCCGATGTTGCGCCGCCGCCCGTGGCCGCTTCCGCTACGCCATCGCCGTCCCAGGCTGACGGGGCTCGTCAGCGGGCCCTGCAGGAGCGTGACGCCGCTCGCACCAGCCGGCTCTTCGCCAGCGACGCCCAGCCGACGGCCCCGGCGGTGTCGAACGGGGATAGCGGTCTTCTCGATCTCGCTGAGGCGGCCGCCGGGCCGGCGCGGCGCACGATCCTAGACGGCCCGGTGGACCGCCGAACGACGAGCCCGGACCGGCTCGCCTCACCTCCGTCCCCGTTCGTGATCCAGGCGGGCGCCATGATCCCGGCCGCACTCCTCACCGGCATCCGCGCGGATCTGCCGGGGCAGATCGTCGGGCAGGTGACCGAGAACGTCTATGACAGCGTGAGCGGCCGCTTCCTGCTGATCCCGCAAGGTTCGAAGCTGATCGGCGCCTACGATACGCAAGTGGCGTTCGGCCAGAACCGGGTGCTGCTCGCCTGGACGCGCCTGATCCTGCCGAACGGCCGGTCTCTCGTCCTCGAGAAGCTCCCCGCCGGCGACGCGCAGGGGTACGCCGGCCTGCAGGATCGGGTGGACCGCCATTGGGGTGCCCTGTTCGGCGCCGCTGCGCTCTCCACGATCCTCGGCGTTGGGGCCGAGCTGGGAGCGGGCGACGACGAGGCCGCGATCGCCCGCGCGTTGCGCCAAGGCGCGACCGGCACGTTCAACCAGGCCGGTCAGCAGGCGGTGGGGCGCAGCCTCAGCATCCCGCCGACTCTGACGATCCGGCCGGGCGCCCCGGTCCGGGTGATGGTCACCCGCGATCTCGTTCTTGAACCCTACACAGGCTGAGAGGTGCGCAATGGCGAAGCTGAAGCTTGCTGAGCTGCAGGATGACACCCCGGTGAAGGTGACAGTCGAACTTCCTGGGGCCGTCCATCGCGACCTGGTCGCCTACGGGGAGGCGCTGGCCGCCCAGGGCGGCTGCGCCATGGAGCCTGCGAGGCTGATCGTCCCTATGCTGGCCGGGTTCATGAGCACGGATCGTGCGTTCACCCGCGCCAAGCGGTCGAGTTCCTGAGCAACAAGGGTCGTCTTGCCGACGCCTCGCCGCCGGGCGAAGTTGGCGGCGAAGGAGAGCGGCTCGATGCTCCATTGAAGCGGTTCGCGCGATCTCTACTCGGCCCTGGCGCGCTGGCCGCTGCGCTCTACCTGGCTGGACCAGCCCTGGCGGATCCCTGCGAAGCCGCCTTGCCCAAACAAGGGGCCACCTTCGCCGGCGTCGTGCGGTACGTCGGCGACGGAGACAGCCTCTGTGTTAGCCCAGGGTCGGACCCGGCGACCTGGATCGAAGTTCGGCTGGCTGACTTTTATGCGCCGGAATTGCACCGCCCGGGGGGAGCAGCGGCAAAGCAGACGCTCTCTCGAATCGCGTTGAACCGGCGGGTGGTCTGCCTGGCGCAACATCGATCTTACGATCGGATCGTCGCCGCCTGCACCTTGGGGGGCAGATCGGTTGGCGAGCTGATGCGCCGCGCCGGCGTCGCAGAGGGCGGAGCGGGACGCTAGTGCACGTGAGGACCTGTCCGCATGTTCACAGGCGGACGCCTAGCGCTCGCCGAATGGATGCTTCCCGTATTTGCGCATAAGGTCGTCGAAAGCTTCCCCCATCAGCGCCTGCAGGCTGGTTCCCTGCTCGAGCGCCAGCAGGTGCAGGCCGCGGCTCACGTCGGGGCTGAAATAGCCGCTGACGGCCTTCTTGCCGGACCGGCCAGGCGAGCGGGGGCGATATTCAGCTGGCTCCTCTGGAGGGGGCTTCGCCGTGCGCTCGGACCTGATGGATGCAAAGCGGCTCATGCGCTGATCGCCCGAGGTCCGTCGAGCTCACGTGTGGACCTGTCCAGCTGTTCACACGTCCACGCCCACAGCGCCGACACCTCATTCGCGGCCTTGCCGCCCGGCTCGTGCTCGGAGGCCACCAGACCGGCCGCGGTGCTGTGGTGGTAGGCGGCTCGCTCCGGAAGCGACACAGGTGCGAGCGCCAGGCCAAGCCCGCCGCTAGCCTCGCCGGTGATGAGCTCCGCCGCCTCTCGGTAGATTTGGGGCGCACGGGGAGGCCCGGCCGTGAAGACGACAAATGCCCGCGTGCGGCGGCTCTGAACCAGCTCGGCCGTCGCCTCTATCGCCGCCAGATCGAACGCCTTCGGGCGGCAGGGGATCAGCACAAGGTCCGCGAGTTTTGCCGCCTGCCGCGCCATGAGATCGGCATGCGGCGGCGTGTCGATCACGACGATCTCTGCCCCGAGTTCTTCGGCTCGCTTGAGCTTGGTGGCGAGGAGGGCAGGTGCGCCGCAATCTACCACGTCTGGCTCTCGCTCGCCCCGCCAGTGGGCCCAGCGGCTGGCTGTCGCCTGAGGGTCAGTATCCATGAGTAGGGCGACCCGTCCGGAGGCCTGAGCCTCTGTCGCCAGATGCACCGCCAGCGTCGTCTTTCCGGCCCCGCCCTTCTGACTGATCACGGCTATCGTGCGCATCTGCACCTCCTCACATGAAGCCATGTGAACAGGTGGGCGCGTGGACACCAGCACGCGGCCGAGGTGATCGTGGAAGATCGCAGGATCGGCGGTGAATGGGTCGGAGCAGCTAGGCGATTGCCTTGAGCCCCTTCGCCTTCACAAGGCTGAGAAGTTTAAGCGACGGCCCGTCAGGCCGTTTCTCACCGCGCTCCCATTTGCTCACCGCATCCTTGCGGACATTGAGGTAGCGGGCGAACACCGGCTGAGAGACCTGCTCACGTTCCCGCAGCGCGCGGATCTCCTCGGGCGCCATTGGGGCGACCGGCGTCAGACACAGTTCGTCGAACTGATGCATGGTCGACTTGTCGACGAGGCCGGTGTCGTGCAGCCCGGCCACCGTCTTGTGGACGGATGCCAGGATCCCCGATTCAGCCTTCCGCTTCGCCGCCGCCATGAGGCTCGCTCTCCAACTCCACCAGTTCGCCGGCCGAAGTGGCCGTCCTCAGGCCCTCGGCGGAAAGCCCGGTGAGCACGCCCGCCAAGGCTTTCAACGCCTTCAGCTCCTTCGCGCTCACGTTCGCCTTGTCGCTCTTGGCGAACCCGTGAACGAAGAAGCTGTGCCCGCCGACCTTGAACACGATGATCGTGCGGAAGCCGCCAGACTTGCCGCCGCCCTCACGGGCGACGCGCTGCTTGAACACCCCGCCGCCAAGATCGGCGTCGAAGCGTCCGGCCACGACGTCCGCCGAGGCCTCTACGAGCTTCGGGCTCGCGAGCCCTGCCTTGCGAGCGAAGCGCGCAAACTCCTTGGTCGCATAGACGCTCACGCGTGCACCGGAGCCAACATCAATGTAGTCCTCAGAGCTACATTTTTCAATCGATTTAGGTGACGCCTCAGGCCGCGGGCTTGAGCGCTTTGCGGGTGAGCAGGCGCGTCACCCAGGCGTCCCACTTCTTCATGCCCGCTCGCTTCTCGGGCATGTAGTTCCAGCGGTCGTAGCTCTTGGAGCTGACGTCCTGGAGCGTGTGGTTCTGAAGCCGATCGCGGATCTCCTTCGGCACCCCAGCCTTGCCGGCCAGGGTTTTCCAGGTTCGCCGCAGGTCGCGATTGGTGACGACGGGGATCACGCCGCGGTCCCGCTGCCGCCACATGAAGCTGTAGAGCGTGCCGGCGCTCACGGGCTTTGACGGGTCCATGGCCGACGGGAAGAACCACCCGTGTTCGTTCGGCTTGATCGACTCAATGAGCTCTGCGGCCAAGGCCGGCGCCGGGATCGTGTGCGGCTTGCCGTTCTTGGTCTTCGACCAGTCGATGATCTTTTCCTTGGCGTCCCACTGATCGACGTGAAGGCGCGCGATCTCCTCGACCCGCTGGCCGGTGAGCATGAGGATGCGAACGGCCCGGGTATAGGGCGGATGCACCGGCGAGTCTGGCGTCTCCAGCCAGCGATAGAGGCGGACAAACTCGTCCTCGTTCAGCCAACGGGTTCCGACCGTCTTGGGCTCAGTCGGGATCGCCCCAGCCGGGTTGCTCACCAGCTTGAAGCGCCGCGGAGCCGCGCTGCGGTAGTCGTGCTCGGCCTTGAGGCCCCAGGAGTAGGCGGAGCGGATATAGCTCCGCACGTGATCCGCCATGGAGCGTTTGCCGCGCTCGTAGATCGGCCGCAGGACGCCGAGGACATCTTCGGGGCTGATGTCGCGAGCGAGCCGGTTGCGGCCGAGGACATCTGCGACGTTCTCGAGGCTCTTCTCGGCGTCTCGCCAGGATGACTTCCCTGCGGCCTTCAGGTTCGCGACGTAGGCTTCGAAGAGGTCTGCGACGGTGCCGGGGCGCGTATCGCCGGCGACCTTGATGCTGCTGCCCTTCTGAATGACGTCGGCGAAGTCTCGCTTGAAGACTTCGCGGGCTTCAGCGAGCGACATCACCGGGTAGGCGCCGACTTTCGACTTCGTCCGCCGGCCGTCCCGCCACTGCTGGGCCATCCACTCGGCCGTCACCCGGGTCGGCATGGGCTTGAGGATCAGCGTCAGGCGCCCGGTCCCTCGGCCTTCCCCATCGGACAGAGTCTCCTGCTTGCGGGATCGTTCCACGCGCTTGATCGCGTGCTTGATGGCGCTGTCGGTGAGGCTCGGCACGGGGGCTCTCCGGCCCGACCTACTGGGGTCGGTTTGGGGGCTGTAACTGGGGTCGGTTAGGTCGAAGTGACCCCCATATTCGGCCGAAACCGTCCCCAGTCAAGAACGGGAAAAAACCCGCTGATTCAGTGGTATTGGCCGTGATCCAACGTGATCAAAAAGGGCTGAGTGGGGTGGTTGTGCACCAGGATGATCGCGCTGGCCGAGACCTCCAGCGCACGGCGCACCACCTCGCGCGGATAGACCGGCGCGTGGTCGACGGTGCCGCGCCCCAGGACCTCGTCGGCCAGGAGCTGGTTCTTCCTGTCCAGGAACAGGACGCGGAACTGCTCGCGCGCCTCGTGGGCCAGGGCCGTCTTCACATAGGCGAGGAGCGCGCTCCAGGACGAGATCACCGGGCGCTTCGCCACCTGTTCGCGAGCGGTGCGCAGGGTGGCCTCGTGCACCAGTTTGAGGTCCAGGGCGACCGCCTCGCCGACACCCGCCACCGTGCGCAGGTCCTCGGGCGTGGCGCCCAGGACGGCGCCCAGCGACCCGAAGCGGGCGAGGAGCTGCTTGGCGAGGGGTTTGACGTCGCCCCGCGGGACCGATCGGAACAGGAGAAGCTCCAGCAGCTCGTAATCGGGCAGGGCGGCAAGGCCGCCGGCGGTCGCCCGCTCGCGCAGCCGCTCGCGGTGGCCGGCGTAGTGCGGCGTGGACGCGGGCGCGGCGCGGGACAGCCACAGGTCGGGCTGGGGCGAGGCGTCCTCGACGGCGGCGTAGCGGCGGGCCATGCGCCGCAATGTTCCGAAAATGTTCTCGCTTGGCAAGAGGTGATCCGCACCCCCGATCGGGGGAGCCGTCCTTAACCCTTCGCGCCTAGGCTGTAGTCGGTGAGTGGGGGCAGAAGGCCATGAAGGTCACGACACTGCTGGGCGTCGTCGCCGTGGCGGCGGCCATGGTTGCGGTGCTGCTGGCGTCGCCGATCGCCTGACGGGCGGGGGCGGGGCGACCGCAATCAGCGCAGCGACACGGCGATGGCGTTGTCGTCCGACGCCCGGTCGATCTGCTTGTTGTAGGGGTCGATCCCCGCGAACTTCGGCGGCTTGTCCACGGTGGCCGTGAGGGTCTGCGACCCCGATTTCAGCGCCGTCGCGCGGAAGGCCAGGACGTCCTTCGACGTGAACCCCGGCTTGCCCGGCTCGGCCGTGAAGACGCCCATGTCGAACGTCTCGCCGGCCGGTATGGCGACCGCGGTCTCGCGGCCTCGACCGTCGGCGTACGCCTTCTTCGCCTCGATGGTCAGCGTGACGTCGTAGCGGCCGTCGGGCCGCTTGCGGGCCGTCGCGGCGCGGGTCTTCAGGTCGTAGATCGTGATCTTCTCGAAGAGGTCGGTGATGAGCTGCTGGGCGACCGGGTCGGCGCCGGCTTCGGCCCGCAGGGCGTCCACCAGATCCTGCGAGCGCGGATAGGGCGCGCCCTTGAAGGCGTGCTGCTGAAGAAGGCGACGCAGGGCGGCGTTGACCTTGGCCTCGCCCAGCCGGTCGCGCAGCAGGTACATCACCAGCGAGCCCTTGCGGTAGTGGATGTAGGGCTGGTTCTCGACGCGGATCAGCGGCAGCTCCTCGACCACCTCGCCGCCACGGGCGCGCAGGTAGCGGTCCAGCTCGTACTTCAGGAACTTGCGGATGCCGTCGGGGCCGTAGGTCTTCTCCATGACGATCAGCGCGGAGTACTGGGCCAGGGTCTCGGAGAGGGCGGTGGCGCCCTGCATGTCGGCGCCGATGATCTGGTGCGCCCACCACTGGTGCGCCAGTTCGTGGGCGGTGACGTAGGTGACGTAGTCGATCTTGTCGCGCTTGGTGTTGTCGGCCACGAACCCGATGCTCTCGGAGTAGGGCATGGTGTTGGCGAAGGCCTGGGCGAAGGCCGCGTAGCCCGGGAACTCCAGGATCCGCGCCTGGCGGAACTGGTAGGGGCCGAAATTGGCCTGGTAGTAGTCGAGGCCGGTCTTCAGCGACCCCATCATGCGCTCGACGTTCCACGGATGCTGGCGGTCGTAATAGACGGCGAGTTCGACGCCCTTGTAGGTCTCCCGCCGGATGGCGTAGCGCGCGGACTGGACCGAGAAGAAGTGCAGCACCGGCGCGTCGGTGCGGTAGCGGACCGTGCGGCGGCCGTTTCGGACCTCGTCCGAGATGCGGTAGCCCGGCGCCACGGGGGTCTGGTCGGCGTCGGTGGTGACGCGGATGTCGGCGTTCACCCAGTCGGCGTTGGCCAGGTAGTTGCGGGACTGGGCGGACCGGTCCTCAAGCTTGGCGGGCCGAAGTTCGGGCGGCAGGCCGTACTTGCGGCGCTTGGCGCGCTCCTGCAGCAGGCGGGCGCGGTCCATGCCGACGATCGGCGCGAACTCGAAGTTGTCGACGAAGGTTCCGTTGTCGACGATCCGGGTCATGTTGCCCGAGTTCTTGAACCCCCACTGGCCCATGACGGTCTGGAACGACAGGGCCGTGCGCTCGCCAGGCATCAGCGGGCGATCGAAGGTGAAGATGCGGTAGTTGAAGCGGTCGAAGGTGCGCACCCGGCTGGCGCCGTTGACCGACATCTGCAGCGCCTTGGTGTCGCGGTCGAGCCGGACGTGCAGCTCACGCACCGGCGCGCCGGTGTCATTGACCAGGTGGTAGACGCCCTCGGTGACCAGCTTGGGCTCGCGGGGGTGCAGGTCGAGGTCGAGCTCGACGTCGGTCACCGACGGCTGTGGCAGGGTCTCGTACTTTAGGAACGCCTTTTCGAAGTCGGCGAGCCAGCGCTCCTGCTCGACGGCGGTGCGGTATTCGTTGTCGATGTTGGTGTTGCTGTAGATGTGCGCGCCCAGGCCGGCGAGGGCGACGAGGGCGAGACCCGCCACGACGCCACCCGGGCCAGCCAGCCGCCGCGGCAGGCGCTTCAGCCGGGGCATGAGCCGGGTCTCGGTCCCGCGACGCCAGAGCCCCCAGGCCAGCACTATCAGCAGCACGGCGAACGCGCTCCAGTAGGCGCGGAACCAGGCCGCGTAGCCGGCGAAATCTCCCTGGCCGTTCATGTCGGACAACGGAACCGAGGGGTGGCCGCCGTACAGGTAGAGATTGTGCTCGAACCCGATGGTCGGCAGCACCAGCCGGGCGATCAGGTAGAGGACCATCAGGCCCCAGCCGACGAACTTGTGCGGCGAGACGGCCTGGAAGAACACCGCCAGCACCGCGATCAGGGTGAAATCCAGGGCGTTGGGCAGGATGTACCAGAAGAGGTACTTCTCGGGCTGGATCTGGAAGTAGCCGGAAAAGAGCTGGACCGCGACGCCGGTCACGGCGCTGACCGCCAGCATGGCGACGAGCACCAGGGCGATGGCCAGGGTCTTGGGGACTACGAAGGTCCAGTCCGGGGCCGCGGTGGCGTCGACGATCTCGTGGGTGCGCCGCTCGCGTTCGCGCCAGACCAGTTCGCCGGCGTAGTAGACCGCCACCACGGGGACCAGGAAGGCGAAGCTGCCCAGCAGCGTGGTGATCGTCCAGCGGGTGACCGGGTAGAGCGCCGCGCCGTCGGCCTCGGAGCCGAAGATCAGGCTGCCCAGGCTGTTGAACAGGCCGAGCGCGAGCAGGACCGCGAAGGCCGGGCTCTTGAATACCTGCGCCATGTCGAAGCGCGTGCGGCTGGCGAGCTGGGCCCAGGCGACGGCGAAACCCCGACCGGGGGCGGCGAGCGGCTTCAGCCCTGGCGGCGGGACATCCCGGCCCGCCAGAAGGGGACGACGGACGCCGGCAGGCCGCGCCTCGAAGCGGAAGACGAAGCCGGCGAGGGCCAGGAAGGCGAAGGCGACCGGGAGCCAGATCAGGCGGTTGGTCAGCAGCGGCCCGACCAGGTCGGGCATCCGTGTGTTGGACTCCGCAGCGGTGAAATACCGGGTCGACAGCTCCCAGGCGGCGAGGCCGAACGGCTCGACCAGGGCGGCGAGCTGCAGGCGGCTGGGGTCCTGCAGGGCCACGGTCATGACGATGTAGGCGACCAGGAAACCCGCCACGCCCAGGTAGGTGGCCATCATCGAGCGGGTGACGGTGGCCAGGGCGAAGAAGATCGCCGAGGTGAGGAAGAGGCCCGGCAGCGCGAGCCAGACGTAGGCGAAAGCGTAGTCGCCGAGGTGGTTCGGCCCCATGGTCTCCGGGTCGACCCAGGGCATCAGCGAGCCGATCCATACCGCGGCGGGCACGAACAGGAAGCACAGGGCGCAGGCGGCGAAGGCGCCGGTGAAGCGCCCGAACAGGTAGTCGAACTTCCGCACCCGCGTGGAGCGGATGATCGGGCCGAAGCCCGTCTCCTCGTCGCGCACGATCACGTTCGCCACGAAGGCCGTGGAGACGAACATGAAGAAGACCGACATCACCATGACGATCTCGCCCATGGCCTTGGGCGAGTTCTTGTGGACGTTGCCGCCGGCGCCAATCTGGACGCGGTCGATCCCCACGGCCCCGAACACCAGCGCGAAGAACATCAGGCCGGCGATCCAGAAGACCGGCTGGCGGAGCTGATAGCGCAGCTCGAAGGCCGCGATCCTGCCGAACATGAAGCGCTGCGTCCCTTCGCTCAGGCCGCGCGGCGCGAGGCGGCGAGGGTCGAGAAGTAGACGTCCTCCAGGCCGCCGGCGGCGGGCTCGAAGCCGGCGTCCGGGCGGGCCTCGGCGAGGACGTGGATGACCAGGCGTCCGCCGGTCAGGCGGCTGGCGATCACCTGGTGACGGGCGCGCTCCGCATCCAGCTCATGGCGGTCGATGACCTTGCGCCAGATGCGGCCGTGCAGGCCGGCGACCAGCTCGGCCGGCGCGCCCTCGGTCAGGATGCGGCCGCCCGCCAGCACCGCCATGCGCGGGCAGAGGTCGGCGACATCCTCGACGATGTGAGTGGAGAGGATCACCACCACGTTCTCGCCGATCTCGGCCAGGAGGTTCAGGAAGCGGTTCCGCTCCTCCGGATCGAGCCCGGCAGTGGGCTCGTCGACGATGATCAGCGAGGGCTGGCCGATCAGCGCCTGCGCGATGCCGAAGCGCTGGCGCATGCCGCCGGAGTAGCCCGCGACGGCCTTCTTGCGCACGTCCCACAGGTTCACCTGCTGGAGCAGGGTCTCGACCGTATCCTTGCGCTCGCCCCGGCCCGCGATCCCCTTGAGGACCGCCATGTGGTCGAGCAGATCCACCGCCGAGACGCGCGGATAGACCCCGAAATCCTGCGGCAGGTAGCCCAAGGTCCGTCGTAGGGCTTCGGGCTGGGCGATGACGTCGACGTCGCCGAAGCGGATCTGCCCGGAGGTGGGCGTCTGCAGCGTCGCGATCGTGCGCATCAGGGTCGACTTGCCGGCGCCGTTCGGGCCGAGCAGGCCGAACATGCCCTTGCCGATCTCGAGGTCGACGCCGTCCAACGCGCGCGTCCCGTTCGGATAGACGTGCGTCAGGCCCTTGATGGAGAGCATGGTCTCACTTTCACCCCGTCCCTGGCCGCGAAGCTGCCTTGGGCCGCCCGGAGGGGCAAGTGAGGGTTATGTAACCTGCGACGAAGGCCGGGTTACGTTCGTTGGACCCGACGCGCGGGCGCGCCTCAGGCCGCCTGGATCGGAGGCTTGAACTGGTCGGTCGGCGAGACAGTGAAGATCTCGACGCCGTCCTCGGTCACGCCGACCGAGTGTTCGCACTGGGCCGAGAGGGACTTGTCGCGGGTGACCGCCGTCCAGCCGTCGGCCAGCAGCTTCACCGGATGCTTGCCCAGGTTCACCATCGGCTCGATCGTGAAGAACATGCCGGGCTTCAGCTCCGCGCCCGTGCCCTTCTGGCCGAAGTGCAGGATGTTGGGGGCGTCGTGGAACACGCGGCCCAGGCCGTGGCCGCAGAAGTCGCGGACGACTGAACAGCGCATGCTTTCCACGTACTGCTGGATGGCGGCGCCGATATCCCCGGTCTTCTGGCCGGGCTTGACGGCCGCCAGGCCGCGCTCCAGCGCCTCGTAGGTGACGTCGACCAGCCGCTTGGCCCGCGGGGCCACGGCGCCGACGCCGTACATCCGCGAGGTGTCGCCGTGCCAGCCGTCGACGATGACGGTGACGTCGATGTTGGCGATGTCGCCCTCGCGCAGCGGCCGGTCGCCGGGAATGCCGTGACAGACCACGTGGTTCGGGCTGATGCAGACCGTCTTCGTATAGCCGCGGTAGCCCAGGCAGGCGGGCAGGGCCCCGTTGTCGAGGATGAACTCGCGGGCCAGGTCGTCCAGCCGCCCGGTCATCACGCCCGGCACAACATAGGGCGTCAGCATGTCGAGGCACTCGGCCGCCAGCCTTCCGGCGCGGCGCATGCCTTCGAAGTCTTCGGGGCCGTGCAGCTTGATCTGCCCGGTGCGGTATTCGCCGTCGAGGGTGTCGGTCATGGGAGCTCCAGACCGCTATGTCGCAGCGGGAGGCCCGAAATTCAACCGCGCGCGGCGTCGCGCCACGCTCAGCGGGGCAGGGGGAAGAGGGCTTCGGGCTCGTTCCTAGGGGCCGGCACGTCCATGCGGCAGACGAGGCCCTCGGGCGGAAACGACAGCCGGACCTCCCCCTGCAGCTCGGAAGCGAGGCCACGCTCCAGGAGACGGGAGCCGAAGCCGCGCGCCGCCGGCGGCCTCACGGGCGGGCCGCCGGCCTCGCGCCAGGCGAAGCGGAGCCGGGGCTCTCCGGCCTCCTCCGCCACCGCCCAGTCCATGGCCACCCGTCCGTCGTCGGCCGCCAGGGCGCCGTACTTGGCGGCGTTGACGCAGAGTTCGTGGACCGCCAGGGCGAATGCCACCGCCGACTTGGGCGGCAGGGTCACGGGCGCGCCGGCCAGCTCGAAGCGTGACGGCCCCCCGCCGGCCATGAACGGGCGGATGGTCCGTTCCACGAGCTCGCGCAGGCTGACCGAGCGCCACTCGGCCTCGGTCACCAGGGCGTGGGCGCCCGCCAGGGCCAGCAGGCGGGACTCGAAGTCGGCGCGAGCGGCCGGCGTCGGCCGCTCGCCCCGCAGGGTCTGGGCGGCGAGGCCCTGGATGATGGCGAGGGTGTTCTTCACCCGGTGGTTCAGCTCGTTGACCAGGATCTGGGTGTGGTCGAGTTCGGCCCGCAGCGACCCCATCAGGTCGACGGTCTGCAGCGCTGCGCCCAGGCAGCCGGCCAGGGCCTCCACGGACGAGACCTCGTCGGCCGTCGGCTCGCGCACGTCGCGCCAGTAAGCGCCCAGCGCGGCGAAGGGCTCGGGCTCCCCGACGGGGGCCATGACCAGGCTGTGAATCCCCGTGGGGCGGTAGGCCGCGTGGCGGATGCGCGGATCGGCGTAGACGTCGGAGACCACGGTGACCTGGCGATTCAGCATAGCCCAGCCCGAGATGCAGCCCGTGAGCGGGAACCGCTGGCCGGACCAGAGGGGGACTTCGGAATCCTCGGCGATGTAGTGGCAGCAATCTCCATCGCGCAGCACGATGGCCACGCCCATGGCGCCCGTGATGTCGCGGGCGGCGCGGCGGGTGATCTCGATGATGTCGGCGTGGGTGCGAGCGCCGCTGAGCTCTCGGACGGCGGCCGCCAGCCGGGCGAACCCGTCGCGGGGCGCGCGGGCGTTCGGGGACGGGCGTACGCGGGACAAGGAGGCCATGCGCAACCTTTGTTTGCACGCCACCCTGTGCGCACGCGAGTTACGATGTCGTGAGGATTGTGCTCTGCGGGGCTGCTACTTTGCGTCGCGCCAAGGGATGCGGTCGGCCAGCGTGACCCGCTCGGGAGTGATGGCGCAGCGATAGGCCAGCACCTCCACGCCATTGGCGGCGGCCTGCTCAAGCCCTCGGGCGTAGGCGGGATCGAGCTCGGCGCAGGCGGCGAAGACGTCGCAGTCGGTGCGCTGAATGACGAACAGCATGACCGCCCGCTCGCCGGCCTCCACCATGGCGGTGAGCTCCTTCAGATGCTTGAGCGACCGCGCGGCCACACAGTCCGGGAACTCGGCCAGGGTCCCGGCGCGGCGCAGGTGGCAGTTCTTCACCTCCAGCCAGCACGGCGCGCGCTCGGGGTGTTCCAGCAGGAAGTCGACGCGGCTGTTGGCGCCGTAGCGCACTTCCCGGCGGTGGGTGGCGTAGCCGGCGACCTCGGGGATGGCGTCCGTGGCCAGGGCCTCGGCGACGATGCGGTTGGGGTGCAGAGTGTTGATCCCGACCAGGCCGCCGTCGGCCTCGACCAGCTCCAGGGTGTGGGCGAGCTTGCGCTTGGGGTCGTCGGATTTCGACAACCAGGCGGGCAGGCCGGGTGTGTTCAGGCCCAGCATGGCGCCGGGATTCGGGCAGTGAGCGGTGAGCTCGGTCCCGTCGTCCAGGACCACGTCGGCGAAGAAGCGCTTGTAGCGGCGGACAAGAACGCCGCGGACGAGCGGTTGCGGGAAGTCCATGGAACGCTTTAGTCCGGAGGGAACGGAAACCGGATGTAGGCGAGGGGCAGGCGTATGGCGAGCGGTGCGGACGATCGGGTCACCTGTGCGGTGCTGATCATCGGGGACGAGATTCTCTCGGGCCGGACGCAGGACACCAACCTGCGCGACATCGCCCGCTACCTGAACGTCATCGGCGTCGACCTGGCCGAGGCGCGGACCGTCCCCGACGTGATGGACGAGATCGTCGGCGCGCTGAACGCCCTGCGCGAGAAGTACCACTACGTCATCACCACCGGCGGGATCGGCCCGACCCACGACGACATCACCGCCGACGCGGTGGCCCAGGCGTTCGGCGTCGAGCTCATCGAACACCCGGAGATCCTGGAGATGATGACCGCCCGGTGGGGCGCGGAGCTGAACGCGGCGCGGCGGCGGATGGCGCGGGTGCCGGTGGGCGGCGAACTCGTGAAGAACCCGGTGCAGGGGCCGCCGGGCTTCACCATCGGCAACGTCTTCACCCTGGCCGGCGTGCCGCAGATCATGCGCGGGATGCTGGAGGACGTGGGCCCGCGGATGCGCGGCGGGCGGCCGACCGTGTCGCGCACCGTGCGGGTGGAGGGCTCGGGCGAGGGGGCGATCGCCGCGCCGCTGGAGGCGGTGGCCAAGGCGCACCCCGACATGTCGCTGGGGAGCTATCCGTTCTTCACGCCCGACGGCTACGGCTCGAACCTCGTCGTCCGCAGCCGCGATCCCGACGCCCTGGGCGCCGTGATCGCCGAGCTGATCGCGGCGCTGAACGCGGCCGGCATCGCGAACGTCCGGGAGATCGACGTTGCGTGAAAACTGTAGGGTGTTATCCCTTCGTCACAACCTAGGGGCTTCGGCCTCACTTCTGGAGCGTGACCGATGATTTCCCTCGTGCTGGCCGCCGCCCTCTTCGCCGCCGCCGAGCCCGCCGCCGCGCCGGCGACCGAGACCCCGCCGGCCAAGTCGGCCAAGGCCGAGAAGGTCAACAAGGACGGCCTGATCTGCCGCAAGGAAGCCCAGATCGGCAGCCGGATGAAGTCGCGCACCTGCCTGACCCAGCAGCAGTGGGACGCCCGCGCCGTCGAAGACCGGGATCTGGTGGACCAGGCCCAGCGCAACCGCCCGCTTCAGTCGAACTGAGATCGTCGTTCGGCGACACAATCCACAGGCGAGGCCTTTCGCCTGTGGATAAGTTGTGCACTACTCAAACCTTCGTAAGCGGCGCGCTGATTCCGGGCGCGTCTGTCCCGGGCACGCAGTTCCCGCGTGCAGGGCCAGCTTTCGGGGGCGCGTGTGAAGACGCTTACCGTGATGTCCCGCAAGGGCGGGGCGGGAAAGACGACGGTCGCGGTCAACCTGACCCTGGCCGCCCGGGCCGCGGGCCTGAAGGCCGTGCTGGCCGACGCCGATCCTCTGCGGAGCGCCACAGAAGTGCTGCGGAGCCGGGACGACGCGCCGGGCCTGCTGTTCGAAACCTCCGCCTCGAAGCTGTTCACCCTGACTGAGGCCTGCCGCCGATCCAGTGTGGACCTGCTGGTGATCGACACGCCCGCCGCGCCGGAAGCCGACGTCGCCGAGGCGGTGAAGATGGCCGACCTGTGCGTGGCTGTGGCGCGGCCGACCTACCTGGACCTTGCCGCGACGGTGCAGTCGGTGGCGGTCATCCAGCGGCTGGGCCGCGAGGGGCTGATCGCGCTGAACCAGTGCCCGCCCTCGCGCGGCGGCCTCGAACCGCCGTCCGTGCTGAAGGCGTTCGAGGCGCTGCGGTTCGCCAACCTGCCGGTGGCGCCGACGGCCCTGCGCTCGCGGATGGTCTACCAGACCGCCTTCGCCCAGGGGCGCTCGGTGCTGGAGGCCGACGGCGGCGACGCGGCGGCGCGGGAAGTCCGCGCCCTGTTTGCCCAGGCCTGGCGGCGGCTGAACGGCAAGGCGGCGCCGGCCGTGCCGACCGCGAACGACGACCTGGCGGGCCTGGCCCCGCGGCGGGCTTCCTGACGTCCGACACGCCTTGACCGACGTAGGGTCGGCCGCGAGAAGTCCCCCAGCAAAGAGCGGGAGGATTTCTCAGATGGCGTTCAAACCCTTCGACCTGACCGGCAAGGTCGCGCTCGTGACCGGCGGCAACGGCGGCATCGGCCTGGGCATGGCCGAGGGCCTGGCCGCGGCGGGCGCCAAGGTCGCCATCTGGGGCCAGAACCCCGAGAAGAACGCCAAGGCCGAGGCCAAGCTGAAGAGCTACGGCGTCGAGGTGCTGGTGCAGAAGGTCGACGTGGCCGACGAGGCGGCCATCGTGGCCGGCGTCGCCGAGGTGATCAAAACCTTCGGCCGGCTCGACTTCGTGGCCGCCAACGCCGGCATCGGCGGCGGCGCGCCGTTCGAGGAGATGACCACCGAGAAGTGGCGCCGGGTGACGACCGTGAACCTGGACGCGGTGTTCTGGACCTTCCGCGAGGCGGCCAAGCACATGCTGGAGCGGGCCAGGGCCGGCGATCCGGGCGGCTCGCTGGTGGTGACCTCGTCGACCTCGGCGATCCACGGAGCGCCGCGCAACGAGGCCTACGCCTCGACCAAGGGCGCGGTGCTGTCGATGGTCCGCGGCCTGGCGGTGGAATACGCGCGCTACGGCATCCGGGCCAACTCGATCCTGCCGGGCTGGATCGCCACCGACATGACCTCCGGCCTGCAGGCCAACGACAAGTTCAACGACAAGGCCATCGGCCGCGTGCCCATGCGCCGCTGGGGCGAGGGCGACGACTTCTCGGGCATCGCGGTGTACCTCGCCTCGGACGCCTCGAAGTTCCACACCGGCGACAGCTTCGTCATCGACGGCGGCTACACCATCTTCTGAGGAGGCCGCGATGAGCGATCGCTACGCCCGCTACGAGCGGCTGAAGTTCGAGCGGCCGGCGGACGGCGTGCTCCGGATCGTGATGAGCAATCCGGGCAAGCTGAACGCGGCGGACGTGGTGATGCACCGCGAGCTGGCCGAGATCTGGCGCGACGTGGACGCGGACCCCGATGTCCGCTGCGCCATCCTCACCGGCGAGGGCGCCGCCTTCTCGGCCGGCGGCGACTTCGAAATGATCGAACAGATCGTCGACGATTTCGAAGTCCGGGCCCGCGTGATGCGCGAAGCCCGCGACATCGTCATGAACATCATCGACTGCCAGACGCCGGTGGTCAGTTCGATGCGCGGCGTCGCGGTGGGGGCGGGCCTGGTCTGCGGCCTCCTGGCCGACGTCTC
The DNA here is from genome assembly GCA_046725615.1 of Pseudomonadota bacterium. Lineage (GTDB taxonomy): Bacteria > Pseudomonadota > Alphaproteobacteria > Caulobacterales > Caulobacteraceae > Phenylobacterium. The sequence goes on from JBKOYY010000039.1 coordinate 33,981, forward strand.
GATCGTAACGCCCGACGTGCGGATCATCGACGGCCACACCCGACTGGGCGTGGCGGCGGGCGACCATGCGGCGATCGTCTGGCCGCTGCTCTGCGGGATGGCCAAGGCGAAATACTACCTCCTGACCTGCGATCCGCTGAACGGGGCCGAGGCCGAACGCATCGGCCTCGTCTCGCTGTGCGTGCCGGACGAGACGCTGGACGCCAAGGCGCTGGAGGTTGCGACCAAGCTGGCGGGCGGGGCCACCCGCGCGATCGCCTGGACCAAGCACGCCCTGAACCACTGGCTGCGCACGGCCGGCCCGGCCTTCGACGCCTCGCTGGCGCTGGAGTTCCTGGGTTTCACCGGACCCGAGGCGGCGGAGGGGCTGGCGTCGCACAGGGAAAAGCGGAAGCCGAAGTTCACCTAACGCGATCCGTTAACGGGTTTCTGGCCCTCGCCTGGCATGCTGCGGGTTGCGAAGTCAGGGGCGATCGCAGCATGGACAATTCGTACGCGGTGCTTGCGGACGCGCGACGGCGGGAGCTGAAGACCCGCATCGTCGTCGCGGCCATGGTCGCGGCGGCTGCGTTCGCGATCACGCCGACCTGGGGCCCATCGGCCTGGTTGGCCGCGGTGGTGGTGAGCCAGCTGATCGACACCGCCAACACGCGCGCCATGCGGGGGGCGGCCCGGACCCCGCCCGGACCCCGCGCGGAGTGGGCGAGCGTGGGCGTCTACACCTTCGTCAACCAGCCGATCGACCCGCGGGAGCTGGCCGGCGCCCTGGCCGAAGCCGCTCGCGCGGCTCAGGTCTCGCGAGCGGCCTAGATCCGCCCACAGGCGCGTAATCGACCGGTCGCCGATCCGACCGCGAAACTTCATCGTGGTGTCGGCGCATCGCCATCGAACTCCGTCACAGCCCGCCCCAACCAACGAAGGGGATCGGGTATGCGTACGAACGGAACCAAGTCCAGGGCGTCGAAGGCCTGGCTGCTGGCCGGTGTGGCCACAGGACTGATGGCGGCCACCACGGCCTGGGCCGGCGAAGCCGCCGCGCCGGGCGGCGAGCTGGAAGAGGTGGTCGTCACAGGCACCCGCGAGACCGGCCGGACGGTGTTCACGGCCCTGTCGCCCGTGGACGTGCTGTCGCGGGAAACGATCCAGTCATCGGCCACGCCGCAGCTCGGCGAGAACCTGGCCCAGCAGGTTCCGTCATTCATCGTCCAGCGTCTGCCCACCTCGGACGGGCTGCAGTTCATCCGCCCGGCGACCCTGCGCAACCTCTCGCCCGACCAGAGCCTGGTGCTGCTGAACGGCAAGCGCTTCCACCGCTCGGCCTTTCTCGGCTCGCGCGGGGCGCAGGGACCCGACCTGGCGCAGGTGTCCAGCTTCGCGGTGAAGCGCATGGAGGTGCTGCGTGACGGCGCCTCGGCGCAGTACGGCTCGGACGCGATCGCCGGCGTCATCAACATCATCCTCGACGACGCGACGGACGTGGCGGCCTTCGGCCAGGCGGGCCAGTTCTACGAAGGCGACGGGACGACCTACCGTGTGGGCGTGCGCGGCGGCGTGGCCATCGGCGACGGTGGCTTCGTCACGGCCACGGCGGAATACGCCGACGCCGGCCTCACGTCGCGCACCCGCCAGCGGCCGGACGCCATCGCCTTCCAGGCGGCGAATCCGACGTTGAGCGTGCCCAACCCCGTGCAGCGCTGGGGCAATCCCGATCTGCAGAGCCTGAACCTGGCGGTCAACGCCGAGGTCCCGCTGAGCGAGGCGGTCGACCTCTACGGCTTCGCCACCCACGCCCGCACCGAGGGCGTCAACGACATCAACTGGCGCAACCCTGACGCAAACCCCGCGATCTTCCGGACCGTTGCGGTGTTCCCCGGCTTCAACCTGCGTTCGATCTATCCGGCCGGCTTCACGCCGCGCGAAGGGATCGAGGCCCGCGACGTGCAGGCGGTCGGCGGCCTGCGCGGCGCGTGGGGCGAGGCGTTCACCTGGGACGTCAGCGCCGCCTACGGCCGCAACGCCAGCCGGTTCTCGCTGGAGAACTCGATCAACGCCTCCCTGGGCCCGCAGAGCCCCACGTCGTTCAACCTCGGCCGGCTGATCCAGGCGGAGTTCAACCTCAACGCCGACGCCGTCTATCGCCTGGACCTCCCCGGCCTGGCGGCGCCCCTGAACGTGGCTTTCGGCCTCGAACGGCGGGTCGAGACCTACACGATCGAGGAAGGCGACGCCGCGTCCTACGCCGTGGGGCCCGGCGCAGCCCTGGGCCTGGCGCCCAACTCCAACGGCTTCCCGGGGTTCAGCCCGACGCAGGCCGGCCAGTGGGACCAGACGAGCTACGCCGGCTACGTCGACCTGGAAGCCCAGCTCACCTCGCGCTGGAGCGCCGGCGTCGCGCTGCGCTACGAGGACTTCTCGGAATTCGGCGACACCCTGGACGGCAAGCTGGCGACCCGCTTCGAGATCACCCCCGATCTGGCGGTGCGGGCCGCCGTCTCCAGCGGTTTCCGCGCGCCGACCCCGGGCCAGCTCAACTCGACCAGCACGTCGCAGGGCCTGGATACGGTGACCCTGCAGCTCTTCACCTCTGGCCGGCTGTCGCCGACCAATCCGGTGGCGGCGTTCCTGGGCGCCAAGCCGCTGGAGCCGGAGGAGTCCGAGACGATCACCGCCGGGATGACCTGGCGCACCGGCTTCGGCCTGTCGGGCTCGCTGGACGTCTACCGGATCGACGTGGACAAGCGCTTCTCCAGCTCACCGACCGTGACCGTGACGCCCGCCATCCGGGCGCAACTGGTGGCGCTGGGCGTGCCGGGCGCCTCGGCCTTCACCTCGATCAGCTGGTTCACCAACGACTTCGACACCCGCACCAAGGGATTGGACGTGGTGGTGTCCTACCAGCGGGACCTGGGCCTGGGCGCGATCAACCTCACCGGGGCCTACAACTACAACAAGACCGAAGTGCGCTCGGGCGCCCTGAGCCGCAGCGCCACGCAGCAGCGGCTGTTCGAGCAATCGCGGCCGAAGCACAATCTGACCGGCTCGGCGACCTGGACCTGGGACCGCCTGCAGCTCCTCGGCCGGGTCCGCTACTACGGCAAGTGGACGGACTCCACGGGTAACGCCACCGGCGACATCTTCCAGGACTTCGGCGGTGTGACGTTCTTCGACGTCTCGGCGAGCTGGAAGTTCGACGAGCGGGTGACGGTGCGGGTCGGGGCGGAGAACGTCTTCGACAAGTATCCCGACGAGGCCGTGTTCCAGGCCAGCCGAGGGCTGATCTACTCGCGGAATTCGCCCTATGACACCAACGGCGGGCAATACTACGCTCGCGTCGACGTACGGTTCTGAGGGGATCGGTGATGGGCAGGGCGGGCAGGCCGTCGCGGCGGACCATCGTGGCCTCGTGCGCAGCCGGGTCCGTCCTGGCGTCGGGCGCTGCGGCGCCTGCCCTGGCGGCCCAGGGGCCGTCGGCGCGTCCCGACGACGAGACCTACTGGCGCAGGGTCGCCGGGCTTTTCGACGCGCCGCCCGCGGGCGTCGTCCAGCTCGAGAACGGCCAGTTCGGGGCCATGGCCCGCGCGACCCGCACCGCCTATGAGGGCCACGTCGCCCGGATCAACCGGGAGACCACGCTCTACACCCGCACCACCCTGGGCGACGACCTGGCGGCGGTGCGTCGGCGGGCGGCGGCGCTGCTGGGGGTCGACGCGGACGAGATCGCCTTCACCCGCGGCGGCACCGAGTCGATGCAGACGCTGATCGGTGGCTACAATCGGCTGAAGCCGGGCGACGCGGTGCTCTACGCCGACCTCGACTACGACAGCATGCAGGTGGGCATGGCCGCCCTGGCCCGCACCCGTGGCGTGCGGGTGGCGCGGATCGACCTGCCCGAGCCGGCCAGCGCGGCGAACCTCGTGGAGGCCTACGAGGCGGCGCTGAAGGCCAACCCCGACGTGCGGCTGATGCTGCTGACCCACCTCAGCCACCGCACGGGCCTGATCCCGCCGGTGAAGGAGATCACCGCGATGGCGCGGGCCCGTGGCGTCGACGTGCTGCTCGACTGCGGCCATGCGCTGGGCCAGACGGAATTCTCCCTCAAGGAGATGGGCGTCCACTTCGCCGGGCTGAACCTGCACAAGTGGATCGGCGCACCGCTTGGCGTGGGCGTGGTCTTCATCGAGCGGAGTCGGATTCACGACATCGACATCTCACCGCTGGAAGCGGCCAGCGACCGGATCGACGCGCGGCTCCACACCGGCACCGTGAACTACGCCGCGGTGCTGGCCGTGGCCGATGCCATCGCCGTGCATGAGCAGATCGGCCCGGCGGCCAAGGCGGCGCGCCTGCGCTGGCTGCGCGACCGCTGGGTGGCCGGCGCGCGGGAGATTCCGGGCGTGCAGGTGCTGACGCCCGACGATCCGGCGCTGCACGCGGGTATCACCTCGTTCCGGCTGGCCGGCCGCACGACGACGGCGGCGAACGTCGAGGTTCGCAAGGCCCTGTTCGAGCGCCACCGGATCTTCACCGTGGAGCGAGGCGGGCCGGCCAGGGGCGCCTGCGTGCGGGTGACTCCGTCGTTCGTGAACGGCCCGGCCGACGTGGACGCGATGGTGGCGGCGCTGCGGGACCTGGCGCGGACCTAGTCCGTGAAGACCACGGTCTTGCGGCCGTTGAGCAGGACGCGGTCCTCCAGGTGCCAGCGGACCGCGCGGGCCAGCACCCGGCGCTCGATGTCGCGGCCCTTGCGGATCAGGGCGGCGGGGGTGTCGCGATGGCTGATCCGCTCCACGTCCTGCTCGATGATCGGGCCCTCGTCGAGGTCGCCCGTGACGTAGTGGGCGGTGGCCCCTATCACCTTCACGCCGCGCGCATGGGCTTGGTGATAGGGGCGCGCGCCCTTGAAGCCCGGCAGGAACGAGTGGTGGATGTTGATGCAGCGGCCGTGCAGCCGGCTGGCCAAGTCGTCGGACAGAACCTGCATGTAGCGGGCCAGGACCACCAGCTCGGTTCCCGTCTCTTCGATCAGCCGCCAAAGGTCGGCCTCCTGCTGTGACTTGGTGTCGGCGGTGATCGGCAGGTGGCGGAAGGCCACGCCGTGCAGGTCGGTGTGCGGGAAGGTGGTCGCCGGATGGTTCGAGACCACGGCGGTGATGTCCATCTGCAGCTCGCCCTGCCGCCAGCGCCACATGAGGTCGGACAGGCAGTGATCCTGCTGCGAGGCCAGGATCATCACCCGCCGACGCTCCTTCCGGCCGCGGACCGTCCAGGTCATGCCGTACTCGGTGGCCAGCGGCGCGAAGGCGGCGCGCCAGGCGGCCGCATCCTCGGCGCCCGGGTCGAACACGACGCGCATGAAGAAGCGGCCGGTCTCCTGGTCGTCGTACTGCTGGGCGTCGAGGATGTTGGCCCCGCGTTCGAACAGCAGGGCGGAGACACGGGCCACGATGCCGGGGCGGTCGTCGCAGGAGAGGGTCAGGATCATCGCGCCGGAGCCCTTGCACGCAGGGCCCCGGGGCGGTCAAGGCGGACGGCGCGTCAGGCGGTGGGCCGCGGCGCCTCGATGGTCGTCGACCCGGTGGCGTCGGCGGTCGGCGCTGGGTAGCGGAAGCCCTGGCCCTGTCCGTCGGCGGCGGCGAGCTGGGCGGCGGCGAACTCCCAGTTGGCGACGTTGTCGAACCAACGCTCCAGGAACGCCTTCCTGTCGTTCTTGTAGTCCAGGTAGTAGGCGTGCTCCCAGAGATCGCAGACCAGCAGGGGGAAGACGCCCTCCCGGACCAGCGTATCGTCGGCGTCGTGAGTGGAGATCACCCGCAGGCCCTCGGCGCCCGTGACGATCCAGACCCATCCCGAGGCGAAGTGGCCCACACCCTCCTTGACGAAGGCCTCCTTCAGTCCGCCCAGGCCGCCGAAGGTCTGGTCGATCCGCCTCGCCAGGTCGCCGGCCGGGCCGCCCCCGCCCGGCGGGCGCATGGAGGGCCAGAAGAAGGCGTGGTTCCAGGCCTGGGCGGCGTTGTTGAAGAGCGCGGTGTCGCCGCGCCGACGCGCTTCGCGCACGACGTCCTCCAGCGGCCGCCCGGAAAGGCCGGCCTTGGCCGCGAGGTCGTTGGTCTTGTCGACGTAGGTCTTGTGGTGCTTGCCGTGGTGCGTCCGCAGCGTGTCGGCGGATACGAAGGGCGTCAGCGCTTCGTGGGCATACGGGAGCTCGGGCAGGACATACATCGGCGCCTCCATGTCGGGTTCGAAGCGGGAACCCGCGGGAGGCGCCTCTGTTCCCTGTTGCGCGTCAGGCCTCGGTGATCTGCCACTCACCGCCGGCGACGCGGCAGGCGTTGTAGCGCTCGCGCACCGTCGAGGCGCCGGGCTCGCGGATCGTCTGCTGAACCAGCCGGCAATCGCCCGATCCGGACCCATCCGCCGGCCGCACGACCGACCGGGAGACGTAGCCCTGGATCAGACCGTCCTCGACCACGGCCAGCCAGCCACCGGCCGCCGCACCGGCGACCTCGAACTGCTCGCCCGCGCGCAGACGGTCGACGATGGCCGCGCTGGCGTTCGGGGCTGCGCGCACGTTGACGCGATTGCTGGCGGAATAGGTCCCGCCCAGACTGCTCACCCGCGTGGCCGCCGCTACGCCCTCGGCGAAGCGCCAGCGGCCGGTGTAGGCGGGCTGGCCGCCGCCGCCCGACGGGCCGTCCACGGAGCCCAGCACCTCGATACGGCCCGTCGCGCCGGTCTTGGCGTCGGTCCAGGTCTGAGCCTTGCCGGTGTCGAGCGCCTTCTGGAAGGCCGTCCGGGCGTCCTGCTGAGCTTTCCGGTCCATGCGGCAGCCGATGTTGTTGCCGATCGCCGCGCCGATGCCGGCGCCGATGACCGCGCCCAGCGCCCGTTCGTTCTTGCTCACCTGGCTGCCGACAAGGCCGCCCACCAGGCCGCCGACGACGGCGCCGGTCGTGTTCGACGAGCCTGACGCATCGCACGAGAACAGGCCGCCGAGTCCCTGCGCCGAAGCGGCCGAGGGCAGGCTCAACGCAAGTGCGGCGAGCGAAACGGCGGCGAGGTTCAGGCGGGTCATCGGCATCCTCCAGACAAGCTTTGAGGCATCATGCCCCCGGCTTCGCCGTAACGCCATGATCGAGCGCAAGGGTGGACGGGCGCGCTGCAAACGTCGTACCGCTCGGACCGCGCGGGCGTGGCGGAATTGGCAGACGCAGCGGACTTAAAATCCGCTTCCGGCGACGGAGTGTCGGTTCGAACCCGACCGCCCGCACCAGGTTCGGCGGATGGCGTCTCAGGACGCCAGGCCCCTCAGGGCGGCGGCCGACTGGGGACTCAGCCAGCTGTCGATCACCCCGCGCTCGGAAAGCCCCGCCATCAGCCGCTGGAGCGCGCCGGCGATCTCGCCGATGAACGTCTCGGCCTGTGGGTCGCCGGGATTGACCGCCACGGTGAAGCGCGCTGCCGGCCCGCGCAGGCATTGGCCGTCGGCATGGAGCTGGGTCAGGCGCCGCCGCACCGTCTCGCCAGGCAGGCCGAGGCGGCGGGCCGCCTCGCTGGCCGTCAGGCCGATCGGGCCTTGGCCGGGCGGCGGGAGCCGCAGGGCGTCGGCCGCAACGGCCGCCAGGATCAGGCCCGAGAGCGTGTCCTCGGTGCGGCGCATGAGGATGTCGGCGATCCTCAGCAGGAAGTCGGACAGCAGGCGGGCCGCCGCGCGCACCGGGGCCTCGTCGGTCGGCAGATAGTTCGACGGCGGCAGGGCCGCTAGCAGGTCCTGGCCCGACAGGTCGAAATAGAGCCGGCGCATCCGCTCGTGAGCGGCCAGCACGTCCTGGAGGTAGGCGGGCGAACTCAGGTAGGCGGAGGGGATGATGACGCCGCGGGCTTCCTGGCGACAGGCCCCGATCGTCTCGAGGTGATGGATCCGCCGCCGGACCGTCTCGAATGGGAGCTGCATGGACTGGGCGATGGCGTGGATGCTGACCGGCCGCCGGCTCTCGTCGGGCGCCGGCGCGCTGAGGCCGCCGTAGGCATAGCGGGCGTCGACGTCGCGGGTCAGGGAGGCGATGTTAGCCTGATTGACCGCGAGGACGATCAGGGCGTCGAGCGACTTCAGGCCGGTCAGGCCCTGGGCCACTTGATCCACGGTGAATTCCAGCGCCGCCTGCGCCAGCCGCCACGTCCGCGGCAGCTCGGCGCGCCGGAGCGCGCCAGGAACCTCGACGGATTCGTCCACAGCCCCAATCTCGCCCCGCCGTTCCGATCGGGCAAGCACGGTCTGGCCCTTGCGCCGATCAGTCGCCGGGCGCGATCACCACAAACGGGGCCCAATAGGCGGGATGCGCCCACTCGGGCCGCCAGCCGGGAAGGGCCGTATTGTCGGCGAGCCGGCCGGTGCGCACCACGCGCATCGCCCGCTGCAGCGCCTGTGCCTTGGACAGCTGCGGATTGGCGCGCTGGATCGCCAGGGTCTGGACCGTGAGGGCGGCCGTGGAATCGTCGAACACCCGCCAGTGGCTGACGAGCAGCGCGCGGGCGCCCGCATAGAGGAAGGCCCGCGCGAGGCCGGAAAGGCTGTCGGCTCCCGGACCGCCGTCGCCGCCGGCGGTGTTGCAGGCCGAGAGGATCACCCAGTCGGCCGAGAGGTCCAGAGCTGCGGCCTCGGTGGCGGTGAGCACCCCGTCGTCCAGAGCGGTGGCTTTTGCCGGCGGCGTGAGCACGAGCCCCGGCTCGTTCACGCCCTGGATTTCGCGCGACAGCAGGCCGTGGGTGGCGAAGGCCACCACCTTGGCGTGGGACAGCTCGGGCGCCGACTTGATGGCGGCCTCGGTGGCCCGCGCGCCGAGCCGGAGGCTGGACGTGGAGGCCCCGAGCGTCCGCGCCATGGCGCGAAGCTCGTCGGCGGTGCCGGGGAGCGGCGGATAGGCGGACATGAGCGCCGCCGGGTCGGCCAGGCGCCGCGCGCCCGGGCTCGGCCCGGTCAGCGCCGGGTCTCCGAAGCCCAGGAAGGCCGTCCGGCGCGTTTCCGGCCGGCGAAGCTGCCCCCCCGCTCGCAGGCTGGCGACCGAAGGCAGCGTGGTCAGGGCGAAACGGTCGGAAAGCCAGGTCGCCGAGGCCAGGGCGTGAAGTCCCTCGGCGCCTGCTGGCACGGCGGTCGGCAGCAGGCCGAGCGGCAGGGTCGCGAGTGGACCCGCGGTCGTGACGTACAAGCGGTCGACGCCCTGCAGCGCGTCTTCGACTGGTCCGAGAAGGTCGCGGTAGAGGCTGTGCGCCGCGCGAAGGTCGAAGGCCGGCAGTCGGCCCTCTGGGGCGGCGCGGCCGCAGGTCTGGTCGTCGACCTGGCAGCGGAGGGCGTGAAGGCGAGGCTCCAGCGCGGCGACGCCGCCCTCGATCCGGTTCCACGCGACCTTGGTTCGCGAGACGGCGAACACGTGGAGGTCATCGCCGGCCGGCGTCACGAGAAGCAGGCCCTCGCCCTGCCGCAGGCGGGCCTGGACCTGCGACACCGTCAGCGGCGCCGGGGAGGTCAGCTCCATGTAGCGCGGATTGCGGCGCTGGAGGCGCGCGTCGAGGTCGGCCAGTTCGCGCCCGACGGCGTCCAGGGCGGCGCCGACGCGGGCGGCGCGGGCGGGATCATTCTGTGGCAGCGCGCGGACGAGCTGGCGTTCGATCTGCCGAACCTGGCCGGCCAGGTCCTCGCGCAGGCGCGCCTGGCGGGCGGCGTCGTCGCGGCCGACCGCAGCGCGGGCGGTGGTCTGGGCGAGCGCGCGGGCGGCCGGCGAGATCTCCAGCTCCTGAGCGGCCGTGAAGGCCTGGTTCCTGAGCCGGGGCAGGTCGGCGGGGCTGACCGCCGCCGCCTCCCAGGCCACGCTCAGATAGCGGCGCAGGACGGGCTCGGCCGCCGCGCCCATCTCGCCGTCGGCGCGAGCGCGGCGGAGCGCGGCCTCGCTGTCGGACCCGCCGGCCTGGAGGTCGGCGGCGCGGCGGGCGCGGACGATGGCGACCGCGCGCGAAGCCAGGGCCTCCGCCGGCGCGTAGGCGGTCTGACGCTGCTGGTTGGCCGCCAGCGCCTCGTAGGCCGCGGCGGTGTCTGGGTGCCGTTCGCCGAGCGCCGTCCGGCGGATTTCGAGCGCCTTGCGCAGCATCGGTTCGGCCTCGGCGTCACGACCCCGGGCCGAGAGGTCGCCGGCAAGGGCGAGATAGGCCGAGGCGGCGGCCGGCGCCCCTTCCCCCCGGGCGGCGAGGATGATCCGCAGGGCGCGGCGATGCAGCGTCTCGGCCTCGCGCGTCTTGCCGCGGGCGGCGAGGTTGGCGGCAAGGGCGCCGAAGCTGGCCGCCGTGTCGGGGTGCCGCTCCCCCAGCGCCTTGCGGCGGATGGCCAGGGCCTCCCGCAGCACCGGTTCGGCCTCGCGGGCGCGCCCCTGTGCGTCGAGGTTCGCGCCGAGTGCGGCGACATCGGCGGCCGTGGCGGGGTGGTTGCGGCCGCGGACGTCGCGGTCGATGCCCAGGGCGGTGCGATGCAGCGGCTCTGCCTCGGCGTGTCGACCTTGGGCGTCGAGGTTGGCAGCCACCCGGGCGTAGGCCTGGGCGGTGGCGGCGTCGCGCTCCCCGAACGCGGCGCGACGCAGCGTCAGCGAGCGCCGATGCAGGGACTCGGCTTCGACATGGCGGCCCAGGTCGTCGAGCGCGGCCGCCAGGCTCCCCAGGTCTGCGGCCAACCGCGGATCGGCCTCGCCGAACTGGCGGGCGTCGATCGCGACCGCCGAGCGATAGAGCGGCTCGGCCTCCGCGGCCCGGGCGTTGGCGCGCAGTACGTCCCCCAGGGCCACGGCCGCCGCCGCCGTCTCCGCGCTCCGGGCGCCGAACACCGCCTGGGCCGCCGTGTGCAGCTCGCGGCGGAGAGGCTCGGCCTCGCCGAACCGCCCCTGCCGCTCGAGCAGGCCGGCGAGGTTGGTCAGTGCGATCAGGGTCTGCGGGTCGCGGTCGCCGAGGGTCCGGCGGTTCGCCTCCAGCGCGCGGCGATAGAAGGGCTCGGCCTCGGCCTCCCGGCCCTGGCGGACCAGCGCCTGGCCGATCCAGGACCAGGATGCGACGGTGACCGGCGCCTCGGGGCCGAAGGTCTTCTCCTCGATCGCGGCGCGCTTGCGGGTAAGCGCCTCCAGATCGCGCCAGCGGCCCGCGACGCGGGCGGACTCGGCCTGGTCGACGAGCGCCTTCCAGGTCTGGGCTTCCTTGGGCGTAGGCTCGCGCACGGGCGCGGGCGGCGCGGCAAGCGCGCCGGGTCCCGTCGCAACGCTGAGCGCCGCGCAGGCCAACAGGCCTACGCGCCAAGCCCGGGACGCCATGTTCCCGTCCTTCTACGAATCTCCCACGGGTTAACCTTACTCGCTTGCGGGGCGAGCGCGCATGGGACCCGACGTCGCGTTTGACGAACTGCCGCCGATATAGCCAAGCGTGGCCGCCCGCTGGATGGCCTGCGAGCGGCCGGCGACCCGCAGCTTCCGGGCCGCGTTGGTCACGTGGAAGCGCACGGTGGGCAGCGAGATGTCGACGATGGCGCTGATCTCGGCGTCGGTCTTCCCCGAGGCGGCCCATTTCAGGCACTGGATCTCGCGGCGGGTGAGGCGAGGCGGCGGCTCGCCGGCTCCGGCCATGGACTCGCCGTAGGTGGCCACGAAGCGCAGGGCCAGGACATGCAGCTCGGCGGCATGGCGGGCGAAGGTTGTCTCCACCGCGAAGTCGGGGTCGGCTGTGGCCCAGACCACCGCGCCGATCACGCCTCCCGGCAGGTAGGCGGGGCAGACGATGGCGGCGCCGACGCCATAGGTCTCGAACGGACCCTCGGCGTTGATGGCGGCGAGCGCCCGGTTCGGGCGCCACGAGCCGAACCCGGCGCCTGAGAAGTGGAAGGGCTCGGAGCAGGCGCGCGAGGCGTGGATGAAGGCGGCGCGCAGGGCGAAGCCGTGATCCTCCCAGTAGCGCAGGCTCGGATCGACCCAGCGGAACAGCGTCTCGGCGAGGGGAAGGCCATCGGTCCCGACAGGCGGGACCGCTGAGGAGATGTCAGCGGCCGCGGCGACGAAGGGGAGGCCGATGCGCGCGCCGACGTCGGCGATCTCGTGCGCCAGCGCCTCGGCGGCGGCGAGTGATGCGGCGCGGTCTGGCTCGGCGTCCGTCACGTCACCCGTCCCTATTACTTCCACTAGCTTGTTCGCTGTCGCCGGCGTCCGCAAGCTGGTCACTTCGGCCGACTTAATGTGTCCGACAAGAACGACAAGACGTCCGTAAGGGGAGGAACAATGCAGTATCTCAAGGCGACGGCGTCGATCGCCGTACTGGCGTTCGCGTGTGGCTCCGCCGCGCCCGCCTTTGCCCAGGCCGAAGCGCAGGAAGTGGAGGCGGTGATCGTCACCGCCCAGAAGCGCGAACAGAACCTCCAGGACGTGCCGATCGTGGTGAACGTGGTGTCCGGGCAGCAACTCCAGGACGCCGGCGTGCGGGACGTGAAGGACCTGCAGGTCCTGACGCCTGGCCTCAGCGTCACCTCCTCGTCGGGCGGGGCTCAGACCTCGATCCGCATCCGCGGCGTCGGGACCATCGGCGACAACCCCGGCCTGGAATCGTCGGTTGGCACCGTGATCGACGGCGTCTACCGCTCTCGCAGCGGCGTGGCGTTCGGCGACCTGGGCGAACTGGAGCGCATCGAGGTGCTGAAGGGCCCGCAGGGCACCGTCTTCGGCAAGAACACCTCGGCCGGCGTCATCAACGTGATCACCAAGGCCCCGGAGTTCGAGTTCCACGCCGAGGGCGAGCTGACGGCGGGCAACCACGACCAGCGCGGCTTGGCCGCCAGCGTCACCGGCCCGCTCGGCGAGACCGTGGCCGCCCGCCTGTTCGTCGCCAAGCGCGACCGCGATGGCTACTACACCGTGCGTAACGGCGCCGGGCCCAGCAC
>JBKOYY010000043.1:0-14912 GCA_046725615.1 Pseudomonadota bacterium
AGTACCGACGAGCGTGAACACTTCGTTTGGGAAAAGGGCTAACGGACGGCAACCATAAGGTCCTGGGGGGACGGCCGGTTGTCGGTGGGCAGATTGGGGCGTTGCTACTGATGACGGATGTCATCGCCAGTGTGGTGAGACCTGCGCCGCCTGCGGATGAAACCGCGGTGCGGCTTCGGCGTGGGCCGGAATCGCTGGACGTCGCCCAGAGCTGGGGCAAGCGCGCGATCGACATCCTGGGGGCCAGCGCCGCCCTGCTGGTGTTCCTGCCCCTGCTGCTGTGCATCGCCATGGCCGTCCGGCTCGAGAGCGGCGGCCCGGTCATCTTCCGTCAGCGCCGCACCGGCCACCAGGGCCGCATCTTCACGATCTACAAGTTCCGCACCATGACAGTGGCCGAGGACGCGGGCGACGTCCGCCAGGCGACCCGGAACGACGCGCGGGTGACGGCCGTCGGCGCGCTGCTGCGTAAGCTCAGCCTGGACGAACTCCCCCAGTTCCTGAATGTCCTGAAGGGGGACATGTCGCTGGTGGGGCCCCGGCCGCACGCGCTGGCTCACGACGGCCAGTACGGGGCGCTGATCCCGGCCTATGTCGACCGCTTCCGGGCCAAGCCCGGCCTGACCGGGCTCGCCCAGGTGAACGGGCTGCGCGGCGAAATCCAGGACCTGCGCTGCATGCGCGACCGCATCGCCGCCGACAATCTCTACATCGACAGCTGGTCCCTCGGCCTCGACATCGCCATCCTGGCGAAAACCGTCCTGATCATCTTCCGCGATCCGCAGGCCTATTGATCGGGGTCAACCCGCCGCCGGAAGAATTTGTAAACCCTGACTGCAACCGAACCGCGGTTCGGTCCGAATATGGTGAAGGTCGCCGCTGGTCGCGGGACGGGGCCCTGGCGCGGCTCTTGCTCCTGACCCCTCGGGATCGACGGGACGGTCGGGGAAGATGTCCGGATTTGAAACGCGGTTCGGGGCGGAAGATGACGCGGAGCGGATCCGTGCGGCGTTCTACGGCTTCGTCGGCGCGCACGCGGGCGATGTCGACGGCCCCGCCCATATCTCCACCGAGTTCGACGGCCGCGGCTCGCGACTGCGCGTCTGCCTCTGGAGCGCCGAGGCCCTCGACGCCTTCCTGCGCGGACTCGACGTCGGCCGACCCGACCGCAGGGCCTGCTATGAGTAACCTCGCTGAATTCCGGCCGCACAGCGAACCCGCGGCCTGGGCGACTCCTAGCGCGCCGCCGGCGCCGCGCCCTGTGAAGGCGGCCCCCGCCGCGCCAGCGCCGCTGTGCGCCGTCGCCGCCAGCCGCCGCAAGCGCGCCTTCGACATCATCATGGCCTTCGGGGCCTTGATGGTCTTCCTGCCGCTGCTGCTGATCATCGCCCTGCTCATCCGCCTGGAGAGCCCGGGCCCTGCCCTGTTCCGCCAGCGCCGCACGGGCCTGAACGGCCGGGTGTTCACGGTTTTCAAGTTCCGCACCATGACCGTCGCCGAGGATGGCGACACGGTGCGCCAGGCCACCCGGGGCGACGCTCGGGTGACGCCGCTCGGCGCCATCCTGCGCAAGTTCAGCATCGACGAGCTGCCGCAGTTCCTGAACGTGCTGCGCGGCGACATGTCCCTGATCGGCCCGCGCCCGCACGCCCTCGCCCACGACGAAGCGTGGAGTCAGGCGGTCCCGAGCTACGACCTGCGCTTCCGGGCTCGCCCGGGCCTCACGGGCTACGCTGCGGTCTGCGGCTTCCGCGGCGAGGTCCGGGAAACCCAGGCCATCATCGACCGCGTGACCGCCGACAACGAATACATCGACACCTGGTCGTTCACGCTCGACATGAAGATCGTCTGGCGCACCCTGCCGCTGATCTTCGCCGACAGCCGCGCCTACTGACGCCGGCGGGTTAACCGATCGCTCAGAGGCCGCCGCTAGGGTCCCCGCCGAGAAGGTGGGGGCCAGAATGGCTGACGACACCGGCGCTTTCCGCGCCGTCCCTGACACGCAGACGATCCAGCCCCGTCATATGCGCGGGCCGCTGCGTCCACAGCAGCTGAAGCCTGTGCGGGCCCGGGTCTCGGGCGCCGGTCTGGCGCGCCTGTTCCAGGCTGGCGACGGGCTTGTCCTGTTCGCCGCGTCCCTCGCGGCGACCCAGCTCACCCTCCTGCCCCGCGTCATGTGGCTCGGTGCGCCCATCCTGGCCCTGGTGCTGCTGGTCGCCACCGGCGCCTACTCCATGAGCTCCCGCGAGCGCACCCGTCGCCGGTTCGGCCGCCTGCTGATCGCGGCGACCGCCGCCGGCGGCGGCGCCGGCACCCTGGCCGGCGTCCTCGATCCCACCTTCCCGGCCCTCGGCTGCGCGATCTGGGTCGGCGCCGCAGCGACGGCGCTCTGCCTGGCCCATCTCGGCTGGGGCTTCGTCCTGCGTCGCCTCCGCCGCCAGGGCCACCTGACGCCGAACCTCATCATCGTCGGCGGCACGCCCGCGGCGCAGCGTCTGATCCGGCGCGCACTGCGCACCCGCGACGTCAATATCCTGGGCGTGTTCGACGACCGCCGGGAACGGGTCGGCCCGGAGGTCTGCGGCGTGCCGGTCCTCGGCAAGACCGCCGACCTGATCGACCACCGCATCCTGCCCTACGTCGACCGCATCGTGGTGACCGTGCCGCCCAAGGCGAGCGCCCGGATCGCCCAGCTGCTGGAGCGGCTCGCGCCGATCCCCAACCCCATCTCGCTGCTGCTCGAGGACACCGACGACGAGACCGCGGCCGAGGCCGTGGGCCGGATCGCGGAGTTCGACCTCATGCAGCTCACCGGGCCCAAGGCGCGCTCGGGCTATCTCTTCGCCAAGCGCGTCATGGATCTCACCCTGAGCGTCATGGCGCTCATCGCCCTGGCGCCGCTGATGACCGCCGTGGCCCTGGCGATACGCCTCGACAGCCCGGGCCCGATCTTCTTCCGCCAGCGCCGCCACGGCTACATGAACGAGGAAATCGTGGTCTGGAAGTTCCGCTCGATGCGAGTGGAGGCCACCGACCAGAAGGCCGCCCGCCAGGTCACCGCCGACGACGACCGCGTCACCCGTGTGGGCCGCTTCATCCGGAAGACCAGCCTCGACGAGCTGCCGCAGATCTTCAACATCATCACTGGCGAGATGTCGATCGTGGGCCCCCGCCCGCACGCCATCGGCATGCTCAGCGGCGGCGCCGAGGCCTCAAAGCTGGTCGAGACCTACGCCCACCGTCATCGCATCAAGCCGGGCCTCACTGGCTGGGCAGCGGTCAACGGCTCGCGCGGTCCGGTCGACACCCCCGAGGACGTCCGCCGCCGCGTGCAGCTCGATCTGGAATATGTTGAGCGCCAGTCGTTCTGGCTCGACCTGTCGATCATCCTGCGCACCGCGCCGTGCCTGCTCGGCGACAGCGGCGCGGTCAGGTGATCAGCGCTTCGGGAACTTGAAGTCCAGGCCGAAGGGCTTCAGCACGATGGCGATATAGACCAGCACGCCGAGCACGATCAGGAACGACAGCAGGCCGTTGCCCATGCCGTCCGGCTTGGGGTTGCCGACCCAGTTGGCCGCCATGCAGCCTAGCGACGGCGGCAGGTACTGGAGGATATGATCCTGCGGCTCGCCCGGCTGGACCGACCTGTGCAGGAACAGCACAACCAGTCCCCCGAAGATCGCCACGGTGACCCAATCGTAGACCGTTTCCACCCGTGTCCTCCGCATACAGCCAACTGCTACCTATCACGCCGCCCGCGATGTGCAATTCCCGCGCGAGCCCGTGACGACCACGGACCGGGGAGCAATTTGCGTGCCGTCCTGAAATCGCCGGAGTCATGGTAGCCCTTGCGGGTGATGGCGCGGCGACAGCAACGGCAGGGCGGATGGCGCGCGAGCATGAGGGGCTGCGGAGTCTTCCTGCTGCTGCTCGCGACGGCCGGAGGCTGCGCCCCCCAGGGCGCGCACGGCCAACCCCCGCCTGAGCGGCCGGGTCAGCTCGTCGACCTGCCCGACGCCCGGCGAATCAACCTGCGCTGCAGCGGGCGCGGCTCGCCGACGGTGATCCTGGAGTCGGGGTTCGGCGCCGGCGCAGGCGCGTGGTTCAAGGTCCAGCCGGCGCTCGCCCGCGACACGCGCGTCTGCGCCTATGACCGCGCCGGCTACGGCTTCAGCGACCCCGGCCCCCTGCCCCGCGACGGCGCGGCGATCGTGCGAGACCTCGACCAGGCGCTGAAGGCGGCCCGGATCCCGGGGCCCTACCTCGTCGTCGGACACTCGGCCGGCGGCCTCTATGCGAGGCTGTTCGCAGCCCGGCACGCCGGCGAGACCGCCGGGCTCGTGCTCCTGGACCCCACAGTCGAACAGCGTCGCGCCGCCTCCGGCGAAGATGGTCTCGGCGGCATCCGCGCCCGGCTCCAGCGCTGCCTCGGCGCGGCCGAGGTCGAAACGGCCGGCGGAGGGGCGGCTCCGGCCGACTGCGCCCGGCAGGTTCCGGAGGCAGCGGGCGCCCCGCCCGCGCAACGGGTAGAGCGCTGGCGCAACCGCCTGTCCGAACTCGACGAGATCTTCGGAGAGACCTCCGCCGACGTCCTGCGCCTTGGCGGGTTGCTGGATGACGTGCCGACCTACGTGATCACCGCCTCCGAAACCGCCAACGCCGCGCCGCGGGTGCTCTACCCGCAGCCCGGCTCGCTCCTGGAGCTGCAGCATCAGGCGCTCGCCGCCCAGTTCCGGCTGGGCTGGCAACGCACCGTGTTCTCGTCCCACCTGGTGATGATCGACCGGCCGGACGTGGTGATCGACGCCGCGCGGGCCATGATCGCTGCGGCGCGGGCCAGCGAGCCGCCCGCCCCGCTCTCGCCGAGCGAGTCCGAGCTCCCGCGCTACGACGACCTGCTTCCGAAGCTGGAGACTCCGTCGGTCGAACCGCAGGGGCGCCCCCTGCCGCTGAGGGACCTTCCGGCCCCCTGACACCCTCACTGCGCGCTGTCATCCAAGCCGCGCGCAAGTTTCACGGAAGTGTCGCCGCCGCCTCGCATAACGGGATGTCCGCAAGGGGAGCCGTCCGAGGATGCGCTATGGCGTCGTCCGCATCTCGTCAGACCTGCCGCCGCCCAGCCTCCAGCGTCGTCTGATCGAGGCCGCGGGCTGCGACCTGATCCTCGACGAAGGCCACCCCCTGGTCGCCAATCCCCAGGCGCTGCGCCGCAAACTGGAACGCCTGGACGCCGGCGACGAAATTCTCGTTCATGGGCTCGAAGCCTTCGACCAGACCACGGGGGGGCTGGCTCGACTGCTGCGGCGGCTGTTCGAGGCGGGCGTGACCCTCCGGATCGTCGGCGGGACCCGGATCGAGACTCTGGCGCCCGACGGACCGATTCCCCGCGTCCTCGCGCTGCTGGCCGACTACGAGAGCCGCCGGCCCACGGCGCAGACCGTCCGCCGGCGCGCCCGCTCGCACGGCTCCCCCCTCACCCAGCACCAGCTCAAGTTCGCCCGCGAGATGCACCGACGCGGCCATTCGATCCGCGCGATCGGGCTTCTGTTCCGCCTGGCGCCCAGCGAGGTCGCCGCCCTGCTCCGGCAGGCCTCCCCCGACGGCGATGACGATCCCGCCGCCGGCTCGCTCGCCGACTTCTCGCCCGGCGCCGTGCCAGCCCCCTGAACGCCCTCCACGCCCAGCCATCCGCCCAAGGAAAAGCCGGCCCCGCCAGGAAGACGGAGCCGGCCATCTAGAGCCCGACTGGTGAGGCGTGCGGTCAGAACCGCGCGGTCAGGCCGAACGAGACGGTGGTGCCCAGGGCGTAGCTGTTGGTGTCGAACCGCTTTCCGCCGGCCTCCTGGTACTCCTCGGCGTCCGTGCCCAGCAGGTTGCGGGCCTCGAACGAGGCGGCGAGCTCGTGGTCCATGACCACGAAGGTCTTCCGGTACACGAAGTCCAGTCGCACGCCGGGGTCCTGCTGGAGATCCGGCAGGTCGATGCTGCTGGCCCGCGCCGAGACGCGCTTGCTGGCGTAGCTCACCAGCAGCGTGGCCTGCGAATTGGCGTCGTCGTCCTCGAACCCGAACTGCAGGTTGGCGATGTGGTCCGACTGGCCCTGCATGCGCTCGCCGTCCTTCAGGTAGTCGCTGGCGGCCGGCGTGGTGCGGACGCCCGTCGTGTTGAGCACGATCGTGTCGCCCGAACCGACCTTCAGCTTGGAGGAGCTGTAGGTGTAGTTCACGGCCAGCAGCCACCGTTTGCTGTTCAGCCAGCCGACGCCGAACTCGTGTTCGAAGTACTTCTTCAGCTCCACCTCGGCGCCGTAAATCTGGGCCTTGGGGGCGTTGTAGAACGTCTGCTGGAAATTCCCGTCCGACCCCAGCACCGCCAGGTTCTCCACCGGCTTCTTCAGGTCCTTGTAGAAGGCGCCGACGGTGAGGAACTGGCCGCGGTCGAAATAGAACTCGTACCGCAGGTCGTAGTTGGTGAATCGCGTGTCTTCCAGGAACGGGTTGCCGGTGAGGATCCGGTCGGTCTCGCTGTCGCGGTAGCGCTGGGGCGCGAGCTCGCGGAATTGGGGCCGCCCGATGGTCTTCGACACGCCGGCGCGCAGTTGCTGGTCCTCGGCGAAGTTCCAGGTCAGCGTCGCGGTGGGCAGGACGTAGCTCTCCGAGATCGTGCGCTTGAACAGCGGCGCCGCGCCCGGGGCGAAGATGTCCAGCGTGCGGATGGTCTCGTCGGCGTCCTCGTAGCGAAGGCCGACGCCGGCGCGGAGCAGCGGCCGGATCTCGGAGTCGATCTGGACGTAGCCGGCGTTGACCTTGAGACCGGCCTCATACTGCGCCGCATCGCCGGTCAGCGCCGAGCCCGAGAGCTCGCGCAGAACCACGATCTCGTCGTTGATGTTGCGATCCGAGACCAGGTAGTCGATCCGCTCCGTCCCGTACCGCGCCGGGTCCCAGTTGCGCCCTTGGTCGTAGGTGAAGTCGCGCCGCACCGAGCTGCGGTCGTTCTTCTGCCAGGCGTAGCCCATCCGCAGCTCGGCCTGCCGCACGAAGGTGAACGGCAGCTGGTAGCGCAGGTCGATGTTGGCCGAGCCGATGTTCTCGTCGAGATCCGAGAACGACACGAGCTGGTTCGCTCCCGACAGCAGCGCGGTGCGCTGGCCGTTGGCGCCGAGCCCGTAGCGGTACGACCGCTCGTACGGCGCCTCGCGGGTCGTCCGGCCATAGGTGCCGCGCCATTCTATGTTCAGGTCGCCGAACGCGTGCTTGCCCGACAGCTGGTTGAGCTGCAGTTCGCGCCGGTACCACTCGGTGGCATAGCCGTTCACGTTCGAATTGTTCTGCGACAGCGGCGTGTTCTCGGTGATCCGCGCCCGCTTCGACGTCGAGCGGATCCACAGGCCCATGTAACGGACCTCGTGGTCGTCCGTCTGCCAGGCCAGGCCGCCGAGCCCGTTCCAGGCGATGTCGTTCTGCGTGGCCTGGAACCGCGCGTCCGTCGCCAGCGCGATGCCGCCCAGGTCCGGAAGGGTCGTCTGGCGCACGCCTTCGCGGTTCAGCCAGCTGTTCCGATAGCCCAGCACGCCCACCACCCCGAAACGGCCGTAGTCGGTCTCGAAGGAGCGGCCGGCGGAGATGTCGACGCTGCCGTTCGGATCCAGCTTCTTCGACTGGATCAGGTTGATCGGCGCATTGTTGAAGCTGCGCGCGATCGCCTTGTACTGATCCTGGGTGAGGCCGTTGGCCGAGCCGGTGAACACCACCGGCCGCGTGGCGGCGAACTGGCGCACGCCGACGGGCAGCTTGCGGGCGCCGTCGTCGAAGCCCCACTCGTCCGTCTTGGCGCCGTAGTAGGTGAGCCCGCGCTTGTCGGTGGTCTCGCTGTCGTACGTCGTCCCAACGCCGATGTTCAGATAGGGCTTGTCGGGCACGCCGATCGTCTGCAGGTCGATCACGCCGCCGCCGAACTCGGCGGGATAGTTGGCCGAATAGGTCTTCTGGACCGAGGTGCCGGCCAGGATCGAGGCCGGGAAGAGGTCCAGCGGGACCACCCTCTGCAGCGGCTCGGGGCTCGGCAGCGGCGAGCCGTTCAGAAGCGCCTGCGAGTACCGCTCGCCGAGGCCGCGGACATAGACGAACTTGCCGGAAACCAGCGACAGGCCGCTGACCCGGGTCAGCGCCTGGGCGGCCGTGTCGTCGCCGGCCCGCTGGATGTCCTCGACGGTGAGGAAGTTGGCGACCTCGGGGGTGTCGCGGATCTGGTCGGGGATGAACCTCCCCTTCACGACGACCTCGTCGACCTCGGTGTCCGGCGCGGCGGCGGCGGCTTCGTCGTCCGGGGCGGCCAGCGCGATGGCGGGCAGCGAGGCGGTCAGCGCGGTCCCGGCGAGCAGCAGCGCGCTGAGATTGCGAATGGTGGCTTTCATCGGTGTGTCAGGCCTTCGTCGGAAGGAAAGGGATCGGGCGGCGGAGGGTTTTCTCCGCCGCCCGCGATCGCCGCGATCAGCAGGACGCCGCGCCGGCGAGGCCGCAGGTCCAGCCCACGTACCAGGTGTCGCTCGGGCCCGAGACGGCGCCGATGTAGGACACGTTCAGGAAGAACGGGGACACCGAGGTCGGGTTGGTGGCCACCCGGCCGCTCTCGTTGCCGCCGTTGATGAACACCTGGCTGAAGGTGGGCGTGAAGCCGGTCGCGATGTTGTTCGAGCCGGCGCTGAAGAGTTGCTCGGCCGCCGCGTCCTGGTTGTTGTCGGTGGTGCGGAACGGACCGGCGCCGCAGGCGAAGGCCACCGAGCGGAAGGTCGGCGCGGGCGCCGCGACGGTCGCTGCGTCGTCGATGTCGAGGCAGGGGATCCGGGTGTTGGCCGAGTAGACCACGCCGTTCAGGAAATCGTAGCCCGTGCCCGAGTTCAGGACGATGCCCTGGTGCTGGCGGGTGTCGAAGTTGGTGGTCGCCAGGCCCTGGCGGCAGACGAAGTTCGAGATCTTCGGCCGCGAGCGCAGCAGCGGCGCGCCGTTGAACGTCGAGCCGCCCGTGGAAGCCTCGAAGCAGCGGGACTCCTCGGTCGGGTTGTCGGTGAAGATCACGGCGAACTGGATGGCGCCCGAGAAGCCCTCGTCGGTATCCATGCCGTCGTCGTCGTACTGGTCGAGCACCAGGTGGCGGGCGTTGACCGTGCCGCCGAAGAACTCGACGGCGTCGTCGGCCGAGCCGTGCACCTGGACGAAATCTATGGTCGTGCCGCTGCCGACGCCGCCGAAGGTGATGCCGTTCAGCTCTTCGTTCGGCGCGACCTCGTAGCCGGCCTCCTTCACCTGGACGTACCGCAGGACGCCGCTCGATTCGGTCGGCGCGTTGCCGCCCCAGTTGATCGTCTGGATCGCCTCGAAGCGGAATTCGCAGGTCGCCGCGTTCGACGGGAAGGCCGTGGTGTTCGGGGGGCAGCGGTTGATCGGGGCCCGGCCGGCGATGACGATGCCGCCCCATTGGCCCGACAGCTCAGGCCCGCCGTTCAGGTCGTTGAGGCTGGTGAAGATGATCGGGCGCGAGGCCGTGCCGTCGGCGACCAGCTGCGAGCCGCGGTTCACCACGAGGTACTCGGCGACGCCGCCAAAGATGGTTACGCCCGGCTCGATGGTCAGAACGCCGGCGGTCGTCCCCGTGCGCGGGTTCTGGGCGTCGGGGCCGCGATCCTGGCCGACCTCGACCTTGCCGTCGATGCGGTAGGCCGTGCCGGGGCGGTACGGAATGGTGAGCGAGCCGGTGACGAGGCGCGGGATGCCGCACGAGCGCAGCGTGCCGTTGGCGATGGTGCCCAGGTTGATGAAGCCGGTCGGGCAGTCGGACGAGGCCTGGCCGTTGCCGCCCGTGCCGCCGGTCGACCCGCCCGTGCCGCCGCTGGCGAACTGGCCGTCGCCCGGCGAGGCGACCTTGGAGCCGCCGCCGCTGCAGGCGGTGAGGAGCAGCGTGGCGATCGCCGTCATGGCGAGCGGCTTCAGCGTGTCGAGGGCTGTCATTCGGAAGTCTCCACCGTCTCTACGGTCCAGGCGCGAAGGGGGAGACACCGGCCGGAAACCTCGCGGCCTCGATTTCGCCCCCGCGCCCTTCTAGGCGGCGGTTGCGACACTCGATCGAAGGACTCGTGACAGTCCTGTGTAGGCTGACGGCGCATTCCGGCGGCAGGACGCGGGCCGCGCAGGGAAGACGCAGAGTCGCTCCCGACAGTCATCACACTGTCATCGTTCTGAGGTCTTGAGGGGCGCGACAAAAGCGATCTGGCTTCGCCGCCGGGCGGTGGCTAGACTTTTGGGGTCGGAACGAGGCGGGCAATGGCGCGCAGTACAGCAGTAGGAAGTGCGGCCGCCGCCGCCTGCGCCGCGTTGCTGGCCCTCGCGCCGCTCTCGGCGCCGTCGACGGCCGCCGCCCAGGTGCTGTCCATCGGCGACGACGGCAGCGTCACCACCTATTCCGGCCCCACCCTGCACACCGACACCGGCGCCCAGGCCATCTCCCCGCCCGCAACGGTCCCGGCGCGTGTCGCGCCTGAAGACATTTCCCGGCTGATCCAGGAGTCCTCCATCCGCCATGCCGTCCCGGCGCAGCTCGTCGAGGCGGTCGCGTGGCAGGAGTCGCGCTTCGACCACCGCGCCGTCTCGCCGAAGGGCGCCCGCGGCCTGATGCAGCTGATGCCGGCCACGGCCAGCCAGCTCGGCGTCGATGCGGCGGACCTCAGAGGCAACATCGAGGGCGGCGCCGCTTATCTGGCCCAGCAGATGCGGCGCTTCGGCGACGTCCGCCTGGCCCTGGCCGCCTATAACGCCGGCCCCGAGGCGGTGGCTCGCTACGGTGGCGTGCCCCCCTATGCCGAAACCCAGAATTACGTGCGCGCGATCCTGACGCGCCTGGCGGCCGCTGGGGCCGTGGGCGCTCCGCGCTGAGTGAGGACATGAAGAAGCTTCTTTCCCTGACCGCCCTTGCGGCCCTCTCGGCCGCCCCGGCTCACGCCCAGACCCAGACCGATCCGGCCGGTTCCTCGCCGATCCTGGCCGCGCTCAACTGGGTGCAAGGCACGCTGCTCGGCAATGTTGCGACGACCGCCGCCGTCATCGCCGTCGCCGCCGTGGGCTTCCTGATGCTCACCGGCCGGATCGACTGGAAGCGCGGCCTCACCGTCATCGTGGGCGCCTTCATCATCTTCGGCGCCGTGTCCATCGTCGCCGGCATTCGCAGCCTCGCGGGAGGCATGTGAGGTGAGCCGGCTGGCCTCCGATCCGGTGTTCGCGGCGCTCACGCGGCCGCAGATGATCGGCGGCGTCACCTATCCCTACGCCGTGCTGAACCTGATCGTCACCGGCGAGGCCTTCCTCATCACCCGCTCGTTCTGGGTGCTCGGCATCGCGGTGGTGCTGCACGCCATCGGCTATGTCGGCTCGCTGCGTGAGCCGCGGTTCTTCGACCTCTGGATGACGCGCCTGCGGACCTGTCCGCGGGTGAAGAACTTCAGCTTCTGGGGCGGCAACTCGTACCGGCCATGAACGCCACCTTCCTCACCACCGCCGCCGCCAAGGTGCTGGCGCCCCGCGAGGTCGCGGTGGGCGATCGCCTGCCGTTCGTCGGCCACGTCGACGACGCCACGCTGCGCACCCGCGACGGCCTGCTGGTCCAGACGCTGCATCTGGCCGGCTTTCCCTTCGAGACCGCGGCCGACGACGAGCTGAACTATCGCAAGGCGATCCGCGAGACCGTTCTCCGCGGCGCCGCCAGCTCGCGCCTGGCCATCTACCACCACGTGGTCCGCCGGCGGGTGACCCCCGCCTTCCCGCCCGCACCGGAGGAGCCGTTCTGCGCCGAGCTCGACCGCCGTTGGCGCGAACAGCTCGCCAGCCGCCGGCTGTATGTGAACGACATCTTCCTGACCCTGGTTCTGCGCCGCACCCAGGGCAGCGCCGGCATCATCGAGCGGATCCTCAAGGGCCCCCGCGCCCGCGACGCGGACATCACGCGCGACCTGCGCGAGCTGCATGCGACGCGCGAGGCCTTCGCCGCCGCTCTCGCCCCCTATGGCGCCCGCACGCTCGGTCTTTACAGCGGGCCCGGCGGCGTCCAGCGGTCCGAGCCGGCCGAGTTCCTCAGCCTTCTGCTGACCGGCGACATGCGGCCGGTCCTGAACCCCACCGGCGACCTTTCCAACGCCATTGCCACGCGCCGACTGAGCTTCGGCTTCGACGCCATGGAGTTCGGCCCGCTTTCGGGTGGCGACGGCGCGTTCGGCGCCATGATTTCGCTGAAGGACTATCCGGCCCGCACCGCCCCCGGCCTGCTCGACGGCGTCCTGCGCCTGCCGATGGAGATGGTGCTCACCGAGAGCTTCGCCTTCGTGGACCGGCAGGCCGCCCTCGACCGCATGGGCCTGGCGCTTCGCCGGCTGAAGGCCGCCGAGGACGACGCCTTCAGCCTCCGCGCCGAACTGGCCCAGGCCCGAGACGATGTAGGCGCCGGCCGCGCCGCCTATGGCGAACACCATCTGACGATCCTCGCCCGCGCCGAAAGCCTGGACGACCTCGACTTCGCAGTCGCCGACGTGCAGTCCGCCCTCGCCGAGGCCGGCGCGGTGGCGGTGCGGGAGGACGTGAACCTCGAGCCGGCGTTCTGGGCCCAGTTTCCCGGGAACCTGAAGTTCATCGCCCGCAAGGGCCTGATCTCGGCCGGCAACTTCGCCGGGCTCGCCAGCTTCCACAATCACCCGACCGGTCAGGCCGACGGCAATCACTGGGGGCCGGCCATCGCGGTCCTCGAGACCACCGCCTTCGGCCCCTACCACTTCAACTTCCACCAGGGCGACCTCGGCAACTTCACCTGCATCGGCCCGTCGGGCTCGGGCAAGACGGTCCTGCTGACGTTTCTGCTGGCCCAGGCCGAGCGGCTGAAGCCGCGCATCGCCTATTTCGACAAGGACCGCGGGGCCGAACCCTTCATCCGCGCCATCGGCGGCCGGTACGATGTGCTGTCGCCCGGCGAGCCGACCGGATTCAATCCGCTGGCCCTGGCGGACACCCCGGCCAACCGCGCCTTCCTGGGGGAATGGGTGGCCCAGCTCCTCACGGCCGAGGGCGGCGTGCTCGACGCCGAGGACCGGGCGATGATCGCCGATGCGATCGACGCCAACTTCGCCCAGCCGCCGAGCCATCGGCGCCTGCGCTACCTGCGCGAACTGTTCCGCGGCGCGCGCCGGCCCAGCGCGGGCGACCTCGCCTCGCGCCTCTCGGCCTGGTGCGAGGGCGGCGACCACGCCTGGCTGTTCGACAATCCAGACGACCTGCTCGACATCGAGACCCGCGTTCTCGGCTTCGACATGACGAAGCTGCTGGACTCCCCGATCATCCGCATCCCGGCGATGATGTACCTGTTCCATCGCCTCGAGCAGCGGCTGGACGGCAGCCCCGCCATCTTCGTCGTCGACGAGGGCTGGAAGGTGCTGGACGACCCGGTGTTCATGCGCCGCATCAAGGACTGGGAAAAGACGATCCGGAAGCGCAACGGCCTGGTCGGCTTCTGCACCCAGAGCGCCTCCGACGCCCTCGACAGCCGCATCGCCTCGGCGATCATCGAGCAGGCCGCCACCCAGATCTTCTTCCCCAACGCCCGGGCGAAGGCCTCGGACTACGTGGACGGCTTCGGCCTCTCCGAACACGAGTTCGAGCTCGTTCGCAGCCTGCCCGACACCTCCCGCTGCTTCCTCATCAAGCGCGGCGACCACAGCGTCGTCGCCCGCCTGGATCTCACCGGACTGACAGGCGAGCTCGCGGTCCTCGCCGGCACCGAGCGCGCCGTGCGCCGCCTGGACGCCCTGCGCGCAGAGGTCGGCGATGCGCCCTCGGACTGGCTGCCCCCCTTCATGGAAGGACGCAGCGCGGCATGAACGGCTCCTGCGCCTCAGTCGTCGACGACGGCGTCATCCGCGGCGTCCTGGCGACCATCGACTGCCAGACCCGGGCCTACGCCCAGGGCGGCTACATGGCGCTGACCACCGGCTCCGGCGTCTTCCAGACGGCGCTGACGGTCCTGCTGACCGTCTACGTGGCGCTGATCGGCTGGCGGCTGCTGTTCGCCCAGGGCGATGCGCGGCTGTCGGACGCGCCCGGCATCGCCCTCCGGATCGGGGTGATCCTGGCCCTGGTGACGAGCTGGTCCACCTTCCAGACGCTGGTCTTCGACATGGCGGACCGGGCCCCGCTCGAGATCGCCTCGATCGCGTCGTCGCCCTGGACGGCGGAGAGCCGGTCCGCCCTCGCCGCCGATCCTGTGACCGGCCTCGAGACCGTCTACAACGAGCTCACGCAGGTCTCGGCCGTGTTCGGCAAGCAGGCCGGCGTCGACGCCAAGGCCTACGCCAGCCCGCAGGCCGCGGCCGCCGAGGCGGTCTCGCTGGCCAGCGGCGCGCTGTTCTTCTCCAGCGTCGGGGTGATCTCGGCGGCGACCCTGGCCATCGGGATCCTCACCGCCGTGGGGCCGATCTTCATCGCCATGGCCCTGATGGCCGCCACGCGCGGGATCTTCGTCGGCTGGGTTCGCGCCATGCTGGCCGCCGCCCTCACGCCGCTGGTGGGCTGGCTGCTGCTCGTGTTGATGCTGACCGTCATCGAACCCTGGGTGGCCGAGCTCTCGACCCAGCGACTGGCGATGCAGCTCAACCCGCAGACCGCGATCAGCACCGCCGCCCTGATTTTCGTTTTCGCGGCGGGCCAGGCCGCGCTCGTGATGGGCGCCTGCGTCATGGCGCTCGGCTTCCACATGCCCACGGCCCGCAAGGACGGGGCCGAGGGACGTCCCGCGGCGACGCCCGCGCAGGCCGCCGTCACCGGGGCGATCGGCGCCGGCATCCTCCCCTCCCGCGCCGAACGCCTGGCGCTGGACCTCCAGCG
>JBKOYY010000143.1:0-11969 GCA_046725615.1 Pseudomonadota bacterium
GAGCTGGACCGTCCGGCCGGAAACGCCGTTCCGCGGCCGCTCATGCAGCACGGTCTGGCCGTGCATGCCGATCAGGTCGAGATCGGGCCAGGACAGGTCGTTGGCATGCAGGAAAGCCTCGGCGGCGGCGAAGTGCTCCTCGGCGACCATCTCGGCGGCGTGCCGGAAGATGGCCGGCTCGGGCGCGCCGCGCTCCCACGCCAGGGCCTGACGGGTCGTCTCGATCAGCACGTCGCGCAAGGCGTCGGTGAGCTTACGCTCGTCCGCCGGGCCGAACGCCTGGATCGCGACGCCATCGGTCTCCAGGACGGCCATGTCGACGGCGTCCAGCGAGGTCCCGGTCATGAATCCCAGCACGAGCATGCGAGCTTGACTGCCATGTCCGAGGACCGCTAGCTAGCCCGCGATGATCGGACCTGCCGCCCGCACCGGCCGCTATTACCGCCTGCCCCTCTAGCAGGCGTCCGATCCCTCGCGCCTGCCCTTCAACGGCCGGCGCGACCTCCCGACAATCAGGACCCGCCGGCCTCCGCCTTCAAAGGAGTCCGCCATGTCCCTCGAAATCTCCGATCCGGCCGTGCTAGAGCGCGCGCCACCGTCAACTGAGATGCCCGCGATGTCCGAGCCCGCGTTCAAGTCCGAGTTCCTGAAGACCATGCAGGCGCGCGGCTACATCCATCAAGTGAGCCACCCGGACGAGCTGGACGCCGCCGCGGCCGGCGGGATCGTGACCGCCTACGTCGGGTTCGACGCCACGGCGCCGAGCCTGCACGTGGGCAACCTCATCTCGATCATGATGCTGCGCCGCCTGCAGCAGGCCGGGCACAAGCCGGTGGTGTTGATGGGGGGCGGCACGACCAAGGTCGGCGATCCGTCGGGCAAGGACGAGAGCCGCAAGCTGCTGACCGAGGCCGATATCGCGGCCAACATCGCCAGCATCCGGACGGTGTTCGAGAAGTTCCTGACCTTTGGCGACGGCCCGACCGACGCGGTGATGGTCAACAACGACGACTGGCTCTCGAAGCTCGGCTACATCGAGTTCCTGCGCGAGTACGGGCCGCACTTCACGGTCAACCGGATGCTGACGTTCGACTCCGTGAAGCTCCGGCTTGAGCGCGAGCAGCCGCTGACGTTCCTCGAGTTCAACTACATGCTGATGCAGGCGGTCGACTTCCTGCACCTGAACCGCACCCGCGGCGTGCAGCTGCAGATGGGTGGCTCGGATCAGTGGGGGAACATCATCAACGGCGTCGAGCTGGTCCGCCGGATGGACCAGAAATCGGCTTTCGCCCTGACGACGCCACTGCTGACCACCTCGTCGGGGGCGAAGATGGGCAAGTCGGCGGCCGGCGCGGTCTGGCTGAATGCCGACATGCGCAGCCCCTACGACTATTGGCAGTTCTGGCGGAACACCGAGGACGCCGACGTCGGCAAGTTCCTGCGCCTGTTCACCGACCTGCCGCTCGACCAGATTGCGCGGCTGGAGGCCCTGCCGGGCGCCGGCATCAATGAGGCCAAGAAGGTGCTCGCCAACGAGGCCACCCGGATGCTGCATGGCGCCGCCGAGGCCGAGAAGGCCGCGGCGGCGGCGCAGGATCTGTTTGAGCGGGGGCAAATCTCTTCAGACCTGCCGGTCGTGGAGGTATCGCGAGCTGGGTTTCCGAACGCGCGTTCGACTGCAGCACTTGTGAAGGAGGCTGGTCTTGCGGGCTCCCTTGGTGAGGCCCGCAGGCTCATTGCGGGCGGCGGGGTCTCCATCAACGACCGCCGAATGACGTCCGACGAAATGCTGAGCTACGACCGGCTGCTTCCTGAACTCGGCGCGTTCAAAGTGCAGGTTGGCAAGAAGAAGATCGTGCTCGTGAAGCCGGTCTAAGGAGAGCGGAATGACCGACGTGACCGAAGGCGCCGCGGCGCCCGACTTCGACCTCGAGACCCCCGGCGGCCGCGTGCGGCTGTCGGACTTCGCGGGCAAGACCCTCGTGCTCTACTTCTATCCGAAGGACGACACCTCGGGCTGCACCAAGGAGGCGCAGGCGTTCACCGAGCTCGCGCCAGAGTTCGCCAAGGCCGGGGCGACGGTGATCGGCGTCTCGAAGGACAGCCTCGCCGCGCACCAGAAGTTCACCGCCAAGTACGGACTGGGGATAGCCCTCGCCTCGGACCCCGAGGGCCAGGTGGTCGAGCGCTACGGCTCGTGGGTTGAGAAGAGCCTCTATGGACGCAAGTACATGGGGATCGACCGCTCCACCTTCCTGATCCGCGACGGCCAGATCGCGAAGATCTGGCGCAAGGTGAAGGTGCCCGGCCACGCCGAGGCCGTGTTGGCGGCGGTCAAGGGCGGCTGAAAGCGGAGGGCGACGGGGCGGCCTTTCCGTTAATCGATATTAACCACGTGGCAAGGCGTCGCCATCGGGCGCAATTCGCCCGTTCCGGGTTGCCTGCCGGGAAAAAGTCGTCGCATATCGCCGGGTCCTTACGGGGTCAGGGGACTACAGCCTACGCATGAACCGCCTGGCGCAGCTTCGCCGCTCGCTCGTCGAGCTGTTTCCTGAACGGCACCTCTATGTGCGCTCCGGCGGCGCCATGAAGGCGTTCGTTCTCAGCACCAAGAAGCAGCTGGTGATCGCCAGCGGGGTGGCGGGCGCGGCCCTTTGGATGGGCGTGTCCACCGCCGCCATGCTGGTGAACATCCTGTCGGTGTCGGCCGCCGACCGCGAGATCGCGCGGCTGAAGGCCCAGTCCGAACGCTACGTGGCCGACCGCCAGGCGCGGCTCGACAGCGCGATGGCCCGGCTCAACGCCGCGTCTGGCGCCAATGACGACATGGCGGCCGCGATCGAGAAGCGCCACGCCGCCCTCGCCCTGCTGCTTACCGACATGAAGGGCGCCCCAGGCGCCGCCGAAGCCCTGACCCCGGCGATCAACCGGGCGCTCGCCAGCAACGCCGACGCCGCGCCCGTGCGGCGGGTCGAGATGGTGCGCATCGGCCAGGAACAACTCCTGGAGGCCGCCGACAGCTACGCCAAGAGCCGCGCCGACCGGCTGCGGCTGGCGTTCCGCATGGCCGGCCTGCAGCCGTCCACATTCACCGACCGCGGCGGCTCGCTGGGCGGGCCGCTGATCGAATCCAAGGATCCCCGCGCCCTGGCCGCCGTGCTGGACGTGGATGACGACTTCGCGGTGCGCATCCAGCGCGCCGCCCGCGATCTCAATGAGGCCCAGGCGCTGACCGAGGCCGCGCAGGACCTGCCGATCCAGCGGCCCACCGCCGCCGGCGCCCAGACCAGCGGCTTCGGCGTGCGCTTCGATCCCTTCACCCGCCGGCCGGCCTACCACTCGGGCCTCGACTTCTCGGGCGCCCACCGCACGCCGATCTTCGCGACCGGCCCCGGCGTCGTGTCTTACGTCGGCCAGCGCTCGGGCTACGGCAACGTGGTGGAGATCGACCACGGCCGCGGCCTGAAGACCCGTTACGCTCACCTCTCCGGCTTCGCGGTCCAGCGCGGCCAGCGCGTCGCGGTTGGGCAGAGAATCGCGGCGATGGGCTCTACGGGCCGTTCGACTGGGACCCACCTTCACTATGAGGTATGGGTCAACGGTCGGGCCCAGAACCCGGGCCGTTTCCTGAAGGCCGGGCAGTATGTTCTCCAAGCCACACAAGGCGACTGAGCCGGCGGACGCCGGACGCAAGCTGTCCATGGCCTCGCTGGTGGCCGAGGGCGTCCGCATCCGCGGCGACCTGGAGACCGCCGGCGACCTGCACCTCGACGGCGCCGTCGAGGGCGACCTGCGGGTCGGGCATCTCGTGATCGGCGAGACCGGCGCGGTGACCGGCGCCATCCACGCCGACTCTGTCGAGGTCCGCGGCCGCGTGGCCGGCGTGATCTGCGCCCGCCGGGTCAAGCTTTGGTCCACCGCTAGGGTGGACGGCGACATCAGCCATACCGAACTCGCCATCGAGGCCGGGGCCCACTTCGAGGGCCGCAGCCTCGCGCTGATCCGCCCCGAGACGCCCGCCCTGGAAGCCCCGGCGCTGAGCGTGGTGGCGGCGGAGTAGCCCTACCCCTCCCGCGTCGCGCCGACGCGCTGGGCCAGAGCCGCGCCCATGAAGTCGTCGAGGTCGCCGTCCAGCACGCCCTGGGTGTCGGAGGTCTCGACGTTGGTCCGCAGGTCCTTGACCATCTGGTAGGGCTGCAGGACGTAGCTGCGGATCTGGTGGCCCCAGCCGATGTCCGTCTTCTGGTCCTCCAGCGCCTGCTGCGCCGCCTCGCGCTTCTCCAGCTCGGCCTCGTAGAGGCGGGCCTTCAGCATCTTCCAGGCCTGGTCGCGGTTCTGGTGCTGCGAACGTTGGGTCTGGCAGGCCACCACGATGCCGGTCGGGATGTGCGTGAGGCGCACCGCCGAGTCGGTCTTGTTCACGTGCTGGCCGCCGGCGCCCGAGGCCCGGTAGGTGTCGGTGCGGACGTCGGCCGGGTTGATGTCGATCTCGATGGTGTCATCCACGACCGGATAGACCCACACCGAGGCGAAGCTGGTGTGCCGCTTGGCCGCCGCGTCGAAGGGCGAGATCCGCACCAGACGGTGGACGCCGGCCTCGGTCTTCAGCCAGCCGTAGGCGTTGGTTCCCTTGATCTGCAGGGTCACCGACTTGATGCCGGCCTGTTCGCCCGAGGTCTCTTCAAGGAAGTCCACCTCCATGCCGTGGGCGTTGGCCCAGCGGGTGTACATGCGTAGCAGCATCCCGGCCCAGTCGTTGGACTCGGTGCCGCCGGCGCCGGAGTTGATTTCGACGTAAGCGTCATTGCCGTCGGCCTCGCCGGACAGAAGCGCCTCGAGCTCGGCCCGGGCGGCGCGTTCCTTGATCGCCTTGAGCTGGCCTCTCGCCTCCTCGAGGCTGGCTTCGTCGCCCTCCTCGTCAGCCAGTTCGGCGTAACCGAGGGCGTCGGCCAGATCGCGCTCCAGCGACTGCACCGCCTCGACCTGCGCCGACAGGCGGGCGCGGTCCCGCGACACGGCCTGGGCCTCGGCCGGGTTGTCCCAGAGCGTCGGGTCCTCGACCCGCGCGTTCAGTTCGTCGAGTTTACGGAGGGCAGGTTCCCAGTCAAAGACGCCTCCTGAGCAGTTCGATCGACTGCTCGATGTCGGCCTTGGCGGCCTCGACATCCGCTCTCATGGAGAGACTCCCAAAAATCCAGGACGCGACGGCCGAAACGGGTTCGGCGGCCTTCGCGCCCGACGAAAGGCGGTGATCCGGCTCTTGGCGAACCGGTACGGGCCGCGGGCTCTAGCCCGCGACGCCGATCAGAACAAGTCGGACAGGTCGTCCTTCTTCTTCGGCGGCGGGGGCGGCGGCGGGGCTACGGCGGCGCCGGCGTTCGGCGCGCCCGTGATCCCGTCCTGCCAGACCTTGTTGTAGGGCTGCGGGCCCGACGGCGTGGCCGCAGCCCCCATGCCGGCCGCGGGCCCCTGGGGCTCCGTACCGGGACGGAACGCCTCGCGGATACCGCGGATCATGGCGTACTTGGCGTTGGCCGGGGCCTTGAAGGGCTCAGCCGGCTTGTCCTTCAGCGCCTTGCCCATGAACTCGGTGAAGATCGGCACCGCGGCGACGCTGCCCGTTTCGTTGTTCCCGAGGCTGCGGTTGTCGTCGAAACCGATGTAGACGCCCACGACCAGCTTGGGTGAGAAGCCCATGAACCAGGCCGAGCGGTAGTCGTTGGTGGTGCCGGTCTTGCCGCCGAGCGGCTTGCCGATCGACGAGGCCTGGGTCGCCGTGCCGCGCTGGACCACGCCCTCGAGGAACGATGTGATCTGGTAGGCGGTGATCGGATCCATCACCTGGTCGCCGGAACGCGGGATGCGCGGGCTCTCGGCGTCGCCGGTGAACGGCGCGCCGCAGCGGTCGCAGTCGCGGCGGTCGGCCCGCCAGATGACCTTGCCGTTGCGGTCCTCGACCGTCTCGATCAGGTGCGGCGTGACGAGCTTGCCGCCGTTGACGAAGGTGGAATAGGCGCCCGCCATCCGGAACACGGTCGTCTCGCCCGAGCCCAGGGCCATGGCCAGGACCTTGTCCATCTTCTTGGTGACGCCCAGGCGCACGGCGAGGTCGGAGATCTTCGTCATGCCGACGCTCTGGGCGAGGCGCACGGTCATGGTGTTCCGCGAGAGTTCGAGGCCCCGGCGGAGCGTGAGGGCGCCGTAGTAGTCGCGGCTGTAGTTCTCGGGGCTCCAGTCCTGGCCGCCATAGCCCTTCAGCGTGATCGGGGCGTCGAGGACCGTCGAGGCTGGCGTGTAGCCGCTCTCCAGGGCCGCCGCATAGACGATCGGCTTGAAGGAGGAGCCGGGCTGACGCAGCGCCTGAGTGGCCCGGTTAAAGCTGGAGAGGGAGAAGGAATAGCCGCCGACCATGGCCACGACGCGGCCGGAGTACGGCTCCATGGCCACGACGGCCCCGTTTACGGCCGGAACCTGCCGGAGGCGGAAGCCACTACCGTCCTTGTTGGGCTCGACGAACACCAGGTCACCGGTGCCGATCCCCTTCCCGGCCCGCGCCCAGGCGACATCCTGGCCTGCGATGGAGCCCGTGAGACCCTCGATCGTGCGCACCTGGACCGAACCGCCGCCGACGCTGGTGACAACGGCGCGTTTCCAGTCCTGGCGCTCGCGCGGCTTGGTGGTCTTGCGGGCGACCTTCTCCCAACCGTCGAGGGTGGTGACGTGGCCGAACGCGCCGCGC
Source organism: Pseudomonadota bacterium (assembly GCA_046725615.1). GTDB lineage: Bacteria > Pseudomonadota > Alphaproteobacteria > Caulobacterales > Caulobacteraceae > Phenylobacterium. Next base: position 6,740 of record JBKOYY010000143.1, read on the forward strand.
CAGCCATGGCGGCGGTCGTAGGTTTCGAGCCCGTTCATCAGCGCTTCCTTCGCCGCGCTCTGCAGCGCCGGATCGAGGGTGGTGCGCATGTAATAGCCGCCGGCGTTCAGTCGCTCGTCGCCCAGCTCCTTCATGTCGAGGGCGATGCGGCGCACCTCCTCCACGAAGTAGTCGGCGTCGCGGTACTGGGAGCGCGTGGGCGCAGCCTGGACGACGAGGTCTTCCTTCATCGCCGCGTCGGCCTCGGCGCGGGTGATCCAGCCGAGATCGGCCATCTGGTCGATGACCCAGTTGCGGCGGCCGAGAGCGGCGGCCTTGCGGCGCAGCGGGTGGTAGTTGTCTGGGCCCTTCGGCAGGGCTGCCAGGTAGGCGCTCTCGGCCAGGGTCAGCTCGCTGACCGACTTGCCGAAGTAGTTGTAGGCCGCCGCGCCTACCCCGTAGGAGCGGTACCCCAGCCAGATCTCGTTCATGTAGAGCTCGAGGATCCGCTCCTTGGAGAGGGTCGCCTCGAGCTGGGAGGCCAGGATGGCCTCCTTCAGTTTGCGGCCGATGGTCTGGTCGCTGGTGAGCAGGATGTTCTTGGCCACCTGCTGGGTGATCGTCGAGCCACCCTCCAGTCGCCGCCCCTGCGCCAGGTTGACCACGTTCTTCATCATCGCGCGGCCGAAGCCGCCGACGTCGACTCCGCCATGCTTGAAGAAGCCGTGGTCCTCGGCCGCCAGAAACGCCATCGCCGTCTGCCGCGGGATCGCGTCGTAGGGGACGAAGATCCGGCGCTCGCGCGAGAATTCCCCGATCAGCGTCCCATCCCAGGCGTAGGCCCGTGTTGCGGTCGGCGGATGGTAGTCCACGAGGTCGGTCGCGTCGGGCATGTCGTGGAACAGCCAGGCCGCGTAGAGCCCCATGCTGACGGCCGCAACGGCCACCAGGCTGAGGGCCGCGATTCCCAGCACCCCCAGGCGGCGAAGGGCCGGGGTCCGTTTAGAGGCGGACGGCTCGGGGCTGGCGGGGGACGTCAACTTAACTCGGGCTCTTTGGCTCCAGACCGTCGTCTAGCCTGTGTCGGTCCGGGCGCCAACGCCCGCGCTGCCGGCTGCGTCAGCGCGACGCCAGCCGAACCTGGCCGCCGAAGTGGGCGTCGATGGACTGGGTGACCGCCCGCATCAGGCGCGCACGTTGGGCGGGATCGCGCAGGCGGGCCTCGTCGTCGGGGTTGTTGACGAAGCCCATCTCCAGCAGCACGGCGGGCACGTCGGGCGCCAGCAGGACCATGAAGCCGGCATCCCGATGGCTGCGACGCAGCATCGGCGCCTTGCCCTCGATGTTGGACACGAGGGTCTGCGCGAACACCGCCGAGCGGTTGCGCGTGGCCCTCTGGGTCAGGTCGAACAGGATATCGCGCACGCCCTGGTCGCCCGACAGGCTGGCCTTCATGAACCAGTCGTTCTGGCTGACGAACTGGGTCGCCCGGCGAGAAGCCTTGTCGGACAGGGTGTAGACGCTGACGCCCGCCAGGTTGGTCTCGGGACCCGAGTCGGAGTGCAGCGAGATGAAGAGGTCGGCGCCGGCCCGCTGGGCCACGCGCACACGGTCCTCGAGCGGGATGTAGACGTCGGTGGAGCGGGTCAGGACGACCTTGTAGCGCCCCGTGCGGTTGAGCTGGTCGGCCAGGGTCAGGGCCGAGGCGAGGTTGATGTCCTTCTCGAAGCCCTGGGCTCCGCGAGCCCCCACGTCGCGGCCGCCGTGGCCGGCGTCGATGACGACGACCTTCTTCAGCGGCAGGGCCGGCTTCTTCTCGGGGAGGAACTGGGCGCGAATCTGCGGAGTCGGCGGCGCCTTGGCTGCGGGCGCGTTGGTCATCACCGCGCCGGGCGCGACAGCCACATCGATCACATAGCGATAGTGGGCGATGCCGTCGGCCGGGGGCAGGAGGAAGCGGCGCTTCACCCGCGCGTCGCCGGCGAGGTCCATCTGCAGGCGCGCGCCGCCCTGGGCCTCGTCGATCATCCAGGCCTTGACCACCCCGCGGCCCGCGCCCTGCTGGACCTGAGCCGCGGTGACGTTGGGCATCAGGACCACGACGCGCCGGTCGAGCGAGCCGTCGGCCACCAGCTTGGCGCTGGTCGCCCCGTCGAGCTCGACCACCAGCCGGGTCTCGGCGGCGTCGCCGCCCATGCGGACCTTCAGCAGCGAGACGGATTCGGTGGCCGCATGGCCCACGGCGAACGCGGCAAGACCGATCGTGGCCGCGGCCGTGGCGGCGAGCGCCCGTCCCCGGCTCCGTCCCAGCGCCCCTGTCAGCCGCCTAAACATCCAACGCCTCGATCAGCGGGATTCGCGTATGCGAACTTCGGAACCCATATAGGCGGCGCGCCTGTGGACAAAGGGTTAACGAGGTCTTGCGACGGGGCGAACGCATAGCGCGAGCCGCCGCTTCCCTTTTCAGCCCCCATGTTGCAATGTCGCGCCGCGCGACGTCGGAGCGCCCGTTCCGGGCCCGACCGCCGCGCGAAAAAGCCACCCAGCGTCGGGATCGACCGAGTATTCGGTGACGGCGCTTCATCCCTTCCGCGGCCACGGCCGCGACGAGGAACACACCTGATGAGCTGCGCAGCTCGAGCCACCTTTGGCCCTGAGGCCTCCCGAGGCGCCGTTTGCGGCGTCGCCGGAGCCCCCGCGCGCGCTCGTCCCCATTGCCGGCAGCACCCGACCCCGAGGGGCGTGGCGCGCCGCGGAGACTATAATGCCCAAGACGATGTTGATCGACGCAGCCCACGCGGAAGAGACGCGTGTGGTTGTCGTCGACGGGAACCGCGTTGAAGAATTCGATTTCGAGAGCCAGAACAGAAAGCAGCTTCGAGGGAACATCTACCTCGCCAAGGTGACGCGCGTTGAGCCGTCGCTGCAGGCGGCCTTCGTCGAGTACGGCGGCAACCGCCACGGCTTCCTGGCCTTCAACGAAATCCACCCCGACTACTATCAGATCCCGGTCGCCGACCGCGAAGCCCTGCTTCGCGAGGAAGCCGAGGACCACGAGGACGACCGGCCCGAGCCCCGGGCCCGCAATCCCGAGGACGAGGACGACGTCGATCTGGGCGCCTCCGACGACGAAGACGACGTCATGGAGGAAGAGCTGGCGCGTCGCCGCCGCCGGCTGATGCGCCGCTACAAGATCCAGGAAGTGATCCGTCGCCGGCAGATCATGCTGGTGCAGGTCGTCAAGGAAGAGCGCGGCAACAAGGGTGCGGCGCTGACTACCTACCTGTCGCTGGCCGGCCGCTACGGCGTGCTGATGCCGAACACCGCCCGCGGGGGCGGCATTTCGCGGAAGATCACCACCGCGACGGACCGCAAGCGCCTGAAGAGCGTGGTCCAGAGCCTGGATGTGCCGAACGGCATGGGCCTGATCGTCCGCACGGCTGGCGCCAAGCGCACCAAGGCCGAGATCAAGCGGGACTACGACTATCTGCTGCGCCTGTGGGAGAACATCCGCGAGACGACGCTGCACTCGATCGCGCCGGCGCTGATCTACGAGGAAGAAGACCTCGTGAAGCGCACGATCCGCGACCTCTACGACAAGGACATCGACGAGGTCTGGGTCGAGGGCGAAGCCGGCTACAAGGAAGCCCGCGACTTCATGCGGATGCTTATGCCGTCGCAGGCCAAGAAGGTGCAGGCCTATCGCGATCCGACTCCGCTGTTCGTGAAGCACCGGGTCGAGGACCACCTCAGCCAGATCTATTCGCCGGTCGTGCCGCTGCGTTCCGGCGGCTACCTGGTGATCAACCAGACCGAGGCGCTGGTCGCCGTCGACGTGAACTCGGGCCGCGCCACGCGTGAGCGCAACATCGAGGCCACGGCGCTGAAGACCAACATGGAGGCGGCCGAGGAGGCCGCCCGCCAGCTGCGCCTGCGCGACCTCGCCGGCCTGATCGTCATCGACTTCATCGACATGGATGAGGCGAAGAACAACCGGGCGGTCGAGAAGAAGCTGAAGGACTGCCTGAAGGACGATCGCGCGCGGGTCCAGATGGGCAAGATCAGCCCGTTTGGCCTGATGGAGATCAGCCGCCAGCGCCGCCGCACCGGCGTGCTGGAAGGTACGACCCACGTCTGCGAGCACTGCCAGGGCACGGGCCGGGTGCGCTCGGTGGAATCGTCGGCGCTGGCGTCGCTGCGGGCGCTGGAGATCGAGGCGCTCAAGGGCGGCGGCGAGGCTACGCTGCGCGTGCCGCGCGCCGTGGGCCTCTACATCCTCAACGAAAAGCGCGCGCACCTGGCGCGGCTGCACCAGGCGTTCGGCCTGTTCGTCACCGTCGTCATCGAGGACGAGATGGCGCACGCCGACCACGCCATCGAGCGGACCTCCATGGAGACCTCGCCCGAGCACGCGGCCGCCCTGCCCGCCCCCGTCCAGGGCTATGCGCCGCCGGTCACCGACGACGACTACGACGACGAGGCCTTCGAGGACGAGGAAGACGTCGAGGAAGACGAGGAGGACCTCGAGCGCGAGGACACCGACGACGACCAGCCGCACGCCCGCAACCGCCGCGAGGAGCGTCCCCGCGATGAAGACGAGAGCGGCCGTCGTGGCCGCCGCCGCCGCCGGCGTGGACGCCGCGGGGACGAGCCGCGCGAGGATCGTCCCGAACGCCCAGAAGGCGAGCGCGTTGCGCGCGCCGAGACCGAAGAGGATCGCGAAGGCCGTCGCCGTCGGCGGGGCCGCCGCGGCGGTCGGCGGATGCGGGACGACTTCCGTCCGCAGGACGTCTTCTCGTGGGTCCGCCCGTGGGTGCCTTACGGCGACGACCCGTTCGTCTGGTACGATCCGGCCGAGGACCTGAAGCCCGCCGCATCGCCGGCCCCTGCGCCGGCCGTCGCCCCTGCTCCTGTCCCGGCGCCCGCTGCACAGGCCGCCCCGGTGACTCGTGCGCCGGCCCAGGAGAGCGACGAGGACGTCTGGGTCGAGTTGCCCGAGGCAGAGGACAAGCCGAAGCGCAGCCGCAGCCGGCGCGGACGCGGCAAGGGCCGCGCCGAGACGGCCGAGGTCGAGACGCCCGTGGAAGCGGTCGCCGCCCCGCCCGAGCCCGAGCCCGAGCCCGAAGCGCCCCCGGCGCCTGTGGTCGCGGCCGAGGCCGAGGTGGAGGCCCCGGCCAAGCCGAAGCGCGCCCGTACCCGCAAGAAGGTCGCCGAGCCCGCGGCCGAAGCCGCGGTCGAGCCGGCGCCGGAG
>JBKOYY010000092.1:0-9962 GCA_046725615.1 Pseudomonadota bacterium
CCCCCCCCCCCCCCCCCCCCCCCCCCCCCCCCCCCACACCCAATTTTTTTTACTGACCCGCCCACCACCGAGATCTACACAACGAGCCAGTCGTCGGCAGCGTCAGATGTGTATAAGAGACAGGGATTGTACTTCGGGAACGACCAGTCGAGATTGCAGTCCATCTCGATGATCGTGGCCACACCCATGCGCTTCAGCGCCTCGGGCGCGAAGGCGCCGGCGGTGCCGTTGCCGCAGGCGGCCACCACGGTCAGCGCGCGGTTCAGCGACACGCGCGAGGCGGCGTCGGCGATGTAGCGTTCGGCCACGCCGGCGATGTGCGCCACCGAGCCCTCGGGCCGCTGGGTCCACTTGCCGCCGAGGACGATCTCCTTCAGCCGGCCCATCTCGTCGGGGCCGAAGGTCAGCGGGCGCTGGGCGCCCATCTTCACGCCGGTCCAGCCGTTTTCGTTGTGGCTGGCGGTGACCATGGCCACGCACGGCGCGTCCAGGTCGAACTGGGCGAAATAGGCCATCGGCGAGACCGCCAGGCCTATGTCCAGCACCTCGCAGCCGGCGGCGACCAGGCCGATGGTCAGGGCCTGCTTGATCGACAGCGAATAGGACCGGTAGTCGTGACCGACCACGATCCGCTTCTGGCCCATCTCGTGGATCAGCGTGCCCAGCCCCAGGCCGAGGGCCTGAACCCCCAGAAGGTTGATCTCAGGCCCGAACAGCCAGCGCGCGTCGTATTCCCGGAAGCCGGTCGGCTTCACCAGCGGGGTGATCTCGTATTCGAACGTATTGGGCGTAAGGTCGGCGCGGGGAGCGGACAGCATGCGAACTCCGGAAGACGACGGTCAGGCGCGTGTTTAGCGGTCCAATATGTCGCAGGCCACTCGATAAACCTTAACGCCGACAGCGCTTTTTCCGCCCAGCGCTACATCACCCCAGCGCGCAGCAGGTCGTGGACGTGCAGGATCCCGACCGGTTTGCCGTCGGCGACCACGAACAGCACGGTCACCGCGGGCGCCGGATCGCTCATCAGCGCCAGCGCCTCGCCGGCCAGCATGTCGGGCGGCGCGACCTTCTTCGGGCCCGGGGTCATGACCTCGCCCGCGGTATGATCCAGGAGGCCGTCGATGTGGCGGCGCAGGTCGCCGTCCGTGATCGCGCCCAGCAGCCGGCCCTGGGGGTCCACGACGCCGACGATGCCCCAGCGCATCTGGGTCATCACCAGCAGCGCCTGGCGCATCGGCGTGTCCGGCGCGACCAGCGGCAGCTCCTCGCGCCCGTGCATCAGGTCGGCGGCCGTCCGAAGCATGGCGCCCAGCTTCCCGCCGGGATGGAAGACCCGGAAGTCCTGCGGCCGGAAGCCTCGGCGCTCCAGCAACGCCACCGCCAGGGCGTCACCCATGGCGATCTGCAGGGTGGTCGAGGTGGTCGGCGCGTTCACCGCGTCGGTGGCCTCGGGCGCGTCCGGTATCAGCAGGGTGATGTCGGCCGCCCGGGCGAGTGTGCCGTCCGGCCCGGCCGTGATGGCGATCAGCGGGATGGCGAAGCGAGCCGCATAGGCGATCACGTCCGCCAGCTCGCGCGTTTCGCCGGTCTTGCTCAGCGCCAGGATCACATCGTCCTGGCCGATCATGCCGAGGTCGCCGTGGCTGGCCTCGCTGGGATGGACGAAGATCGCCGCCGAGCCGGTGGAAGCCAGGGTCGCGGCGATCTTGCGCGCCACGTGCCCCGACTTGCCGATGCCGGTGCAGACGATCCGGCCCTTCGCCGAATGCAGCGCCTCGACGGCCTCGGCGAACGGGGGGCCGAGCTCGGCGGCCATGCGGGCGAGGGCCTGGGCCTCGGTGTCGAGGACCCGGCGGCCCACGGCGATGGTGTCGTCGGCGCTCATTGCGAAGGGGCGATCGCCTGGTTCTGGATGGTGCGGACCGCCTCGCGCGCCTGGTCGACGCGCTTCTGCGCGGCCTCGGTCTCGCGGCGCATCCGAGCCTGCATCTCGGGCGTGCGCAGCACCGGCTCGTGTCCGAAGGGGGCGGGCGAGCGTTCGCCCAGACCCTGCGGCCACACCAGCGCAAGGGCCACGGCGCCGATCGCGGCGATCCCCAGCAACGGCAGGTAGAAGCGGTCCAGCATGGACCCGCTATAGCCCGCGCCGCGCCGCGGGGGAAACCTTGACGGGCTAGGGCCGGACCTCTAGCGCACCCTGGCTCACGAACGGAGGACCGCCTTGCCGACCCTGATCCTGCTGCGTCACGGCCAGAGCCAGTGGAACCTGGAAGACCGCTTCACCGGCTGGGTCGACGTCGACCTCACCGCCCAGGGCGAGGCCGAGGCGAAGAAGGGCGGCGAGCTGATCAAGGCCGCCGGGATCGCCATCGACCGCGTGTTCACCTCGGTCCTGACCCGCGCGATCCGCACCTCCTGGCTGGCTCTGCACGCCGCCGGTCAGACGTTCGTGCCCGAGGTGAAGGACTGGCGGCTCAACGAGCGCCACTACGGGGGCCTCACCGGCCTCAACAAGACCGAGACCGCGGCCAAGCACGGCGCGGACCAGGTGAAGGTCTGGCGGCGCAGCTACGACATCCCCCCGCCCGAGCTGGCGCCGGGCGGCGAGTACGATTTCTCGAAGGACCGCCGGTACGCCGGGGCCGACCTGCCGAACACCGAGAGCCTCAAGACCACCCTGGTGCGCGTTCAACCCTACTGGGAGTCCGACATCACGCCGTGCCTGAAGCGTGGCGAGACCCTGCTGGTGGCCGCGCACGGCAATTCCCTGCGGGCGATCGTGAAGCTGCTGTTCCAGGTCTCGGACGACGCCATCGTCGGGGTCGAGATCCCCACCAGCAATCCGCTGGTGATCGAGCTGGACGCCAATCTGAAGCCGACCGCGGCCCGCTACCTCGACGAGGCCCGCGCCACCGCGCTGCCGGCGATCCCATAGCCCCGAGGCGCCCGACAGCCCATGATGCGCGCATGACCGACGAGGACTTCATGCGCCGGGCGATCGACCTGGCCCGGACGCGGGTCGGCCTCACCGCCGAGAACCCGGCCGTGGGTTGCGTGCTGGTCCGCGACGGCGTGGTCGTGGGCGAGGGCGTCACGGGCGAAGGCGGTCGCCCGCACGGCGAGGAGGTAGCCCTTGAGGCCGCCGGGGACCTCGCCCGCGGCGCTGCCGCCTACGTCACCCTCGAACCATGCGGCCAGAGGTCCTCGGGCGGTGCGTCGTGCAGCGAGCGTCTGGCCGCTGCGGGCGTCAGCCGCGTCGTCGTCGCGTGCGGTGATTCGTCGGTCTACGCGGACGGCCAGGGATCCCGCCGGTTGCAGGCGGCCGGCATCCAGGTCGACCATGGGTTGCTGAGAGCCGAGGCCGAGGCCCTGTATGCGGCCTATCGTCCGGCCAAGGGTTTGGAAAGTCGTCGTTAATCAGCGAGCGGCTAACATGGTTCACACCATCTTTCCGCAACCGCGCCGGCTGAATGACCGCCAACTCCGTCAAGTCGCTCGTGCAGGCCCGCCTCAGCCAGGCTGAGGTCGACGCCATCTGCGCGAAGCATGACCGGCTGTGGAGCTCGAAACCGGGCGGGGCCCGGGCCGTCTTCGCCTTCAAGGATCTGACCGGAACGGTCCTGGCCGGCCGCAACCTGTGCGATGCCGACTTCACCGGGGCGATCCTCAATAACTGCCGCTTCCACGGCGCGCGGCTCGACAACGCCACCCTGTTCTGCGCCGACCTCACCGGGGCCGACCTGCGCGAGGCGTCCCTGCGCCGGGCCGACCTGCGCGGCGCCTGCATGCGCAACGTCGACCTCACCGGCGCCGACATGTTCGAGGCCGACCTGCGCGAGGGCACCCTGGCGGCCGCGGACCGCCAGCTCGGCCTGCGCCGGCTGGAGACCGGGTCTCCCGGACAGAACGAACTTCAGGGCGCGGTGCTTGCGGGCGCGAACCTGGAGCGTTCGCGCCTCTCGGGCGCCATCGCCGTCCGGGCGGACTTCACCGACGCGATCATGAAGGACGCCAAGCTCATCCGCGCCAACCTCAAGCAGGCGAACCTCTCGGGGGCGAACCTGTCCGGCGCGGACCTGTCGGGTGCGGACCTCGCCGGCGCCAACCTGCGCGACGCCATCCTTGTCGGCGCGCGCACCGTCGCTTGGAACGTCTCCAACGCCGAGATGGAGGGCGCCCTCACCGACGAGCCGGTCGGCCGGGCGCTCAGCGAACTGCCGTACGACGAGATGATCCGCGACCACGCCCGCTGGTGCGAGACCGGCGGCGGCGAGGGCAAGCCGTCGTCCTTCGACAACGCCGACCTGCGGGCCCTGGGCTCCATCCGTGGCTACAACCTCACCGCCCTCTCGGCCAAGGGCGCCACCTTCTACGGCCTCGACATGGAAGGCGTGCAGATGCAGGGGGCCCACCTGGAGGGCGCCGACCTGCGCAATGCGGTCCTCCGTCGGGCCGACCTGCGCGGCGCCCGGCTCGTCGGCGCCAAGCTGTCCGGCGCCGACATGCGCGACGCCATGCTGGGACCGCTGCTCCTGGGCGCCGACCGGGTCCTGCCCACCAATCTCAGCGGGGCCGTGCTGAAGGGCGCGGACCTGACCGGGGCCGACGTGCGTCACGCCGTCTTCGAGGGCGCCGATCTCTCCCGCGCCAACTTCACCCGCGCGCTGCTCAAGCAGGCGAACTTCTCAGGCATCGTCCGTCACGGCTCTCGCGGCCTGGACGACGCGATCTGAACGGATGGCCCAGCTCGCCATCCAGCTCGACGAGGGACTGCCCGGGCGGCGGCGTCTCAGCGAGGGCGAACTCAATCTCATTCTCGGCCACCACAGCCGCTTCCTCGCCGGGGAAGGAGGCAAGCGGGCGCTGCTGCCCTATGTGGACTTCAACGGCCTGGACCTGTCCGGCCGCGACCTGGGTCGCGCCGACTTCACCGGCTCGGTCTTCGACGGCGCCAACCTTGCGAACGTGAAGCTGGACGGCGCGATCCTGGCGGGCTGCGACCTGCGCGGGGCCAACCTGCGCGGCGCCGACCTGCGGGGCGCGGATCTCAAGGGCGCCTCGCTACAGGGCGCGAACCTCTCGGGCGCCGATCTCACCGGCGTGGACCTGCGGCCGGGATTCGCCGCGCGACCGCATCCCACCAAGGGCTTCCCGGCGGTCATCCAGGAGGACCGCAAGGGTCTGCTCGACGGGGCGAACCTTTCCGGCGCCACGCTCGACCGGGCGATGATGGACGGCCTCCATGCGGTGGGCGCCGACTTCACCGATGCTTCCTTTCAGGGCGCGAGGCTGGCCGACGCCAACCTCAAGGGCTCCAATCTCTCGGGCGCCATCCTGGTGCAGGTCGAAGTCTCGGGAGCGATCCTCGAGGACGTCGATTTCGACGGCGCCGAACTGGTGGGCATGTCCCTGGCCAGTGCGCGCACGGCCGGGGCCAGGCTGGATGGCGCAGCGGCCCCGCCCACCCGAGACGCGCTCGACCAGATCTCGCGCCGGGTCTCCGAGGCGCGCGCCCACAGCGCCTGGGTTTCCTCCGGCGGCCAGGAAGGCGCGCCCACGCGGCTGGATGGCGCCGACCTGCGCCCGGCGGGCGAAGCCCTGCGCGGGCTCCAGCTCACCGCCCTCAGCCTGAAGGGCGCGAACCTCACCGCGCTCGACCTCTCCGGGATTCAGCTCCAGGGCGCCAATCTGGAAGGGGCGGTGCTGCGCGCGGCGATCCTCAAGGGCGCCGACCTGCGCGGCGCGCGGCTGGGCGGCGCCGACCTCACCCGCTGCGACCTGTCGGGCGCGAACCTGACGCCGTTGGAAATCGCTCCCGGCCGTTCGACGCCGACCAACCTCGCTGGCGCTCGCCTTCGGCACGCCCGCTTCGAGGGCGCGAAGACCCAGGGTGCGGTGCTCGACGGCGCGGACATGCGCGGCGCCCGTCTCCCCAAATGAAAAGGCGGCGCCCCCGTGGGAGCGCCGCCCGGTCAGGACTGAGAGGCTTGAGGCCTTACGCGGCCTTCTCGCCTTCGATCAGCTTGGACTGCCCGCTGGTGATCTGCACCGTGCGCGGCTTCAGCGCTTCCGGAAGCTCGCGCTTCAGCGAGATCGAGAGCAGGCCGTCCGCGAGGTTCGCGTCGGTCACGATCACATAGTCGGCGAGCTGGAAGCGGCGCTCGAAGTTGCGTTCGGCGAGACCGCGGTGGAGGTACTTGCGGGTCTCGTCGTTGGCGGCCTTGCGGCCGGTCACGGTGAGGAGGTTCTCCTTCACCTCGACGTTCAGCTCTTCGGGACGGAAGCCGGCCACCGCGATGTCGATGCGGTAGGCGTTCTCGTCGGTGCGCTCGATGTTGTAGGGCGGATAGCCCGTGGCGGCGTCGGCCGCGGCGGTCTCCAGCAGGTTCGCCAAGCGGTCGAAGCCCACGACGGAGCGATAGAGGGGGGAGAAATCGATCGTACGCATGCGGTCACATCCTTCTTCAGAAGCAAGGTTGCGTTGTCTGATGGACCTGTGGCGACCCGTTCCGGCCTCGCCCGCAGTCCAGGAGGCCCGGACATCCAGCGCCTCCGCCCGTTGAGTTAGGCGGCGTTCGGCGGGTTTCAAGGGCTTGCCGAAAACCATGTTCGACCTAGGCTCTGCCGCAAATTCCTTGGAAGGAGCCCCCCATGTTTCGCCTCGCGTTGGCCGCCACGGCCGCCGTCCTCGCCGTCGCCGTCGCAGCCCCCGTCCAGGCCGCCGACGCCCAGCTCCAAGCCGCGGTCGCGGGCGCCCAGCGGGGCGAGGCGCACAAGGCCCGGGACGGCGCGCGTCATCCGGTCGAGACCCTGACGTTCTGGGGGCTGAAGCCTGGCCAGACGGTCATCGAGATCTCCCCCGGCAGCGGTTACTGGACCGAGATCCTGGCGCCCTACGCCAAGGCCACCGGCGGCAAGTACGTGGCCACCGCCGCCGACCTGGACAATCCCAAGCTCTCCGAGGGCGCGAAGAAGGCGCGTGCGGCGTTCGAGGCCAAGTACGCAGACCAGGCGAAGTTCGGCCCGATCACCTACGTCGGGTTCGGGCCGGTGTCGGGCCCCCTGGGCGCGGCCGGCTCCGCCGACCTCGTCATCACGGCGCGGAACGTCCACAACTGGGTCACCCAGCCGGGCATGCTCGACAAGGTAATGAAGGACTTCCACGCCGTGCTGAAGCCGGGCGGCGTCCTGGCCGTCGAGGAGCATCGCAAGGATCCCAAGGCCGAGGCCCCCGGCTGGACGGATGGCTACATGTCCGAGGCGACCGTCATCGCCGCGGCCGAGAAGGCGGGCTTCAAGCTGGCGGCCAAGTCCGAGATCAACGCGAATCCGAAGGACACCAAGGACCACCCGTTCGGCGTCTGGACCCTGCCACCCGTCCGCCAGACCGCGCCGTCCGGCCAGCCGGCCAACCCCAACTTCGACCGCACGAAGTACGACGCCATCGGCGAGAGCGACCGGATGACGCTCCGCTTCGTGAAGGCCGGCTGATCGGCCTTTGACCGGCTCGCGGCGGCGGTCTAGCACTGCCGCCGTGGGACGGCCGGGGGGCGCTCGCGAGCAAGGTTCCGGCGCGCCCATGATGAAGCCTTCCCGACGTGGCCTTCTGGGCCTTCTGGCCGGTGCGGCCACCCTGGCCGGATGCGACCGCCCGCACCGGCCGAAGGTCGAGCCGCCCAGCACCATCGCCGCGGCGGTCGCCGGCCCCTGGCGACCCGCCGCAGATCGCGCCCGCGACACCTGGCGACATCCCGCGGAGAGCCTGGCGTTCTGGGGGCTCGAGCCCGGCCAGACGGTGGTCGAGTTCTGGCCCGGCGCCGGCTGGTACACCGAGATTCTCGCGCCCTTCCTGGCGGCGACCGGCGGCCGGCTCTATGCCGCCCACCTGCAGCAGGTGAGCGAGACCGCCGACCCGACCGCACGCGCGGTGGTGGAAGCCTACCGGGCCCGTTTTGCGGACGGCTCGCGGCTCTATGGCGACGTCCGGCTCACGGCCTTTGGACCCACCAGCGGACCGGTCGCTCCGGCGGGTTCGGCCGATCTGGTTCTTTTCCTGCGGAACCTGCACAACTGGATGGCGGCCGGCATCGCCGAGAAGGCCTTCCGGGACGCCTTCCTGGCGCTCAAGCCCGGCGGCGTGCTCGGCGTGGAGGAGCACCGCGCCCGGCCGGGCGGCGTACCCGACCTGCTGGCGTCCGATGGCTACGTCGACCAGGCCTATGCGATCCGTCTCGCCGAGGAGGCTGGCTTCCGGCTCGCTGCGGCCAGCGAGATCAACGCCAACCCCAAGGACACCAAGGATCATCCGTTCGGGGTCTGGACCCTGCCGCCCGTGCGCCGGTCGTCGCCCCGCGGCGAGGCGTTCGACCCTGCCTTCGACCATGCCCGCTACGACGCCATTGGCGAGAGCGACCGCATGACCCTGCGCTTCGTCAAACCCACCTGAGGGCCGGGCGGTCTGACACCGCTTAACCTTCCCGCGTTACCAGTGGTTTACACGGATCACGGGTAAAGCGAAGCTCATCTGTCGACTCGCCGGTCGACTCAGGGAGCGTCGCTAAAGGGGCATGGCCACTCTCGAGGAACTCACGGACCGGATTCGCCGGGCCGCGTCGTCCGGTGAGGGCCTCTCGCGGATCGTGAAGCTCGACCTCAAGGGCGAGGGCTTCATCCACGTGGACGGCGCTTCGGTCACCAATGACGACCTGCCGGCCGATCTCGTCGTCCGCGTCAGCCGGGCCGACCTGGTCAGGCTGGGCAAGGGCGAACTCGACCCCATGCGCGCCGTGATGACCGGCCGCATGAAGCTCTCCGACATGGGCCTGGCCATGAAGCTGACGCCGCAGATTCAGGCGCTCTTCGAGCGGGCCGTCTAGCCGATGTTCGAGCCCGCGCCCCTCGTCGACACGCCTGAGGATCCGGTCCCGCCGGGCGCCGAGCCTGCCTGGTTCATCGGCGCGGGCGGGGCCAAGCTGCGCGCCTGCCTGTTCACGCCGCCGGGGCGTCCCCGGGGCTCGGTGGTGCTGTCCGGCGGTCGCACCGAGCCGATCGAGAAGTACTTCGAGACCATCCGCGACTTCATGGACCGCGGCTTCGTGGTCCTCGCCCACGACTGGCGCGGCCAGGGCCTTTCGGCGCGCGAGCTGCCGGACCGGCTGAAGGGGCACGCCCGTGGGTTCAAGTCGTTCCTGGAGGACTTCCGCCGCCTTCTGAACGCCTACGAGCCGCAGCTTCCGAAGCCGTGGATCGCCGTCGGCCACTCCATGGGCGGCTGCCTCACCCTGCTGGCCATGGCCCACGGCGAGAAGCGGTTCGCCGGCGCCTGTCTCTCGGCGCCGATGCTGGGCATCCAGCTCGGCAAGGTCTCGCCGGTCGCGGCGGGGCTGCTGACCTGGCTGAACCTCTCCCTGGGCCGGGCGGGACGCTACACCCTGGGCCAGGCCGGCAAGCCGTTCGACGATACCTTCGAGGGCAATGCGCTCACGCATGACGCGCGACGCTTCGAGCGCTATCGCGCCCAGGTCCGGGCCAATCGCGACCTCGCCCTCGGCGCCCCTACCTACGGCTGGCTGGACTTCGCCCTGCGCGCCACCGCCGACCTCGCCAAGCCCGAACGCCTGCGCGGCGTGACCGTGCCCGTGGAGATCGTCTCCGCCGGCGAAGACAAGCTCGTCGACAACGCCGCCCAGGCCGCGGCGGCCCGCAACCTCCCCCAGGGGCGCCTGATCACCGTTCCCGGCGCCTACCACGAAATCCTCATGGAGACGGACGACATGCGTAACATCTTCCTGAGAGTCTTCGACGCGCTCACCGGCAAGACCGCGCCGAAGCCCGCCGAGGCTCCCAAGCCCGCCGCCGCGCCCGCCCCGGCCGCCGCCAAGGCAGAGCCGCCCCCCGCGCCCAAGCCGGCGCCCGTGGCCGAGGCCTCCAAGCCCGCCCCTGCGCCGGAGCCGGCGCCCGCC
>JBKOYY010000150.1:0-28671 GCA_046725615.1 Pseudomonadota bacterium
CCTTTCGGTCGGGACGCGTTCCGAGGCGACGCCCCGGAACTGCGCCCGCCATCGCGTGTTTTCAAAGGCTCGGCGCGCCGCAGCCCCCCGAACGGGATGGCCCGACACGCTCGCTTTTTTCCGCCCCTGGCCGCCTCCCCCGCCGGCCAGGGGCCTTTGCTTAGGAGGCGTACGCCATGGGCCGGGTCCTGCTTGTCGAGGACGAACCGCTGGTGGCCGAACTGGTCCGCGAGACCCTGGAGGACGAAGGGCTCGACGTGCGCACGCTCTACTCGGGACGCGAGGCGCTAGGCTGTCTGGCCGCCGAGCCGCGCAGCTTCCAGGTGCTCGTCACCGACATCAATCTCGGCGAAGAGGTCACCGGTTTCGACGTGGCTGCGGCGGCCCGCGCCGCCAATCCGGGCGTCCACGTGGTCTATGTGACCGGCCTGCCGAGCAACATCTATGCGGCCGAAGTCGAGGCCCTGATGTTCCCCAAGCCGTTCGACCCGCAGGAGCTGGCGGCGCAGGTCCGTGTCCTTGCCTGCAGCGGCGGCGCCTGAGCCGGCGCCACGGATCGCCTTGACGCGGCTTGCGGGCGCGTGCTGACAGGGCCGATGTCGTCGCTCCGTCCACGCCGCCCCGGCTTGCCGTCGCCACGCGCATGAGCGGGCCCGTCACCCACTCCATCGCCCAGCAGCTGCGCGCGCGCGTCGCCGCCCTTGGCGACACGCCCTCCATGGACGACATGGATCACATCCTGCGCCTGATGGCGAAGTGGCGCTCCTATACGCTCGGCCGGACCCAGATCGCGCGTCATGGCGCCATCGTTCAGCGCGGACTGTTCGCCGGCATGGACTACGGCCTCGGCAATGCGTCCGAAGGCTCGCTCATGGCCCGGCTGCTCGGCATCTACGAGTCGTCGCTCCAGCCGCACATCGAGGCGATCATGGCCGCCGGCATCGACTGCGTGATCGATGTGGGTTGCGCCGAGGGCTACTACGCCGTCGGCCTCGCCCGCCGCTATCCCCACCTCACGGTCCATGCGCACGACATCAGCGACAAGGCCCGCGCCGACTGCGCCGAGCTCGCCGCCCGCAATGGCGTCACCGAACGGGTCCTGATCGGCGGCGCCTTCGCGCCGGAAGATTTCCAGCAGTTCGCCGACCGCCGCGTTCTCGTCCTGGTCGACGCCGAAGGCGCCGAGCTCGACGTGCTGCGCCCCGACCTGGCCCCCGCGTTGGCCGGCATGAACCTCGTCGTCGAGACGCACGACGTGTGGCGTCCCGGCGCGCTGGCCGAGATCAACACCCGGTTCGCCCCGACCCACGACATCGTCCAGGTCGACCAGACCCACGATGACAGCGACTTGCCGGGCTGGATCCTTGAGCTCGGCGAGCTCGACATGCTGCTCGCCACCTGGGAATGGCGTTTCCGCCTGACGCCCTGGCTGGTCATGCGACCCCGATAGGCGGCGCTCGTGAAGCCGCGCCCCAGCTCGTCTCCCGACGACTCCCAGCCCCTGCTGCGCCGCCTCGGCCCAGGCCTGATCACCGGCGCGGCCGACGACGATCCCAGTGGCATCGCCACCTATTCCCAGGCCGGGGCGCAGTTCGGCCTGAACATGCTCTGGACGGTCGCCTTCACCTACCCGCTGATGGTTGCGATCCAGCTCATCAGCGCCCGGATCGGGCGGGTCACCGGCGCGGGCCTCGGGGCCAACCTACGGCGGGTGTTCCCCGCGCCGCTGGTCGGCGGGCTGGTGGCCCTCCTGTTCGTCGCCAACACCATCAACATCGGGGCCGACATCGCCGCCATGGGCGCAGCCGCCCACCTGATGACCGGCTGGAGCAGCGGCCTCTTCACCGTGCTCTTCGCCCTGGGATCCCTCGTGCTCCAGCTCTTCGTGCCCTACCACCGCTACGTCCGGGTGCTGAAGTGGCTGACCGTGGCCCTGTTCGCCTACGTCGGGGTCGTCTTCACGGTCCAGATCGACTGGCCCAAGGTCATCGCCCACACCTTGTCGCCAGAGATCGACTTTACGGGCCCGGCCCTCACGGTGATCGTGGCCGTCTTCGGCACCACCATCAGTCCCTACCTCTTCTTCTGGCAGAGTTCCGAGGAGGTGGAGGAACTGGAAGTCCACCACGAGGCCGACCTCCTGCACGAGTCCCGCCGGCGCGCCGAGCAGCAGCTGTCCCGCATCCGCTGGGACACCTTCACAGGCATGGCGTTCTCCAACCTCGTCGCCTTCTTCATCATCCTGACCACCGCCGTCACCCTCCACGCCGAGGGCGTCACCGACATCCAGACCTCGGCCCAGGCCGCAGAGGCGCTGCGCCCGATCGCCGGCCCCCTCGCCTTCGCCCTCTTCTCCCTCGGCATCATCGGCACAGGCCTGCTGGCGGTGCCCGTGCTGGCGGGATCGGCCGCCTACGCCGTCGGCGAGGCCAACGGCTGGAGGACCGGACTCGAACACTCGCCGTGGGAGGCCAAGGGCTTCTACGCCGTCATCGCCGCCGCCATGCTGCTGGCCATCGGCGTGGTCTTCTCGCCGCTCGACCCCATCCGCACCCTGTTCTGGAGCGCGGTCCTCAACGGCGTCATCTCGGTGCCGATCATGGCCGCGATGATGGTCGTCGCCAGCCGTCGGGAGGAGATGGGCCGCTACGTCGCAACCACCGGACAGCGCGTCTTCGGTTGGGCCGCCACCGGCGTCATGGCGCTCGCGGTCGTCGCCATGTTCACCTTCATGCTATAGCGAACGCATGGCCATCGGGCTCTACAGGGAAACGGACGGCTGGGGCACGGAGGACAGCGCCCGCGTGCGCTTCCCCGACGGCTCCGAACTCGACATCGCCCGCTCGGAATATGACGCCGCCTGTCACGAGCCTCCCTTCGACGAGCTCCCCACCCGGACGGAATACGAAGCCCATCACGCCTGAGCGGGCTCCCTCGGCCTCGCCCCCGGAGTGTCCACACTGATCTGGGTCAAGGCGCCGGTCCGAGTCTGGCGGCATGTCGTAGCGGCGCCCGCATGGGGCGCCTGTCCTGAGCCGCGGAGCACGAGGGAATGACCGGCGAGCGCGTGAGGAGATGAGACCCAGCGTCTTCCTCCGCGAGGTCCTCCCGTTCTTCCTGTCGCTGATGGCGCTGATCGCCGCGACGCTCCTCGTCGACGCCGGCCTGCATCTACTCGACGCCGTCTGGATCGGCCGCTACCTCGGCATTCCGGGCGTCATCCTGATCCTGGCCTCGTTCGGCCACTCCCTGCGCAAGCGCGGGGTGATCCAGACCGGAAACCCCGTCTTCCTGCTGCGCCTGCACGAATGGCTGGCCTGGGCGGGCTCCCTGCTCGTGCTGGTCCATGCCGGCGTCCACTTCAATGCGGTCCTGGCCTGGCTCGCCCTCGCCGCCATGCTGGTCAACATCGGCAGCGGCCTGACCGGCAAGTTCCTGCTCCGCCGCGCCCAGGCCTGGCTCAAGGCCGCCCGCGCCGAGCTGAAGGACGAGGGGCTCTCCGAAGCCGAGATCAAGGCCCGCCTCCACCGCGACAGCCTCACCGTCGACCTCGTCCGGCAGTGGCGGAAGATCCACCTGCCGATCTCGCTCGCCTTCGCCGTCCTGGCCCTGGCCCACATCGTCGCCGTGTTCATCTTCTGGGGCTGGAAATGACGCCGCGCGGGGTCTGGATCGCACTGGGCGCGGCGCTCGCCGCAATCCTCGCGCTCGCCGTCTTCTTCCCCCACCAGATGGTCAGCCCGGGCGATCTGCAGCCCGCACACGCCGCCTTGCAGCAGGACTGCTTCGCCTGCCACGACGCCTTCCGCGGCGCCGCTCCCGAACGCTGCATCAAATGCCACGCCGTCGCCGACATCGGCCGCCGCACCACCAAGGGCGCGCCGATCGCCTGGTCGCGCATCCCACCCTTCCACGAGGCGCTGCTGCAGCAGGACTGCATGGCCTGCCACACCGATCACCCGCGTCCCCGCCTGACGCGCAACCTGACCCTGGCCTTCGACCATCAGCTCCTGAAACCCGATCTCAGGGGCCGCTGCGCCACCTGCCACACCCCGCCCAAGGACGAGCTCCACCGCGGCGTCACCGGGTCCTGCGCCCAGTGCCACGCCACCACCGCCTGGAAGCCCGCCAGCTTCGACCACGCCCGCTACTTCAGCCTCGCCCCGCCCCACGACACGACCTGCGCGACCTGCCACACGGGCGGAAATTTCCGCGCCTACACCTGCTACGGCTGCCACGAGCATCAGCCCGCGCGCATCGAGGCCGAACACCGCGAGGAGGGCGTCCGCGGCGACATCCAGGACTGCGCCCGCTGCCACCGCAGCGCCGACGAACATGAGGCCCGCGAGGGCGGGAGGGAGCGGTCCGGCGAGCCCGACGAGGACTGAACGCGCCACGAACGCCCTCCCCAGACCCTCCCCCACGGGGGAGGTGGCCCGAAGGGCCGGAGGGGGTTCCCGCCCCCGGCCCTTGCGGCTCAAGTCCCCCCTTCGCGGGCGCTTCCCATGCCGCGGAGCATGTGGGCCTCAACCAGCGAACGGGTGAGCAAACCGGCGCATTGCCGATGGCTCATCCGCACAGGCATTGTGCAGTCTTGTTCCGATGGAGCGCGCGGCGATGCTGGTGATCTTCGCAAAGCTCGAGCTTCCGGCCTCGGATAGCGCTTGGATCGAGGCGATCCTGAAGCGGTACGACCCTCAACAGCAGATGGTCGAACCCCACGTCACCTTCGTCTTCCCGTTCGAGGGAACGTCACCTGCTGAGGTGGTTGCACACGCCGAGGCCGTCGCCCGCGACGCGCGCCCCATCGCCTTTCGGTTGTCGAAGGCCGCAGCCGTACGTGACTTGGATTGCCCGGGCAGCCACCTGTTCCTGCTGCCCGAGGACGGCGCACAGGAAATGCGCGCGCTGCATGCTCGGCTGCATTCCGGCCTCCTTGCGCAGAAGCGGCGCCCCACGGCCGAGTACCTTCCTCACGTCACCATCGGGGCGTTCCAACGCCATGACGACGCCGAACGCGCGGCCGCCTCCCTCCCGGACGTCAACATCCGAGGCGCGCTGAGAGCGCTCCAGATTGCCGCATTCGATGGAGTTCGGGTGGAGCGCCTTCGCGAAGCGCCCCTGGGTGAACGCTGAGCCACCTCCAAAGCGAACCCGAGCACCGCCTGCACGGATCGACCCTACAAAAACCCTACCAAAATCTCGCGCGCCGGTCAAGAACAAACTGGCAACATCGACACCCTCTTGAAACCCGGGCGCCGGCGCCCAGATCATCGGCCGTCCGCGCGCGAGGCTCCACGGCGCGCGGCTCAAGCGAAAGGAATCGATCAGGAGATTCAACGCCATGCGACTGGCGACTTCAGACGAGGCGATCCACCGTGAGGGTCTCGCCGCCGCCCTCGATCGCTGTCTCCGCCCCGGCGTGGGCTTCCTTCATCCCCGCGACGTCCTCAAGGACCCCTTCCTGGACCACGCCGAGAAGCGCGCGGTCCTGGCGTCCTGGGCGTCCGACGCCTCAGCGGTGCAGGACGAACCGTGCCTGCGGTGGCTTCTGGGGACGCCCGAGCCGGTGCGCCTGACGGAGGTGCTGGAGGCCCTGGACCGCCTGGACCGACCGCGCGGCCAGGCCTGAGCGCCCGCAGGAGTCCGCGTCAGCGCACGCCGACGATCTCGGCCTCGGCGCCGTTGATGACCACGCCGTCGCCGACCCGCTTGCCCATCACCGCCCGCGCCAGGGGCGAGACGTGGGAGACGCTGCCGGCCGCCGGGTCGGCCTCGTCCTCGCCGACGATGCGGAAGGCCTGGCGGCGGCCGTCCTCGCGCTCGATCTCGACGGTGCGGCCGAACTGGGCGAGCCCTTCCTCCGGCGCGGGTTCCAGGAGTTGGGCGCTGGCCCGGCGCGCGGACCAGTAGCGCAGGTCGCGGGTGGCCCGGGCCATGGCGGTCCGGTCCGCGGCCACCCCGCCCTCCGCCTGGGCGGCGGCGTAGGCGGCGCGCGCGGCGGCGAGCTCGGTTTCGATGGCGGCCAGGCCGGTGGCGGTGACGAGGTTGGGGTGCGGCGAGATCGGCCGGTCCGGCAGGTCCGCCGCCTGCGCCTCGTAGTCTTCTTCCCGGGTGAACGCGACGGCCATGGCGATGATCTAGGGGCTCCGGGCCGCGGGCGCAAAGTCGCAGACGGCCGTTCCGCTTAACGCCCGTCGCCGGCGAGAATATCCAGCGCCACCTTCAGCACGGCCTCCAGGCGGGCGGCGTCGCGGTCGCCGCCCGCCGCTTCGCGCGGGGTCTTCTCCTCGCCGCAGACGAGGTCGCAGGCGCTCACCAGGTCGGACTGGCGACAGAGCCGGCGCCGGAAGTCGGCCAGCCGCCGCCGCGCCGCCTCGGTCGCCTCCCCGTGCGCCAGCACCTGATCCAGCGCGGGGGCCACATAGGGTCCACGCACCCGGTCGTCGAGGGTGGACGGGATCGCCTTGGCCAGCTTCACGCGCCGATAGGCCTGGCCGTACCGCTCGCCGGCCGCCCGCGCCGCCGCGTCGATCCGCCCTTTGGCCGCCAGCCAGTCCAGACCGCTCTGGCGGCGGTAGGGCTGAGCGCATGTCCGCGTGCGGCGAGGCGCCGGCTCGGCGATGGCTTCGCCTCGGCTCCGGGCCAGGGCCACTGTCTCGGCGACGCCCTCGGACACGGCGAGCGCCTCGGCCCTCGCCCGCGCCTGCCGCTCCAGACGCAGCAGCCTCTGCCGGGTGGAGGGGGCCAGCTCCTTCATCGCGGGCCTCCCCGGTCCAGCGCGCCCCGGTCGACCGCGCGGGCCACGACCGCGTCGGCCAGGCGGTAGACCGCCTCCGACGCCTCGGCTTCGCCCTCGATCACGACCAGACCGGCCGCTGTGTGGGCCAGCAGTTCCCGCAGGAACGGCGCGCGCTCCTTCGGCGTCCGCCTGCCGAGCTCGGCGGCCACCAGACTCGCCGCATCCGCCCGGCCGCTCATCGCGACAGCACCGGGAAGCCGCCCGCGGCCCGCGCTGCGGCCACGTGGCGGTCGTGCCGCGCGAACCTGGGGCGCTGCTGATCGCAGCCGCCACCCGGCCGGGCCGTGTGCAGCAGCGCCTCCAGCACCAACCCACGTCCGGAACTGACGCCAAGCTCGATGCATGCTCGCGCCTGGGTAGCCCCGCCACAGCGGAGCACGGAATAGGATTCTCGGTCGATGTTCGCCATACGTTCTGTATGTAATATACATCTCCTTGAGTCAAGTCTCTCGACATGTAACCTACAGCCATGGACGGACGCGCCCAGAGGCTCCGGCAGGCCCGCATCGACAAGGGCTTCGACACCGCGGCCGCCGCGGCCGACGCCTTCGGCTGGAGCCGCAACACCTACGCCTCGAACGAAAACGGCAACGCGCCCTTCTCGTACCGGCGCGCCAAGGAGTACGCGGCCGCTTTCGGCGTCGCCGCCGAGTGGCTTTACGACGCCGCCGGGGCGATGCACGGCGCCGCGGTCACGGGGCTGGTGCCGGTGATCGGGCACGTGGGCGCCAATCCCGACGGTGCGGTCCTCTTCGCTCATGGCCAGGACCCGGCCGAGTTGGCCCCCATCCCGCCGGGCGGCACCGAGCGGGCGCGGGCGCTCAAGGTGGTGGGGCACTCGATGCGCGGCGTCGCCGACAACGGCGCCCTGATCTACTTCGAAGACCAGCGCACGCCGCCGACGCCCGACATGCTGGGTCACGTCGTCGTCGTCGAGACCGATACCGATGAGGTGCTGGTCAAGCGCCTGCTCCGCGGCTCGCGCCCCGATCGCTTCGACCTTGAAAGCGTCGCCGGCCCCACCCGCCAGGACGCCCGCCTGCGCTGGGCGGCGCACATCACGGCGATCATCCCGCCGTTCCAGGCCCGACGGATCCTGCAAAGCGCGGCATGATTCACAAGTAACCTACAGCCACGGCCAGCCGAACTCCGTATTTCCCATACGGCGACGCATGTGTGACGAGTCCCGCTCGAAGGCGCACGCCGCCGCGACACGGCAGCGGCTTCTTCGACTTCACCGACGCGAAGTGCGGACAGGTCCTCTATCGCCCGACGCTCTTGCCGCCAGGCGGATTCGCCAGGTCGGGCTTAGGGAAGGTCCTCGGCGAGGATCGCCATCTCGAACATGAACGAGCCGTCCTCGTCTTCGTCCTGGAAGACGACGCCGATGAACTCCTCGCCGATGTAGACCTCGGCGGAATCCTTCTGCTTCGGCCGCGGAACGAGCGTGATCCGCGCGTTCGCGAAGGTCCCGCGCAGATAGCCTTCGATCCTGCGGATGGTCTTCTCGTCCACGCCAACGCTCCTCGGGGTCAGTTACGGGCGCGAACCTATAGAATGCCGCGCCCGCGCGAAACCTCAGATCACGTAGTCGGGGTCGATCGAGCTCGGCAGGGTGTGATCCATGCTCTTGGCCGGCTCTTCGCAGGTCGGGCAGTTGACCAGCCGCGCCGGCACCCCGGCCGCGGTGCATCCCGCCGGGACCGGCTTCAGCACCACAGAGCCCGAGGCGATCTTGGCGTAGTCGCCGATGGTGATGTTGCCCAGCACCTTGGCGCCCGCGCCCAGCAGCACGCCCTTGCCGATCTTGGGGTGACGATCCCCGCGATCCGCGCCCGTGCCGCCGAGGGTCACGCCCTGCAGCATCGACACGTCGTCGCCGATCACCGCCGTTTCGCCGATGACGATGCCGGTGCCGTGGTCGACGAACACGCCGCGCCCGATGCGGGTCGCCGGGTTGATGTCCACCTGGAACAGCTCGCTGGTCCGGCTCTGAAGATAGAACGCCAGCGTCTCGCGGCCTTCGTTGTAGAGCCAGTGCGCGACGCGATGGGTCTGCAGCGCCAGGAAGCCCTTGAAGAACAGGAACGGCTGCACGTAGCCCTTGCAGGCCGGGTCGCGCTCGAACACGGCCTTCAGGTCAAGCTCGGCGGTCTCCACGATGGACGGGTCGGTCTCGTAGGCCTCTTCGATCGTATCCCGCAGGCTCATCGCCCGCAGTTCCTGGTCGCCCAGCTTCCGCGCGAGCTGGTAGCTCAGCGCATCGCCCAGCGTGTCGTGGTTGAGGATCACGGCCGCCAGCAGGCTGGCGAGCGCGGCCTCGGACTTGGCGGCGGCGTAGGCCTCGTTGCGCAACGCGGCCCACACCGGCGGCGGCGTGTGGGGATCCACCACTTCCAGGCGCTGGCTCATCGGTTCCTCCCGACCCATAGGGTTCTCCCTACCCTAACATGGCGGCCGCGAGCGCAGGCGCCAAATGCCCTTCACGAGCCATATGGTAGGCTCGGAGCAGCATCGCCACTGTCAGCATGTCCGGAAGATGGCCCGCCAGCGCGGCCTCGAGCGCCTCCCGGAACGGAACCCGCACCATTTCAATGGCTTCGGTTTCGTCGACGTGATGAATGCCCATCGACCGCGAAAGCTCCGTCGCCAGGTACCCGATCATCAGCTCATCGGTGACCGAGTTGGAGAGCTGCGCCCGCATGACCTCCCGCCACTCGGCCGCCGCCAGGCCGGTCTCCTCGGCCAGCTCGCGCCGCGCGCTCGTCAGCGGGTCCACATCGCGCGGGCCGCCGCCCTCCGGGATCTCCCAGCTGTAGTCGCCGAACGGCAGCCGACTTTGTCCCACAAGCACCGTAGTCCCGTCGTCGAACAGTGGCAGGATCGCGATCGCCAGGTTCTTCAGGCTGACCAGGCCGTATTGCGCCGGCGCGCCGGTCGGCGCCGTGGCGGCGAACTCCGTCACCCGGATCCAGGGATTGTCGTAGACGACGCGCCCCTCGCCGCGCGTCCAGGGCCGGCCATGTGGCCGCAGCCAGGCGGGCTTGCCGGTCATTCGTTCGCACCTCGCCTTGCGGTTCACCGCGACGCCCCCATAAAGAGGTCCCCGCATCGGTAGCAAGCACCGAGACCTGCCTTGACCTCTCCAGTCCTTCCGCCGCCCCCGTCGTTCGGCGCGCCTCTGCCTGTCGGCGCAACGCCCGAAGTCCTGCGTTTCCTGGCCGTCCGCCGCTCGACCTCCGCGGTCACGCTCACCGAGCCGGCGCCCAGCGAAAGTCAGCTTGCCGACCTGCTGCGTCTGGCCGCCCGCGCGCCCGACCATGGCAAGCTCGCCCCATGGCGCTTCGTGATCCTCGAAGGCGAGGCCAAGGACCGTTTCGCCGACCGGCTCGACGCCCTCGCCGAGGCCCGCGGTGACGCCACGCTCTCGGCCAAGCTCGCCAAGCTTCGGACTCCGCCGCTCGCCGTGGTGGTCGTCTCCGCGCCGAAGCCGGGCGCGATCCCGGAATGGGAGCAGCTGCTGTCGGCCGGCGCCGTCTGCACCAACCTGCTCTATGCGGCGCTGGCCATGGGATTCGGCGCGAACTGGATAACCGACTGGTACAGCTACGACGCCGAAGCGTGTGCGGTCCTGGGCTTGCAGTCCGGCGAGAAGGTCGCGGGCTTCGTGCTCATCGGCACGCCGCGCGAAGCGCCCATGGAGCGCGACCGCCCCGACGTCGACGCGCTCGTGAGCCGCTGGAAATCCTAGCTCGCCCCCGTGCGTCCGGACGCGACGAGGGCTAGGCTGGCGCAGGACGGCCGGCAAGGAGGAGGCTCAGGGCGACCCATGCGCTATCCCACGGCCCGTGAGGTCCTGGCCGAGGCCCTGCCGCTTCCGGTGGGCCTGCGGATCCTCGAACTGGAGGATCACGAAGACGAGCGCGGCGTGTTCCGCGAGATCTTTCGCACCCCGTGGGCGGCCGGCGCCCTGCCAGCCCAATGGAACATGGCCTGGTCCAAGCCCAATGTGCTGAGGGGCGTCCACGTCCACCCCACGCATGTGGACCACCTCACCATGGCCTCGGGCGAGATGATCCTGGGCCTTCACGACTTCCGCCCCGAGTCGTCCACCGCCGGCCTTTCGGTCATGTTCCGTCTCCAGGGCGACGATCCCTACCTCGTCGAGATCCCGACCGGGGTCGCCCACGGGTTCTACTTCCCCGTCGCCAGCGTCCACGTCTACGGCGTCTCGCGCCTGTTCACGGGGCATGACCATTTCGCCTGCCGTTGGGACGACCCCGACCTGAATCTCCCCTGGCCGACCGAGTCGCCGATCCTTTCGGACCGCGACCGCGCGGCCGGGCCCTACCGGACGCTGGTTCAAAGGCTCCACGCCCAGGCGGCCGCATGAGCCTTCGGGTCGGGCTGGTGGGATGCGGGCGCTGGGGCCGCCACATCCTGCGCGACCTCGTGGCCCTCGGGGCCGAGGTGCAGGTGACCTGCCGAAGCGAGGCGACGGCGGCCGAGGCCCTGCGCGCCGGGGCCGTCGCGGCGGGAACCGCGCCACCCGACCTCGAGGCGTCCGACGCCTTCGTGGTGGCGACCCCGACGGCGACTCATGCCGCCGTGCTGGAGACGCTCGTCGGCGCGCAACGTCCGATCTTCGTCGAAAAGCCGATGACCGCCGACGTCGCCAGCGCACGCCGTCTGGCGTCGGCCGCGCCTTCCACGCTCTTCGTGATGGACAAATGGCGCTATCACCCCGCCATCGAGGCGATGCGACGTGAAGCGCAGGCCGGGACCGTAGGCGAGGTCCTCGCGATCAAGACGTCCCGCTGGCAGTGGTCCAGTCCGCATCGGGACGTTAGCCCCCTATGGATCCTGGCTCCCCACGACATTTCCATCGCGCTCCACATCCTGGGCCGCATCCCGCCGCTGGTGGACGCCTCCCCGCTCATCCACGGTCGTCCCGACCTCGGCGTCTCAGCGCGACTGGGCGACCGGTCGGTCCAGGTCCACATCGACATCGGTGTGGCGTCGACCGAGCATCGGCGCCGCTGCCTGCTGATCGGCAGCGAGGCGACCCTCGAACTCACCGACGCCTACGACGACCGGCTGCTCGTGCGCCGCGGGCCGCCGGGTGATCCCGCCGCACGCGCCGAGATCCTCCCTGTCGGCGTCGAAATGCCCCTGCTCGCCGAATTGCGCGCCTTCCTCGCCCATGTCCGCGGCGAGGGCCCGCCGCCTCTGTCGTCCGCGGCCGATGGCCTGGCGATCGTGGAGCGGCTGTCCGAGATCGAGGCCGCCGTCGGGGAGGCGGCGTGAAGGACGCGCCGACCTTCACGATCCTGGCGCCCGTCAACCGGCCGCCGGACCTGCTGCCGTTCGCCATTCGCTCGGTCCTGGCCCAGACCCGCCAGGATTTCGAGGTCTTCATCATCTGCGACGGCGCGCCGGAGGCGACCGCGGACGCGGCCCGAGCGTTCGCGGCGCAGGACCTTCGCATCCGCGCCTTCGTCCATCCCAAGGGCGAGCGGCACGGCGAGGCCTATCGCCATCAGGCGCTGCAGGTGGCCCGCGGGCGCATCGTCTGTCAGATCGGGGACGACGACCTCTGGTTCCCCGACCACCTCGAAACGATCGAGACCTTCATGGCCGCGGTGGACTTCGGGGCGACCCTGCCGATGTTCGTGCAGGCGGACGGAACGCCTCGACTCCACTTCGCCGATTTCGCCGACCCCACCGTGCGGCGGCAGATGTCGGAAGGCCAGGGAAACGCCTTCGGACCGACGCCCGCCGCCTATCGCCTGGAGACCTACCGCTCCCTGCCCATGGGCTGGTCCCCGGCTCCGGCGGGTATGTGGACCGACCTCTTCATGTGGAGGAAGTTCCTGGCGTTGCCCGGGATCCGCTGCGCGACCCACTTCACCCCCACGACCCTGACCTTTCCCCAGGCTCTGCGCCGCGACTGGTCGTTGGAGCGTCGTCGCGATGAGATCGCCGCCATCGCGCCCCGGATCGCCGCCCCGGAATATCGCGATCAGCTCTTCCGCGAGGCCTTGACCGAGGTCGCCCGCCGAACGGTCGCGCTGCAGATCCAGCTGAACAGCGTGCAGGCGCTCGGCCGCACCCTCCTGAGCGCGGTGGACGATGCGGATTCCGCCCTCACGGGCATTGCCGCCCTACAGGACTCCGGGGCGCAGGCGCGCTTGGCCGAGGAGGCCGTCCGGCGGCTGCCCGACCGAACATGGCGGCAGCGGCTTCGAGGACCTTCGGCGACGCCCAAGGCCACGTAGCCCGTCCCAGATCTTGGATGGAAACCCACAGGCCGCGCCCGGCCCAGGTGAAGAACGCCCCGGTCCAGAAACACGGCGGCCGGACGACGCGCCGCGCCGCCCGGCCTGAGGTGACACGCCCGAGGAGAGTTGGGCGAGTTAACGTATAGGCTCGTCTCCAGCTTTTGGGAAGCCCGAATGGCCCCTGACGCGAGTCGCCGGCCTTGGTTCGCGCGTGGCGGGAACTGCACTTGCCGGTCTCGCAAACCTCAATGCTGCGGATCGGACAGGCAGCCAGAAGAAGCGCGGCGACTATTCTTCAGGCGGCGCAGTAGAACCACACCTTCGAAGCTTTGCCACAGGGCGACGAGCCGCGATCGTTGCTCAACCCCGTCCGCGGTAGGGCGCCACCCCCTGGTCGGGAAGCCACAGCCCGTCCGGCGCCGGCCCCGTCTGCCAGAAGACGTCGATGGGGATGCCGCCGCGCGGGTACCAGTATCCGCCGATCCGCAGCCACTGCGGCGCAAGCGTCTCGACCAGGCGCTTGCCGATCGCGACGGTGCAGTCCTCATGGAACGCCCCGTGGTTCCGGAACGCGCCGAGGTAGAGCTTCAGCGACTTCGACTCCACAAGCCAGTCGCCCGGCACGTAGTCGATCACGAGGTGGGCGAAGTCCGGCTGTCCGGTCACCGGACAGAGCGAGGTGAACTCCGGCGCCGTGAAGCGAACCAGATAGGTCGTGCCGGGGTGCGGGTTCGGCACGCGCTCCAGCACGGCGGCCTCGGGGCTGTCGAAGCCTCGCACCTCGCGGCCGAGTTGGGTGAGATGGGTCTCTTCCATGAGCGGCCGTTTAGCCGCTAGTACGACCGCAAACAACGCGCGGGAGGACTTCATGGCTCAGGGCGACTATCGGGACTTCGTGGTGGTGGTGACCGGCGCCTCCACCGGACTTGGACGTGCGATCGCCGTCGAGGTCGCCCGGCAGGGCGCCAAGGCCGTCGTGGTCAACTACGCCCACAATCGCGACGACGCCGAGGAGACTGCCCGGCAGATCCGCGACCTCGGGGCCGAGGCCTTCCTCGTCCAGGGCGACGTGGCCAAGGACGAAGACTGCCGCCGGATCGCCGCCGCGGCCGAGCCCTTCGGCCGGGTCGACGCCCTCTTCAACAACGCGGGCACGACCAAGTTCGCGGGTCACGCCGACCTCGAGGCGGTGACCGGGCAGGACTTCCTCGACCTCTACGCCGTCAACGTCGTCGGCGCGTACCAGATGATCCGCGCCTGTCGCGCGCTGCTGGAAGCCGCTCCCCGCGCCGGCGCCGTCGTGAACACGGCGTCCATCGCTGGCGTGACCGGCATCGGCTCCTCCGTTCCCTATGCGGCCTCGAAGGGCGCGCTCAACACCATGACCCTGTCGCTCGCGCGCGCCCTCGCGCCGAAGATCCGGGTCAACGCGGTGTGCCCCGGGTTCATCGATACGCCCTGGTTCGGCAAGGGGCTGCCCGGCGCCGCGGTCGACCGGATCCGCGCCAACGCCGCGGCGGGCACGCCGCTCCAGGCGGCCTCTACGCCAGAGGACATCGCCGCCTCGGCCGTCTTCCTCGCCTCCCCGGCCTCGCGGCACGTCACTGGCGAGACGCTGCTGGTCGACGCCGGCTCTCATCTGGGATTCGCGCCGCTCGTCGCACGCTGAGGCTGACGCCACGGAATTATGACTGTTTTAGCGGCGCCGCACCCCAGCGGCGCCCAATAAAGCGCCAGCTGCCTCGCGGCTGGCCCGCGGTCATTGCGTCACGTTGATCTGCGACGCCCGCAGAAGACGATGAACGCGCCCGCTGGCTTCGGCTGGCCGGACACAAGAGGGGATACCAAATGAGAACGCTCAAACTCGCGCTGGCGGCCACCGTCGCCTCGCTCGCCTTCGCCGGGGCCGCTCAGGCCCAGGAAGATTCGCCGATTTCGTTCGCCTTCAACCTCGGCGCCGCGACCGACTATGTCTTCCGCGGCATCAGCCAGACCGACGAGGATCCGCAGGTCTTCGGCGGCGTCGACGCCACCATTGGCGGCATGGGCTATGCCGGGGTGTGGGTGTCGAACGTCGACTTCGGCAACGGCACCGACCTGGAATACGACCTGTACGCGGGCATCAAGCCGACGCTCGGCGCGGTCACCTTTGACCTCGGCGTGATCTACTACGGCTACGTCGACTCCCCGTCGGGCAGCGACCAGGACTACGTCGAAGCCAAGCTCGCCGCTTCGGTGCCGGCCGGGCCGGCCACTCTCGGCGCGGCGGTCTTCTACTCGCCCGAGTTCTTCGGCAACACCGGCGACGCCTGGTACTACGAAGCCAACTTCTCGGCGGCCATTCCGGAGACCAAGTTCAGCGTCAGCGGCGCCCTGGGCCATCAGACCGTCGACATCGGCCCGGACTACACCACCTGGAACCTGGGCGTCGGCTTCGCGATCACCGACCACGTCGGCCTGGACGTCCGCTACTGGGACACCGGGGGCAACAAGTTCGGCACGATCGGCGACGAGCGCATCGTCGGCGGCATCAAGTTGACCTGGTAGACGCCATTTAAGCTTTGCCGTTTCACGCGCGTTAAGCGTGACGCGATTTAGAGGGAGCCGCCGCGGCGTTCGCGGCGGCTTTTTCGTTGCGCCAGGGGGCGCCTGTCCCTAGGTTCGGCGACGCTCGCCGAACGCCCTGATGTGACCAGTATCGGGCGTCGCCCGCGGAAAAAGTCCGCCGCGCCAAGTTTCTCTCGCACCCTCCGGCTGGGGGCCTAAGGTTGGGAATCAGAACGTGAGCGGAGTTCGACGCATGGAGCGGATGGCCGTTCGAGCCCAGACCGTCGTGTTCGACGTCCTGCTCGCCGCCCTCGCCTTCACGATCGCCTTCTTTGTCGCCCCGACCCAGCCTGAGCTGGGCTTCGGTCAGGCCGGTGCGCTCAGCTTCTTCCAGCTCGCGGCCCTCTACGCGGCCATCGCCGGGATTTTCAGCCTCGTCTTCCGGAGCGAACTGTCGCCCTGGCGCTACGTGTCCATCCCGGACGCGCTCGTCCTGGCGCGCAGCGCGCTGCTTACGGTCGGCATTTTCCTGCTCGCGGTCTTCGTGATGGACCGCGCCGAGGGCCTGCCGCGCTCGACGCTCGTCATGGCCCCGCTGTTCCAGATGGTCACCGCCATGGGCGTGCGGATCATGCGCCGGGCGCTGCACGAGCACGCGCTGGAGAGCTTCTCGCCGCTCAAGACCATCAGCGACCGCGCCCAGGCGCCCTCGCTGCTGCTGATCGGCCCGCCCTCGCTGGCCGACACCTACCTTCGCGACGCCGCCCGAAGCCACGACCGCGCCTACACGCCGGTCGGAATCATCGGCACCGACCGCCGTGACGTGGGCGCCCAGGTCCGCGGGGTCTGCATCATCGAGGCGGTCGACCGCCTGGACGAGGCGCTCACCGACCTGCGTCGCTGGAATCGCTACCCCCGCGCGGTCCTGTTCCTCGAGGAGCCGGGCAAGCTGAAGGGCCTGACCGCCGACCTCCTCGGCCGGCTGAAGAGCGACGGCGTGCGGCTGCTGCGCCTGCCGTCGATCGTCGAGCTCTCCCAGCACGACGGCCTCACCCTGCTGCCGATGCGCGACATCAACATCGAGGAATTGCTCGCCCGCGAACCCATCGAGCTGGACCGCCGCGCCATCGCCCACCTGATCCAGGGCCGCCGCATCCTCGTGACCGGCGCGGGCGGCTCGATCGGCGCCGAGCTCTGCCGCCAGGTCGCCACCTTCGGCTGCGGCCAGCTCACGGTCCTCGACGCTTCTGAGACCGCCCTGTTCGAGATCGAGCGCGAGATCCGCGAGACCTTCCCGCACATCGTGGTCAAGGCCGTGCTCTGCGACGTCCGCAACGCCCAAAGGCTCACGACCGCCTTCGAACGCGAGCGGCCGCACCTGGTGTTCCACGCTGCGGCGCTGAAGCACGTCTCGATGGTCGAGCGGCACCCCGTCGAAGGCCTGCTCACCAACGTCATCGGCACCTGGAACGTGGCCGAGGCGTCCAAGGCCTGCGGCGCGCGACAGATGGTGCTGATCTCCACCGACAAGGCCGTCGATCCGACCAACGTCATGGGCGCCACCAAGCGTCTGGCCGAGGCGGTGATCCACGCCCAGCAGGCGGCCACCAACAGCGACACCCGCTTCTCGGCCGTCCGCTTCGGCAACGTGCTGGGCTCGAACGGGTCGGTGGTGCCGATCTTCAAGTCGCAGATCGAGCGCGGCGGTCCGGTGACCGTCACCCATCCCGAGATGACCCGCTTTTTCATGACGATCCCGGAAGCGGCCCAGCTCGTGCTCCACGCCACCGCCGCCTGCCACGAGGACGAGCGCCGGGATTCGCGCCTGTTCCTGCTGGAGATGGGTGAGCCGGTCAGCATCATGGACCTTGCCCGCCAGATGATCGCTCTGTCGGGCCGCCGCGACATCGAGATCGAGATCACCGGCCTACGCCCGGGCGAGAAGCTGACCGAGGCCCTCCTCGACGAGACCGAGACCTCCCTCCCGGCGGCGCCGAAGGTGCTGGAGGTGATCTCCAACTCGGCCGTCCGGGTCACGCCCGGACATCTGGAGCAGCTGGCCGAGGTGGCCATGACGGGAGACTCCGAGGCCGTCCGCGCTGCCCTCTTCGATCTGGTGGCCCAGGTCCGGGGCGAGAAGCCCGGCGCCGCCCCCAGCCTCCGTGTCGTCGCCGGCGGCTGAGCCGAACCTGAGCCAGCGAAAAGGCCGCGGGATCGCCGCGGCCTTCTGCATGTCCGGCGGTGGACGGGCGGCTATTCGGCCGCCACGACCTTCGACTGCGACTTGGCGGCGTTCAGACGGGCCACCAGCGCCTCGTACTCGTCCCACAGAGCCTTCGGCGTGTGCTCGCCGAACTTCTCGTAGAACTCGGGGATCAGGGCGGCTTCCTGGGTCCAGATGGCCGGATCGACGGTGAGCAACAGGTCGAGCTGCTGGTCGGTCAGCGACAGGCCCGAAGTGTCCAGGCTGGCCTTGGACGGCACCAGGCCGATCGGCGTCTCGACCGCCTCGGCGCGTCCCTCCAGGCGATCGACGATCCACTTCAGCACGCGGCTGTTGTCGCCGTAGCCCGGCCACACGAACTTGCCGCGCTCGTCCTTGCGGAACCAGTTCACGAAGTAGATCCGCGGCAGCTTCGAGGCGTCGTGCGTCTCGCCCATCTTCAGCCAGTGGCCGAAGTAGTCGCCCATGTTGTAGCCGCAGAACGGCAGCATCGCGAACGGGTCGCGGCGCAGCTCGCCGATCTTGTTCTCAGCCGCCGCCGTGCCTTCCGACGCCACGTTCGACGCCATGAACACGCCGTGCCGCCAGTCGCGGGCTTCGGTCACCAGCGGCACCGCCGAGGCGCGCCGGCCGCCGAACAGGATGGCCGAGATCGGCACGCCCGCGGGGTCTTCCCACTCGGGGGCGACGACCGGGCACTGCGACGCCGGCACGGTGAAGCGGGCGTTCGGGTGCGCGGCCGGCTCGGCGCTGTCGGGGGTCCAGTCGCGGCCCCGCCAGTCGATCAGGTGCGCGGGCGCCTCTTCGGTCATGCCTTCCCACCAGACGTCGCCGTCGTCGGTCAGCGCGACGTTGGTGAAGATGCAGTGGCCCCAGAGCGCGTCGATGGCGTTCTTGTTGGTGTGGATGCCGGTGCCCGGCGCCACGCCGAAGAAGCCGGCCTCGGGGTTGATCGCGTAGAGGCGACCGTCCTGGCCGAAACGCATCCAGCAGATGTCGTCGCCGATGGTCTCGGCCTTCCAGCCCGCCAGGGTCGGCTGCAGCATCGCCATGTTGGTCTTGCCGCAGGCGCTCGGGAAGGCCGCAGCGATGTACTTCACCTCGCCCTGCGGCGACGTGAGCTTCAGGATCAGCATGTGCTCGGCGAACCAGCCTTCGTCGCGGGCCATCACCGAGGCGATGCGCAGGGCGAAGCACTTCTTGCCGAGGAGCGCGTTGCCGCCGTAGCCCGAGCCGTACGACCAGATCTCGCGGCTCTCAGGGAAATGGACGATGTACTTGATTTCGTTGCACGGCCAGGCGACGTCCTTGACGCCGTCGACCAGCGGCATGCCCACCGTATGCACCGCGGGAACGAAGAAGCCGTCCTCGCCCAGTTCGTCCAGGGCCGCCTGCCCCATGCGGGTCATGATCCGCATCGACACGGCCACATAGGCGCTGTCGGTGATCTCGACGCCGAGCTGGCTGATCTTCGAGCCCAGCGGGCCCATGCTGAACGGCACCACGTACATGGTGCGGCCGCGCATCACGCCCTTGAAGAGGTCCTTCAGGTCGGCGCGCATCTCGGCGGGGTCGAGCCAATTGTTGGTCGGGCCGGCGTCCTCGGGCTTTTCCGAGCAGATGAACGTGCGGCTCTCGACGCGGGCGACGTCACGCGGGTCGGACGCGGCGTAGAAGGAGTTGGGACGCTTCTCGGGATTCAGGCGCTTCAGCGTGCCGCTGGCGACCAGTTCCTCGGTCAGGCGATTCCACTCGGCCTCCGAGCCGTCACACCAGACGACGCGGTCCGGCTCGGTCAGCGCGGCGATCTCGGTCACCCACTGCACCAGCTTGGCGTGTTTCGTCGGCGCGGGCGCCAGTCCCGGGACGGCTTTCAGGCTCATCAATTCCAACTCCTTGCCCCAAATCGGCACAGTGAGCGGTCCCCGCACGCTCTCTCACTGTGAGCATCGTCATAATGACTGAATGCGCGTCTGCATACCTTGGGCCAAGCTCCTCCGGTTCGACTCGGCGTGATCGCCGTCCTGCAAGGGATTCTGCCGCCGACGCACGGAGACGGCGCCTGCTTTCGCATCGCATTGTTTGGCGAATCAGCAAGGTGGACGTGCGGGTCGCTCCCCCGCGACCCGCACGCCGCGACGCTGCGCCCCAAGCCCGCGGCGGCCGTCTTCGGCGCCGCTGACCGTTGCAGCGTCGCTGGCAATGACGCCGCCACCCGCCGTCGCCCCCCAATGCGCGGCGCACAAAGTTGGCGGGCCGCGCGGATTGGGGCATTTGTGGGCGAGACCTTCACAACGTCCGGTTCGATGGACAAAGCCCGCCCGCGCCAGACCGCCCGCCCCCCGACGTCCCCAAGGGCGCGCGCGTGAGCCTCGTGGCCGACCCCGGCGCCCAGCGCCCGACCGATCCCCTGCTCGAGATCTACCTGGAGCGGCGAGAGAACCTGGTGCGCTTCTTCGCGGCCAGGGTCGGGTCGCGCGCGGTGGCCGAGGACCTGGCTCAGGAGCTCTACGTCAAGCTCGCCACCCGCGACCCGGCCGTCATGGCGGAGAACCCGGTGGCGCTGATCTATCGGATCGCCACCAACGTCATGCTGGACCGGGCGCGCGGAGAGGCCCGCGCGCTGGCGCGCGATACCGCCTGGAGGCAGGTCGCCCACGCCAGCATCGCCGGGGAAGACGTGGCCGAGGAAACGCCCGCAGACGAGGCGGCAGCATCGCGCCAGCGCCTTCGCCAGCTCGTCGACGCGGTGGCCGAACTGCCTCCCCAGATGCAGCGCGCCTTCCGACTCCACAAGCTGGACGGGCGCAGCCATGCCGAGACGGCGCGCACCATGGGCATCTCGGTGAAGTCGGTGGAAAAGCACATCTCCGCCGCGCTCAAATCGCTCACCGCGAGACTCGGGCGATGAGGCGCCACCGTGAATTGCATCATGGGACCTGGGGGCCGGCGCCACCGGCGGCGTCTAGTGAAATGACGGACTGCTCGGGGGAGCGGATTCGAAGGGAAGGATGATCAAGGCCTGGCGATACGACGACGACGCGCGGCGCGCTGACGCCGCAGCGTGGGTCGTGCGGCTCGAAGCCGGCGACCTCGGCGAGGCCGAGGCGACGATGTTCGACGCCTGGCTGTCGGCCTCGCCGGAAAACGCCACCGCGTTCGACCAGGCGCTCGCGATCTCCCATACCTACGCCGCCAATGCTGGCGAGGTGGCGTATGGGCTCTCCGAACGCAGGGTCGAGCCCGCGGGCCTGGTAGGCCGGCGCGCGATCATGGGCGTCGGGGCGATGGCCGCCGCCGCCGCGGTGGCCGTGCTCGTGGCTCCGGAGCTGACCGCGGCGAAGACCCAGACCTATGTCACCGCGAAAGGCGAGCGCCGGACGGTTCGCCTCGCCGACGGTTCGACGCTGGATCTCAACGGCGGCGCCCGTCTGACGGTCGCCTTCGACCGCGACGCCCGCCGCGTGACCCTGGAGCAAGGCCAGGCCGTGTTCGACGTGGCCCACGAGGCGCGGCGTCCCTTCCTGATCGCCGCCGGCGACCGGACGGTGCGTGTGGTCGGCACCCAGTTCGACGTCCGCCGGCTCGACGGCAAGCTCTCTGTCACCGTGGCCCGCGGCGCCGTCGAGGTCCGGCCCGCCGACGGGGGCGCTGGGCGCGCCTACCGTCTCCACCCGGGTCAGCGACTCGACCACTACGAGGGCCAGCCCTCGGCGACCGTCGCCGCGGCCGACCCGGCCGAAGTGCTGAGCTGGCGCACCGGCCGCCTCGTCTACCGCGGCCAGCCCCTGGGCGAGGTCGTGGCCGATCTGAACCAGCAGTTCGAGACTCCCATCCGCGTCGAGGACCCGTCGCTGGCCGCCACGCCGATCTCCGGCGTGCTGGTCCTGGACGACCAGGCCGCGGTTATTCGCCGCCTGGCCTTGCTGGTTCCTGTAAGCGCGGTACGTTCCGGCCCGGGCGTGGTCCTGCAACGCAATGGTGCGTCGGACCGCTGACGAGGGCGTGGCGTTATTTCGAGGCGGAGTGCGACTCTGCGGACGGCGCTCAGCGGCGTCGCCCTCGCCTGCCTGGCGGGGCGCGCTGAGGCCGCCGACGTGCGCGTGCGGCTTTCGATCCCGCCGCGCAGCTACGCCGACGCTCTGATCGACCTGGGCCTGCAGGCCAACGTCTCTATCCTTGGCACCGCCTCCTGCGGCGTCGGCGGCCGGGCCCAGCTTGCGGGCCGATACACGCTGGAAGAGGCGTTGGACCGCCTCCTGGTCGGCGCGCCCTGCACCCATCGCATCGTCGACGCCCGGACCGTCCGCATCCTGCCGCTCGTCTCCAAAGAAGCGCCCGCGGCGCGCGAGGCCCCGCGCAGTCCCACCGTGATCTCCGAACTGGTGGTGACCGCGACCAAGCGCCCGGCGGCGCTGGGCCGGCTGCCCGCCGGCGTCAGCGCCATCTCGCGCGAACAGATCCAGGCCACGCGAACGGCGGACGTGGGGCAGACCACGGGCCAGCTCGCCGGAGTGCTGACGACGAACCTGGGCCCCGCGCGCGACAAGCTGCTGATCCGCGGCCTCTCGGACGGCGCCTTCACCGGCCGCACCCGCTCCACGGTCTCGACATACCTCGACGACGCGCCGATCAACTACAACGCCCCCGATCCCGACCTGAAGCTCGTGGACATCGACCGGATCGAGGTGATCCGCGGCCCCCAGGGCGCGCTGTACGGCTCGGGCGCAGTGGCGGGCATCTATCGCATCGTCACCGCCAAGCCGGATCTCGAGCGGCCGGCGTTCGGGGCGTCCGCCTCGGTCTCTACGACCCGCGGGGGGGACGCCAGTCGTGAGCTGGACGGCTATATCAGCCTGCCCCTGGTCAAGGATCGCATCGGCATCCGGCTGGCGGCCTATGAGGATATCCAGGGCGGCTACCTCGACGACGTGAACCTCCGCATCGCCAACGTCGACCAGACCCGGCGGGACGGCGGCCGGCTCGCCCTGCGCGTCCGCTTCGACGACAGCTGGCGGCTGGACGCCCTGGCGGCCACCCAGCACCTGCGCTCGAACGACACCCAGTACGTGACGCCCGACATGCCCAACGGCGGCATGCGCGCGAACCGCGTCCGCGAGGCGCACAACAACGACTTCTCCTACGCCGGCGCCACGATCACCGGAGATTTCGGCTGGGGCAGCATCAGTTCGTCCCTCAGCTATGTGCACCACGTCTTCTCCAGCCAGTACGACGCGGGCGTCGGCCAGCCGCTGATACTGTTCGGAGCGCCCCGCACCAGTCTCGGCGCCTATGTGGAAGCCACACGCTCCAACATGCTGGTGCAGGATCTCGTGATCCGGTCCAACGCCGCCGGCCGCCTCGACTGGCTGGTCGGGGTCTACGGCGCGCACACGATCGAGCGCTCTCCGTCGGAGCTGCGGATCCTGGCCACCAACTCCGCGTCGACCGTCTACACCGAGACGCGGAAGGACCGCCTCAACGAGACGGCCGTCTACGGCGAGGCCTCCTACGATCTGAGCGGCGGCTGGACCGTCAGCCTCGGCGGACGACTGTTCGAGAGCCGGATCCACACCACCGCCGACATTTTCGTCAGCGCGCCGTTCGAGCCCCGCGCGTTCGACCAGTCCCGCACCTTCAACGGCTTCTCGCCCAAGCTGTCGCTGCAGCGCGAGTTCGCCAACGGCGACCTCGTCTACGCCCTCATCAGCGAAGGTTACCGGCCCGGCGGCTTCAATTCCTCAGGCTTCTTCGCCATCCGCGCCGCGCGGGCCGCGTTCCAGGCCGACCGGCTCCGGAACTACGAGCTCGGCGCCAAGCTGCGACGCCTGGACGACCGGCTGACGCTTCGCGCCGCCGCCTATTACGACGATTGGGCGGATATCCAGACCGACCGCTATCGCCAGTCCGGACTTTCGTACACGGCCAACGTCGGCGACGCGCGCATCCTGGGGATCGAGGCCGAGCTGGCCTACGAGCTGCCGCTCGGCCTGACGGTTCAGCTGAACGGCCTTCTCTCCGACTCCCGCGTCCGCAACCCCAACCCCGATTTCCAGGCTCCGCTCACGGGCGATCTGCCCGGCGTGCCGAAAGCCTCGGGCGGCGTGCTGGCGGTCTACGAACGGCCGCTGCCTAACGACCTGACCCTCCGGCTCGTCGGCGAGGCCAGCTACGTGGGGCGCGCCGATCTCAGCTTCGACGCCAGCCTGCCCCGCCGCATGGGTCACTACGTTCGGGCCCGCCTTTCTGCGGAGCTGTCCAGGGACGCCTGGCGGCTCACGGCCTTCGTGGTCAACCCCATGGACGACGCGGGCGACACGTTCGCCTACGGCAACCCCTTCAGCTTCGGCGAGGTCCGGCAGGTCACGCCCCAGCGCCCCCGGACGGTTGGCCTACGACTCGCGGCCGACTTCTAAAGAAATGGTGAAGCTCCGACTGGGGGGCCTTCTGCACCGGCGGCGTCTAGTTTCATGGGACGGGAACGACGGGGCGTTCGGTGGTCAAGCTTTCTGCGCTTGTTTGCGTTCAGAATCAGGATGCGCGCCTGGCGGAATGCCTGCGCCGGCTGTCCTTCTGTGACGAAGTGGTGGTCGTGGCCGACCGCTGCACCGATCGATCCCAGGAAATCGCCCGCCGGGCGGGCGCGGTGCTGATCGACGGCATCTTCCCGCTCGAGAGCCAGCGCCGCCAAGCCGGGGTCGAGGCCTGTTCCGGCGACTGGGTGCTCGAAGTCGATCCCGACGAGTTCGTCGACGCCGCCCTGGCCTGGGAGATCCGCTGGTCCCTCCAGGCGCGCCGCGGGGCCGACTGGTACGAACTGCCGATCGACAACTTCCTGGGGGACACTCTCGTCCGCGACGGCTGGACAGGCAGCCTCAGCACGAAGGCCGAGGTACGACTGTACAAGCGCGGCCTGAAGGCCTGGGAGCCGCGCCGCGTCAACGCGCCGTCGGTCGTCGCCGGCCGCTCGGGCGGCGCGCTCAAGGGCGCGATCCGCCGCTCCGTCGGCGACGACGTAGGCCAGCTCGTCGAACGCCTCCATCGCCTGACCGGCCTCGCGGCCGAGGACCTGGCCGACACGGGCCGGGTCGGCGGTTTCGCCGGCGCCCTGGCCAGGGGCGTCGTCGCGTTCGTCCGGGGTTTCCTGGTCGGCGGCGGATGGCGCGAGGGGCGGCTTGGCGTGCTGTCGGCCTGGCTGGCGGCGCTCTATCCCGTGCTGACCCAGATGCGCGCCAGCGACGTCGTGCAGGCCCGCGCGGCGTCGGCGGCCGTCGAGACTGCCCGCGTCGCCCCCCTGCGCGACGTCGTCGGCATCGCCTCCCGCTAGTCTCGCCGCACGGCTGGCGACGGACTCCAGCACGCTGGAATTCGGCGACGACGCCCTTTACGCATCGGGATCGCGCAAGCCTTGCGCGCGTCTCATGAGGTGTCGCCTTGGCGATCCTGGTCACCGGCTCCGCCGGCTTCATCGGCTTCCACCTGTCCCAGCGCCTGCTTGACGCGGGCGAAGCCGTGATCGGCCTGGACAACCTCAACAGCTACTATGACCCGAAGCTCAAGGCGGCCCGCCTCGCGATCCTCGAGCAGCGGCCGGGCTATCGGCACGCCCGCCTGGACCTCGCCGACCGCGACGGGATGGCCGCACTCTTCGCGGATGCACGGCCGACGGCGGTGGTCAACCTCGCCGCCCAGGCCGGGGTCCGCTACAGCCTGGAGAACCCGGAAGCCTACGTGGACTCCAACATCGTCGGCTTCCTCAATGTGCTGGAAGGATGCAGGGCCCATCCGGTGGGCCACCTGCTGTTCGCCTCCACCAGCTCGGTATACGGCAACCACCTGAATCTGCCGTTCAGCGTCCACGACGCCGCGCCCCACCCCATCACGCTCTATTCCGCCAGTAAGCTCGCCAACGAGGGCATGGCCCATGCCTACGCCCACCTGTTCGGCATCCCGGCCACGGGCTTCCGGTTCTTCACCGTGTACGGCCCCTGGGGCCGGCCCGACATGGCGCTGTTCAAGTTCACCGATGCGATCCTGCGCGGCGAGCCGATCGACGTGTATGGCGAGGGCCGCATGCAGCGCGATTTCACCTACGTCGACGACATCGTCGACGGTCTCGTTGCGGCCCTGTCCCGACCACCCACCCCGAACTCCGCCTGGGACGCCACCCGGCCCGACCCCGCGACCAGCGCCGCGCCCTGGCGCATCCTGAATCTCGGCGCCGGCCGCCGAGTCGAGCTCATGCGCTACATCGAGGTCCTGGAGGAGAAGCTCGGCCGCAAGGCGGTGCTCAACCTGATGCCCATGCAGGCGGGCGACGTCTCGGCCACCGAGGCCGACACGGCCGAGACCCGCGCCGTGCTCGACTATGCGCCGTCGACCTCGGTCGAAACCGGAGTCGGACGATTCGTCGACTGGTATCGCAGCTACTACAAGGTCTGAGACCTACGTAGCGCACCGGAGGCGAGCGCTGCCTTGGGAGATGATATCAGAGCCGGCCCTGCCCTCGGAGCCGATGCTTGTCCCTGCGCCACACCTACGAGCTCTATCTCGAGTCCGATGAAGGCGGCCGGATGTTCGAGGCGCTCACTTGCGCGGGCGAGATCGAGTTGCGCGGCCACATGCGCCGGATCCTGGCCGAGCGCGGCCTGAAGTCGATCGAAGCTTGGCGCCTCGGGCAGCAGGTGCTGGTGCTCGACCGCTAGAGGCCTTCCCACTCATGAGGATCCATCGTGAGTGGACGAGAAGGCCTCTAGCCTCAAAACATCGGGCACGTTCTTCCCGCCCCGGCTTGATTCAAGCCGGGCAGGACGTGCTCTAGACGGGCTGTTCGAGCGACGCTGACGGCGTCGAGAACCACTTCGGCCCTGTGTCCGTCATGTGGAAGCAATCCTCCAGGCGGACGCCGAATTCGCCCGGTATGTAGAGCCCAGGCTCGTCCGAGAAGCACATGCCGGGCGCAAGGCGTGTCGGCTCGCCGCGCACCAGGTTGACCGGCTCGTGCCCGTCCATCCCGATTCCGTGGCCGGTCCGGTGCGACAGCCCCGGCAGGCGATAGTCAGGCCCGTAGCCAAGGCCGACGTAGTAGCCGCGCGCCGCATCGTCGACACTGCCGCAGGTCGCGCCGAGTTGGGCGGCGGCGAAGGCGATCTCCTGCCCCCGCTTGACCTCGTTCCACACCTTGCGCTGCCGCGCCGTCGGTTCGCCATGGACGAACGTGCGGGAGATATCGGACTGGTAACCCTGGAACGTGCAGCCGCAATCCATCAGCACGACCTCGCCGGTCTTCACCGACTGCGGCTTGCCGGAGCCGTGCGGATAGGCCGACGCCTCGCCCAGCAGCACCAGCGCAAACTCGGGATCGCCTCCAAGCGCGGCGGTCGCCCCGTTCATGATCGCGGCGATGTCCGAGGGCCGCATGCCTGCCTCGATCCGCGGGATCGTGTGCCGGTAGGCCGCCATGGTGATGTCCGTCGCCCGCTGCATCAGCGCGATTTCCGCCGGCGACTTGATCATCCGGCAGCCACGGACGATCGACGCCCCGTTCCTCAAGGCAGCCCCCGGTAGGTTCCGCTGCAGCCCGTCGACGATGAAGAACCGGTTCGTCTCCTCGATCGCCACCACCTTGTCGGCCTTTCGGTCACGCAGCCAGCCGGCGACCAGGGCGGTCGGGTCCTCGTGCTCCTGCCAGGTCCGCACCTCCGCCGGCACGGCCAGGCTCTCGCGCACTGAGGGCTCCTCGAAGAACGGAGTGACGATGCAGATGTCGCCCTCGGCGGGAATCAGCGCGCAGGTCAGCCGCTCGCTGCGGCTCCAGCGGACGCCGGTGAAGTAGATCAGGCTGGATCCCGGCTCGACCAGCAGCGCCGAGACCCCCTGCTCCCGCATCAGCCTCTGGGCCTTGGCGACGCGCGCCTGCCGCTCGGCCTGCCCGATGGGCTGCGGCGCGTTCGGCAGCGGGGCAAGGTCCGTTGCGGCGGACCAGGCGGGAGCGGCGAGCGCGGCGAGGCCGGCTGCGCCGAGTGTCAGGAGGCGACGTCGATCCATCCCGCATGGTTCCGACGACTCCCGCCGGGGCTCAAGCGCGACGGCGCTCCACGAGCCATTTTCGCGTGACTGGCGCTTTCGGCCTCACTTGCCCGTGAACTAGGCTCTGAGGCGGTTTCGGAGGCGCCGAACGCCCACCAGATAGGCGTCAACGACAGGCGCCGCCGCTCGATCGTCGGCGCAGAGGAAGGATGACGCCATGAAGTTCGCGCTTGTTTCGGGTCTTGCGGCCCTCGCCCTGGCTGCGCCGGCCACGGCCTCGACCGGGCAGGTCACCACCCGGATCGCCGTCCCGACGACCGGCCTGGACCTGAACCGGCCCGCGGACGCGAAGTTGATGGCCCGCCGCCTGGACCAGGCCGCGATCCGCGTCTGCGGCGCCTCGGATTTCAGCGCCCGGCAGCACCAGGCGGCCGTGCGCCAATCGGCCTGCTATCGCGACGCCA
The DNA here is from genome assembly GCA_046725615.1 of Pseudomonadota bacterium. Taxonomy (GTDB): domain Bacteria; phylum Pseudomonadota; class Alphaproteobacteria; order Caulobacterales; family Caulobacteraceae; genus Phenylobacterium. Next base: position 28,348 of record JBKOYY010000150.1, read on the forward strand.
TGAGCCAGGCCACGGCGTCGCTGAAGGCGGCGGCCGCCGACTGACTCCTACTTCGCGGCCTTGGCGGCCTGGACCTCGATCTCGGCGAACATGCCCGGACGGACCAGGCCCGCCACCTGCGAGGTGATGCGGGCCGGCTTCTTCTTCAGCGTCCCGTAGACCTCGTTGTAGGCCTCCATCATCCCGGGGAAGTCCATCGCGCCGCCCTTGGCCGGATCGCCGACCAGCAGCACGCGCATCATCACCACGTCTTCCCAGCCAAAGCCCTGCCCCTGCAGGATCTCCCCGATCTGCTTCAGGATGCTCTGCACCTGGGTCTTGGTG
>JBKOYY010000040.1:0-21391 GCA_046725615.1 Pseudomonadota bacterium
CGCTGAACAGGTAGCCGGTGTCGCCGTAGGTGGAGAACGAGGCGATGTGCGCCCCGCCGTCGCTGGCGCCGATATGGACCAGGGGATGGGCGAGCATCGGGCCGATGCGGTCGGTGGACTGGTGTCCCTGGCTGGCCGACAGGAAGGCGACGTCCAGCCCATGCTCCAGGCTGAGGTCGATCAGGGCCTGGGCCGGAACCTGCCCGCGGGCCTTGGCGATCTCGGACAGGGTCTTGCCGGCCAATTCGGCCGGGGCGGCGTCGCCGCCGCGCAGGATCAGGCGGCCCATCATCGCCTCGCCGCCATCCGGGCCGGTGTCGGCCACGAGCTTGGCGACGGTGTCGGGGTCGCGCAGGGCGGCCAGCCGCGCCTCCAGCGGCAAGCGCAGGACCCTCACCCAGCGCGGAAGCCGCGCGAAGAACAGGCTGGGCCGCAGCAGGCTGAAGCTGATGTCGATGGGCCGGGTCTGCATCTGCGGCCAGACGCGGGCGCCGCGGGCGAACTGCTCCTCGACCCGGGCGATGGCGCGCGGGGCGTTGTCCGGCACCGCCGAAGTGTCGAACAGGGGCGAGAAGGTGGTCGGGATGTCGTGCTTCAGGCTGAGCTCGGCGAGCTGGTCGATCCGCGCGATCGTGATGTCGGTGGCGTAGAACTCGGGCACGCACTGCAGCATCCGGCCGTACTCGCCGAGCACGGCGGCGAGGGCGTCCAACTCCTCGAACTGGGCGAAGCGGCTGGGCACCGGGCGGCCGTTCTCGTCGATGTCCACGAAGCTGGTGGAGAGGCCGACGGCGCCGGCGTCGAGGCACTGGCGCAGCAGGTCCTGCATGGCCGCGATCTCGTCCGGCGTTGCGGCGCGCTCCTGGGCCGCAGGGCCCATGACCCAGAGCCGGATGACGCTGTGGCCGACCAGCGGGGCGACGTTGATCGACAGCCCCTTGCGGATCGCGGCGACGTAGCCGGCGAAGTCCTCCCAGGTCCACTCGAAGGCGGTGGTGAAGGCTTCCGGCGGCATCTCCTCGATCTGCTGGAACATGCCGACTACGCGGCGACGGTCGCCCGCGCGAAGTGGGGCCAGCGAAAGCGAGCAGTTGCCGGGTACGACGGTCGTGACGCCGTGCTCCAGCGCGGGCCGGGCGGCGCCGTCCCAGAGCAGCTGGACGTCGAAGTGGGTGTGCGGGTCGATGAAGCCGGGGGCGACGACGCGGCCGCTCGCGTCCACGACCTGACGCGCCTCGCCCTCCACCCTGCCGACGGCGGCGATCCGACCGTCCTTGACGGCCACGTCGCCTGCGAACGCCGGGGCGCCCGTGCCGTCGACCACCAGGCCGCCCTTCACGATCACGTCGAACATCAGCCGGTCTCCACGATCCGTCGCCAGGACTGACCCTTCAGGTCGTCGAGGCTGCCTGCCTCGCAGGCTTCCATCAGCTTGAGGCCAGTCTCCTCGTCCAGCACCACCGGGCCCTCGGACCCGTCGGGGTGGCGCAGGCGGACGAGGAGCTCGGCCGAGCCGTCATGGCCGGCGACGATCTCCGCGCCGACGATGACGGCATCATCCAAGCGGCGGCTCCACGAAGACTACGTCCGAACCGAGCAGCAGGCCGGCGGGCTTGCGCATCGCGAAGATGTGCAGGTTCCAGCTCTTGATCCGGTCGACGGCGGCTTCGAGGGGCTCGCCGGGGAGGGCCCGCAGGGCGAGCTCCTCCACGGTCTCGTCCGGACCCGGCGTCACGAAACGGCGTTGCCGGGTCAAGGTCATCAGATGCGCTCGATGATGATGGCCGGAGCCATGCCGCCGGCGGCGCACATGGTCACAAGGCCACGCTTCAGGTCGCGGCGCTCCAGCTCGTCGAGCACGGTGCCGATGAGGATCGAGCCAGTGGCGCCGATCGGGTGGCCGAGGGCCATGGCGCCGCCGTTCACATTGACCTTCTCACGATCGAGGTTGAGGTCGCGGATGAACTTCTCCGCGACGACCGCGAAGGCCTCGTTGATTTCCCACAGGTCGATGTCGTCCGGGGTCAGGCCGGCCTTCTTCAGGACCTTCTTGGCCGCCGGGACCGGCGCATTCAGCATCAGGGTCGGGCTGTCGCCGACGTTGGCCATGGCGATCACGCGGGCACGGGCCTTCAGGCCGTTCTTCTTGGCGTATTCCGGCGAGGCCAGCAGCACGGCGCCCGAACCATCCACGACGCCCGAGGAGTTCCCGGCGTGGTGGAAGTGGCGGATCTTGAGGTCGGGATAGACCTGGTTGATCAGGCCCGCGAAGGTGGTGCCGTTCTCGTCCAGCGGCACATTGGCCATGGCCTCGAAGGACGGCTTCAGCGACGCGAGGCCCTCGAGGGTGGTCTGCGGGCGCGGGAATTCTTCATGGTCCAGGGCCAGGCCGCTGCCGTCCTGCTTGTAGACGGGCACCAGCGAACGGCTGAAGCGACCTTCCTTGATCGCCTTGTCGGCGCGCTGCTGGCTGACGTAGGCCAGCTCGTCGAGCGCCTCGCGGGTGATGCCTTCCATGGTGGCGATGGCGTCGGCGCAGATGCCTTGGTGCGACTGCGGGTGCAGCTTGCGCAGGTGGGTGTTGCCCGCGTCCATCAGCGGCGGGCCTTCCTTCGGGTCGCGCTGGGCCGCGGTAGCGGCCGTGTACGACATCATCTCGCAGCCGCCGGCGATCACGAGGTCTTCCATGCCGGCCATGATCTGGGCGGCGGCCATGTTGACCGAGGTGATGCCCGAGCCGCAGAAGCGGTCGAGGGTGACGCCGCTGGCGCGCACGTCGAACCCGGCGTCGAGCGCGGCCATGCGGCCCATGTCGCTGCCCTGCTTGCCGCGCTGGGACGAGGTGCCCCAGATCACGTCATCGACTTCGGCGGTGTTCAGGTTGTTGCGCTCGGCCAGGGCCTTCAGGACCGTGGCGGCGAGGTGCTGGGGATGCTGGTCGGCCAGCGCTCCCTTGCCGACCTTGCCGATGCCGCGCGGCGTGCGGCAGGCGTCGATGATGAGAGCTTCGGGCATGATCTTTCCTCGCGAGGCGGTCTGGGCCTTGTGACGGGAAGATTCCGTCCCCGACCTAAGGTCAGTCTAGCCCCTAGTTGCCGCGCGCAGCGCTCAGCGCGCGGCCTTCTGGCAAATCTTCGAAAATAGGGTATGTTGAGTCCGGGTCGAAGATGCCTTGGGGAGGACGCGATGAAGATCAGGCTGATGGCGCTGGGCGCCGTGGCGGCGGTGCTGGCCGGAGAGGCGGAGGCCAAGGACGTGGGCGGCGTGGCGTGCCGGACCCCGCAGCCGGTGCGCTGTGAGGGTGAGGCGTGCGTCACTTCGAACGCCCTGGCGGACCTGGGCAATGCGACGGACGCGAAGACCGGCCGCAAGTTCTGGCTCGACTACCCGTGCGACCTGAAGCCGGGCGAGAAGGTCACCTTCATCCTGAACCTGCACGGCGCGGGTTCGGTCGGGAACTGGCAGCGCCACTATTTCCCCGCCGCCGACTACGTGCAGAAGTACCGCCTGGTGATCGCCACGCCGACCGCCGCGACAGCGACGCCGGTGCGCCGCTGGGATGGCGCGGCGGACGACGCCCACCTTCAGAACATCACCGACTTCGTGTTCGACAGCTTTGGCCGGACCAATATCCGGTCGATGTGGCTGGCCGGACATAGTCAGGGAGGCTTCACCTCCAGCCGCATCGTCTGCAGCGACTACTTCAAGGGCAGGGTGGACGGCTGGCTGAGCCTGTCGGGCGGTCGCATCGGCCAGGCGCCGTTCGTGGCCCAGTTCGGTCCGCCGAAGGCCGACGGCTCGCCGCCCGACCCACGGCCGCGCGGCGCGATGCCGGCAGGCTCCACTCCGGCCTGCGATTTCAGCCACCTCTTCGCAATCGGCCAGCACGAGATCGAGAGCCTGCCGGAGACGTCGCCCTGGGCAGACAAGTACGGCTGCGGCGCGCGGATCCGCGAGAAGGACATTGTCGACGACAAGCCCGGCCACGTCTGGGACTTCGCGCGCGCCGGCTACAAGGTCTGGGGCCTGAAGGCGCGGCCGGGGACGGCCGAGGTCTGGACTTATCCAAAATGCCGCGACGGGCGCGTCGTCGCCGACGTCGTCCGGGTCGACAAGGGCCACACCGAGGGGCTGGAGCCCAAGGTCACCGAGGCGCTGGTGCGGATGATCGTCGCCGCGCCTGGCGGAAAGGCGCAGGCCGCCAGCGAGTAGGTGGAGGGCAGGGCGAGCGAGGCCTGGCCGAAGGCGTAGCGCCAACCCTCGGGCGTGCGGACGTAGGTGTCGCTGAACCACAACGTCCGGTCGAAGGCCTGGCCGCTGCGGACGTACTTGAGCCGCAGCTTCGCCGTGACGATCGCAGTGTCCGCGCCGAACAGTCTGACCGTCTGGGCGCCGGGCTCCTCGTCCTGGATCTCGTACTGGATGCGACCCGAGCGGGCCTCGGCGAGCAGGTCCTCGCGGCTGACGACCGCGCCCGTGCCGACTACGAGGGTCATCTGCGGGTGGAGGATGCTGGCCATGGTCTCGGCGTCGTTGGCCTTCACCGCCGCCTGGTAGCGCACGTCGAGGGCCGCGACGGCGGCGCGGTCGGCGGCCGGATCGGCGGCCTGGGCCGATGGGGCCAGGAGCGCGAGCGCCGCGACGATCGAGGGCGAGCGGATCATGGTCTGGTCTCCGGTTTCGGAGAGCGGCGATAGCCGAGCCGTCCGTTTCCCGCTGGCGGCAATCGGACTTCATAGGCGGCTGGCGTTCGAAATATTGGTGTAACGTGAGGCGGCAAGGATTGCGGCATACGGCCTGCCGCAAGAGCAGGCGTGAGACCTATCCCTCGGGGGGACCTGCCACATGACCACCGCCCGCTTCGGCATCCTCGGCCTGCTGGCCTCCACCGCCCTGATCACCGGCTGCGCCAGCGACTCGGGCGCGCCGAACGCGCTGGCTCAGGGCTCGCCGGTCGCCGCCGTCGCCGGTCCGCAGAGCGTGGACAACTTCATGCTCGTGGACGCAGGGATGGAGGCGCACGAGCTGTACCGGAAGGCCCAGTCCTCGGCGGTCGTGCTGATCACCCAGGCCAACGGCGATTCCGTGTTGCGCGGGCAGGCCGCGGCGGTGAACGCGTTGTCGGACGCCTACGCCGGCAAGGGCGTCGAGGTCCTGATGCTGAACTCGACGGGCAAGGACACCCGCGAGGCGATCCTGGCCGAGAGCGAGAAGGCCGGCTACCGGACGCCCATCCTGATGGACGCCTACCAGCTGGTCGGCGAAAGCCTGGGCGTTACGCGCTCCGGCGAGGCCATCGTGGTCAATCCCAAGACCTGGACCGTCGCCTGGCGCGGTCCGGTGGGCGCTGCGCCCGCGGCGCTGGACGCGCTGCTGGCAGGCCAGCCCGCGCCGGCGTCGATCGCAGTGGCGCAGGGCGCGCCGATCGCCTTCGGGTCAAAGGCGGCCGCGCACAAGATCTCGTACGCGAGGGACGTCGCCCCGATCCTCGAGGCCAAGTGCGTCGCCTGTCACCAGGAGGGCGGCATCGGGCCGTTCGCCATGTCCAGCTACGAGATGGTGAAGGGCTTCTCGCCGATGATCCGCGAGGTGATCCGCACCGACCGGATGCCCCCGTACAACGCCGACCCGCGTGTCGGTCGCTTCCAGGGCGACAAGAACCTCTCGGCCGCCGAGATCAAGACGCTGGTCCATTGGATCGAGGCCGGTGCGCCCCGCGGCGACGGCGCCGACCCCCTGGCCGGCAAGAAGCACGTGGCCGCCGACTGGCCTCTGGGCAAGCCAGACCTGATCCTCAACATCCCGGCCTATACGGTGCCGGCGTCGGGCGTCGTCGACTATCAGCGGCCCGCGATCGCGAACCCCCTGACCGAAGGCAAGTGGATCAAGGCGACGACGGTCAAGCCGGGCGACCGCCAGTCGGTCCATCACGTCCTGACCGGCTGGATGGCCGAGATGCCGGCCAACGGACAGTCGTCGGAAACCCGCTGGCGGGGTTCGGTGGGCGGCTACGCGGTGGGCGCGGAATCCACGGTCTTCGACAAGACCGTCGGCACGTTCCTGCCGGCCGGCGGCGCCATCGGGTTCCAGATGCACTACACGCCCTATGGGAAGGAGGCGACCGACAACTCCCAGATCGGCGTCTACTTCCACGACAAGCAGCCTGAGCTCGTCATGCGCAGCGTGGTGGTGATCGATACGTCGATCTCGATTCCGCCGAATACGCCGCGGCATACCGAGACGGCCTACGTCGAGTTTCCGAACGACGCGCTGCTGTACGCCGCGTTCCCGCACGCCCACTACCGCGCCTATTCCAGCGACCTGTGGATCCAGTACCCGGACGGCAAGAAGAAGCTTCTGCTCAGCCTGCCGCGCTATGACTTCAACTGGCAGCGGTCGTACGACTTCGCCGAGCCGATCAAGATCCCGGCCGGCTCGCGGATCATCGCCAACTACGTCTACGACAACTCCAATCAGAACCCGGCCAACCCGGACCCGAGCATCACCGTGACCTGGGGAGAACAGAGTCACGAGGAGATGCTGTTCACCAACCTGCAGTTCCGCTGGGTCGACGAGACCTCGGCCAAGCAGGTGAATTCGGACGGCCGTCTCGCGCCGACGCGCCTGATGGGGATGATGGACGACAACCTCGACGGCCGGCTGCAGAAGGCCGAGCTGAAGGGCAACATGGGCCGGATGATCGGGCCGTACTTCGCCCGCATCGACGCCGACGGCGATGGCTCGATCGACAAGGCGGAACTCGGCAAGGCCCAGGCGCTGCTTCCCGGCCGTCGCCGGGGCGCGGAGGCGGCCAGCGCACCGGCGCCGACGAACGGGACCTCGGGCGGCCGCTGAGGCGTGAAAGGCCGGAGCGCCTCAAGCGCTCCGGCGTCCGCGGCTACTGAGCCGCCTGTTCCTGGGCGTAGCCGAGCTGTTCGTTCAGCCGGTCGAGGACCTCGATCGCCGCTTCGGGGATGACGGTCCCGGGCGGGAAGATCGCCGCGACGCCCATGTCCTCCAGGGCCTTGAAGTCCTCGGGCGGGATCACGCCGCCGACGAAGACCAAGATGTCGGGCCGACCCAGCTTCTTCAGCTCGGCCTGGAGTTCAGGCACCAGGGTGAGATGGCCGGCGGCAAGCGAGCTTGCGCCCACTGCATGCACGCCGGCTTGCACGGCCTCGGCGGCGGCCTCGGCTGGGGTCTGGAACAGGTCGCCGATCTCGACGTCGAAGCCCAGGTCCGCGAAGCCCGAGGCGATGACCTTCTGGCCGCGGTCGTGACCGTCCTGGCCCATCTTGGCGACCATGATCCGGGGCTTCCTGCCGTCGGCCTGCACGAAGGCTTCGGTCATGGCCTTGGCGCGCTCGGCGAGCGGCGTGCTGCCGGCTTCGCGGAGATAGACCCCCTTCACGGCGTCGGCCTTGGCCTTGTGGCGGCCGAACACCTTCTCAAGCGCGAACGAGATCTCGCCCACGGTGGCCTTGGCCCGGGCGGCCTGCACGGCCAGCTCCAGCAGGTTGGCGTTCCCCGCCGCGCCGGCGGTGAGGGCGTCGAGCGCCGCCGCGACCGCCTCGGGGTCGCGCTCGGCCTTAAGTCGGTTCAGCTTGGCGATCTGAGCGTTGCGGACGGCCGTATTGTCGACCTTCAGCACGGGGATGTCGTCCTCGACGTCCGGCTTGTAGCGGTTGACGCCCACCACGACCTGCTGGCCGGAGTCGATCCGGGCCTGGATGCGGGCCGAGGCCTCCTCGATGCGGCGCTTGGGCAGGCCGTCCTCGATGGCCTTGGCCATGCCGCCCAGGGCCTCCACCTCGGCGATGTGGGCCAGCGCCCGTTCGGCCAGGTCGGCGGTCAGCCGCTCGACGTAGAAGCTGCCGCCCCACGGATCGACGACCCGCGGCTGACCGCTCTCTAGCTGAAGGAAAAGCTGGGTGTTGCGGGCGATCCGGGCCGAGAAGTCGGTCGGCAGGGCCAGGGCCTCGTCCAGCGAGTTGGTGTGCAGGCTCTGAGTCTGGCCGCCCGTGGCCCCCATGGCCTCGATGGCCGTGCGGGGGACGTTGTTGAACACGTCCTGAGCCGCGAGGCTCCAGCCCGAGGTCTGAGTGTGGGCGCGCAGGGCCAGAGAGCGGGCGTCCTTCGGGTCGAACTCCTGCTTCATGAGCTTGGCCCAGAGCAGCCGGCTGGCGCGCTGCTTGGCGACCTCCATGAACATGTTCATGCCGGCGCACCAGAAGAACGACAGGCGCGGCGCGAACTGGTCCACCGTCATGCCGGCAGCGACGCCCGCGCGGACATACTCGATGCCGTCGGCCAGGGTGTACGCGAGCTCCAGGTCGAGCGTCGCCCCGGCCTCCTGCATGTGGTAGCCGCTGATCGAGATCGAGTTGAACCGCGGCATCTCCTTGCTGGTGTAGGCAAAGATGTCAGCGATGATCCGCATCGAGGGGCCGGGCGGATAGATGTAGGTGTTCCGGGTCAGGAACTCCTTCAGGATGTCGTTCTGGATCGTGCCCGACAGCTTCTCGTGCGGCACGCCCTGTTCTTCCGCCGCGACGATGTAGAGCGCCAGGATCGGCAGCACCGCGCCGTTCATGGTCATCGACACGCTCATCTTGTCGAGCGGGATGCCGTCAAAGAGCGTCCGCATGTCGAGGATGGAGTCGATGGCGACGCCCGCCATGCCGACGTCGCCGGTCACGCGCGGGTGGTCGGAATCGTAGCCGCGGTGTGTCGCGAGGTCGAAGGCGATGGAGAGGCCCATCTGACCGGCCGCCAGGTTGCGGCGGTAGAAGGCGTTGGAATCCTCGGCCGTGGAGAAGCCCGCGTACTGGCGGATCGTCCACGGGTTCGTGGCGTACATGGTCGGGTAGGGGCCGCGTACGAACGGCGCGAGGCCGGGATAGCCGCCAAGCGCAGCGATGCCTTCGGCGTCGCCGGCGGCGTACGACGGCTGGACCGCGATGCCCTCGGGCGTCGGCCAGGGCGCGCCGACCTTCGGCTGAGCCGCGCCGGTCGGGCCGTCGAAGGGCAAGGTGGCGAAATCGGGGAAGGCGCTCATGCGGCGGCCTCATGCTTTTCGGAGAGCCGCACGGGCGTGAGCGGCGGGCATTTGCCGTCCGGCCCGGGCAGCCGGGCGGCGGAGACATCGAGGGAGGCCGGGGCGCCATCACCGACGCTGACGGGGGCTTCGTCGGTCGGCGGGAAGGCCGTCACGCCGAGGATCTTCGGCTCACCCCGGGCGGCGACGGCCGCGTCGACCTCGCGGGCCACGAGGCCGGACACCAGCGCCGCGGCGAGCCCGCCGGCGGCCTCGATCGCCTGAAGCTTGTCCCACGCCTTACGGGCGATCTGGTCGGTCAGGGCCTCGACGTAGCCAGAGCCCGCGGCGGGGTCGGCGACCTTGCCGATCGCGGCCTCCTCCATGAGGACAAGCTGAGTGTTGCGGCTCTGACGGCGGCCGAACGCTGTCGGCAGGCCCAGCGCGTCGGTGAAGGTCCCCAGAACGACCGCGTCCGCCCCGCCGGCCGCAGCGCCGAAGCCCGCGGCCGTAAGGCGGATCATGTTGGTCCAGGGATCCTTGGCCGTCAGCATCCGCCGCGAGGAGCGAGCCTCGATGCGGGCCTGGGCGGAGGCGCCCGACGCCGTGGCGATGCGGGCGAACACCACGCGGGCGGCGCGCAGCTTGGCGATGGTCAGGAAATAGTCGGCGTCGGCGGCGATGCCGAGGGTGATCCGCGCGAACGCCTCGTCCACGGCCATGCCGGCGCGGACCAGGGCCTTGGCGTAAGCGATGGCCGCCGTGGCGGCGACCGCCACCTCCAGCGCTTCACCGCCGCCGGCCTCGTGGGCCACCCGCCCGGAAGCGAGGAAGAGCTGGGCCTGGGGATAGGTCTGGGCGTGGCGAACGGCGACGTTGGCTGCGCTGACCAGGTGGGCCTCGACGGGGCCAGGGCTCGCGCCGGCCTCCGCGAAGGCGCTCAGTGGATCGAGGTTGAAGTTCAGCTTGGCGCCCGGCGACGACTTCGCGACGCTGTGCAGGGCGTCCGCGGCTTTCGGCCCGAGGAAGCCCGCGCCGAGGCCGACCGGCGCCAGTTCGACGATCACGTCCTTGAGCGCGCGCGCCAGCGCGTCCGGCGTGGCATGGCCAGAGACGATCACCGACGCCGCGCCGCCTTCGAGGTCCGCGAGCAACTCGGCGTTCACCTGCGCCGGGTCCGCGTGCGCCGACAGGGTCCGCAGGTCCCAGGGACGCTCGGCGTCGAACGGGCGCGCCGGGAAAGCCGCGGGCGCTTCGCTGGCCGCATAGAGCGGGGCGATGGGCAGGCCTTCGACGGTCGCCTTAGTCAGGCTCTCGAAGGGCTTGTCGCCGAGGGTCTTGGCGACGAGGGCGCGCCAGGCGTCCTCGCCGGCGGGCGGAATTCCGGGGTCCAGAAGGCGAGTGTCGGCCATGGCGCGAATTGCGCTCCGGCCGCCGCGCCCGTCAAGTTCACCTAGGGGCGCCGCCCTGGCGCGTCGGCGCGGGTTCGCGCTAGTACGGGACGACCGGGGGAGGAGCCGAGACGTTGACCGCCGACGACCTGACGCGAGTGGCGGTTCGCACGCTGGCGGGAGAGCTGCCCTACTGGACCCTGTCGGAGCCGGCGGAGTCCGACCGTCCCGTCTTGCTGGTGATTCCGGGAAGCTTCATGTCGATGCGGTCGCTGAACCGGCTGCCGGGGCTGCTGGCCGACCGGTGTCAGGTGGCGCTCGCCGAGATTCCGACGACCACGCCGTTCGAGATTCCCAACCTCACGGTCGGACGTGTCGCGGAGGCGTTCAGCCAGCTGGTCCATCGGGCCTTCCGGGCACGGCCGGTGGTGGTGCTGGCGTTCGCCGACGCGGCGGTGGTGGCCGTCTCGATCCGCACGCCCGAGGTTCTGCGGACCGTCGCGGTCGAACCGCTGCTGCGGAGCGAGAAGCTGTGGCCTCTTCGTGAGGCCGTCCGGGCCCGGGCCCAGGACGCCAGCGACGGCTTCAAGCGGTTCCTGGACGACGTCTATGGCGTTGGCGGTGCGGCGCCCGGGGTGCGTGACCACCGGCCAGGCTTCCGCGCGCCCCAGGCGCCGGTCGACGTGCTGGTCGGCGAGGATCCGCTGATGCCCGAGCGAGCCACGGCGCGGACCCCCAGCCTGGTGGACGAGGAGGAGCGGGCGTGGCTGCGGGCGCAGCCGCAGGTCAGCCTGCGCATCGCCGCCGGTGCGGGCCACGACCTCGCCCGCGAGGCTGGTACGGGGGTGCTGGAGGCGGCGCGCGCCGCACTGGACTGGGCCGTCGGGTTCCGGCGGCCGGCGGCGCAGATGGCGCGGCGGCTGGTCGAGGCGACCCCCGGCGACGCCGCCCGCGTCCTGTTCCTCGGCGAGGGCTCAGAGGCGTTCGCGTCGGGCTTCCTGGCGCGCTGTCCACAGGCGCGGGTCGACGGCGCCGCGAGCCCGGGCGCGGAGTACGACGCCATGGTCCTGGCGGATCCCGGGCCGGGAACGCTCGCGGATGGGGCATTGTTCGCGGCGCTGGCGCCGGGCGGAACCGTGGTGGCGGCGACCCAGCTCGGCGCGCCGGCGCGGCTGGCCGGCGAGGCGCTGGCGGCACAGGGACTGACGCTGCTGTCCGGCGACCGGGCGCTGACCGCCGTGGGCACGGCGCTGGTGCGGGCGCGCCGTGCGCCGCCGCCGGCCACGCCGCTGACCATCGTCGCCTACGCCCGCACGCTGATGGACATCCGCACGCGGCTGCCCGCCCTGGCGTTGCGCAGCGATCCGGCGCTGGAGGTCGAGTACCAGGGGCCGCCGTTCGCCCAGCCGGCGGGCGCGCCACCCGGCGTCGTGGTGATGACCCGCCCCGCGGAATGGACGCCGGAAGCCTGGCGGGCGACCGTCGCCCGGGCGATCCAGGGCAACCAGATCCTCGTCATCGAATACGACGACCATCCCGAACTGGTGTCGCAGATGACCCGCGGAACCAGTGTGCCGGAACGCGACTGGGAGCGGTTCCGGATCGTCCATGCGATCCAGACCTCCACCGAGCCGCTGGTGGACCTCTTCCGGCGGTACAATCCCGAGGTGGCGCTGTTCCCGAACGCGGCCTTCAGCCTGGCGCCGTTCCCGGCGGGGCCGCGCCCGCCGCGGGTATTCTTCGGGGGCGTGACCCGGGGCGCTTTCGTGGCCGAGGTCGCCCGCGCGCTGGCGCCGGCCGTCGAAGCCCATCCGGAGGCGGCCTTCCACGTCGTTGGCGACCGCGCGTTCTTCGAAGCGCTGCCGACGGCCAACAAGGTCTTCGACGACTACCTGAGCTACGAGGCCTACCTGGAGGCCATGGCTGCCTGCACGATCTCGCTGTCGCCCCTGGAGGACCGACCGATGGTCGAGACCAAGAGCGACGCCAAATACCTCGACGCCGCCCGGGCCGGGGTGGTGACCATCGCCTCGCCGACCGTCTACGCGCGAACGATCCGCCCGGGGGTAAATGGGCTGATCGCCGAGCGGCTGGAGGACTGGCCGGTCGCGCTCTCCCTGGTGCTGGGGGACGAGCCGCTGCGCCAGCGCCTGGCTCGGGCGGCCTGGGACGACGTGCGCGACCACCGGATGTTCGTCCACCAGTCGGCCCTGCGGCGCGACTGGTATCGGGACCTGATCGCCCGCCGGAAGGCGCTGAACGCCGGCATCCTCGGACGATCGGGGGATGTCGCTGCGGAACTTGCCGCACTGCGCGGCCTAACGACCGCCTTGCGACCCGGCGAGGGCGTGCGTACAACGTAAACTAAACAACCGTTCGAGGAACCGTCCATGGCTCTGCCGCCCGTCCTGCGCGACCGCCTCCGCCTGCCGCTGATCGGCAGCCCGCTGTTCATCATCTCGACGCCCGACCTGGTGATCGCCCAGTGCAAGGCGGGCATCGTCGGCTCGTTCCCGGCGCTGAACGCGCGGCCGGCCTCGCTGCTGGACGAGTGGCTGCACCGCATCACCGAGGAACTGGCCGCCTGGGACCGCGACCACCCCGACACACCGTCGGCTCCCTTCGCGGTGAACCACATCGTCCACAAGACCAACGACCGGCTCGAGCACGACCTGGAGGCCTCCTGCAAGTGGAAGGCGCCGATCGTCATCACCTCGCTGGGCGCGCGCGAGGACGTGAACAAGGCGGTTCACGACTCCGGCGGCGTGGTGCTGCACGACGTCATCACCAACGCCTTCGCCCGCAAGGCGGTGGAGAAGGGCGCCGACGGTCTGATCCCGGTGGCGGCCGGCGCTGGCGGACATGCCGGGCGCCTGTCGCCCTTCGCGCTCGTGCAGGAGATCCGCGAGTGGTTCGACGGGCCGATCGCGCTGTCGGGGGCGATCGCCAATGGCCGCGCCATCCTGGGCGCCCAGGCCATGGGCGCGGACCTCGCCTACGCCGGCTCGATGTTCATCGCCACGCAAGAGGCCAACGCCGATGAGGCCTACAAGCAGATGATTGTGGAGTCGGCTGCCGACGACATCGTCTACTCGAACCTCTTCACCGGCGTGCACGGCAACTACCTGGCGCCGTCGATCATCGCGGCCGGGCTCGACCCGAACGCCCTGCCGGAGTCCGATCCCTCGAAGATGAACTTCGGCTCGGGCGGCAACCAGAAGTCCAAGGCCTGGCGCGACATCTGGGGCTGCGGCCAGGGGATCGGCGCGGTGAAGAACGTGCCGTCCGTGGCCGAACTCGTGGCGCGTCTGTCGGCTGAGTACGAGGAGGCCAAGGCCGAGCTGGCCCTCAAGACCTCCTTCACCGCCGGCAGGGTCCTGATGGCCGCCGAGTAGTCGGCCAGCCCCACGACGCGGGTCCCGTCCAGGGGCCAAATCCCATCCGCAAGACACGACGCCCCCGCCTGCCAGACGCAGGCGGGGGCGTCTGCTTGTGCGCGGTGTCTGCGACAATTCGCGCCCGGCCCAAAGCGGCGCCATGCCGATCACCGAGATGCGATCTTAACCACGCGCCCCGAGGGCTTAGCTTTTCTCGGCCCGCTGTTAGTCTAATCCCACTTCACCCGTCGGGATTGCGGGCATAAACGCAAGCTCGAAGGGAAGAATCTTGCTGCACGTCACTCCCCGTCATTTCCGGGCCGCGCTCGCCGGGAGCGTCGCCGCCGTCGCGCTCGGCGCGCCGGCCGTGGCCCAGCAGGCGACGGCGCCTACCCAGCCTGTCGGCATCAGCCAGGAGCAGCTCCTGGCGCTGGTGGGCCGACTCGATGCGCTTGAGCGGCGGAACGACGAACTCGAGGCCCAGCTCACGGCGCTGAAGAGCGCCCAGACCTCGGGCGAGGCGGCGCTGAAGAAGCAGATCGGGGCCAATACCGTCTCGCTCTCCAACGCTCGCCCGACCTTCGCGACCGGCGATGGCCGGTTCACCGCCTCGCTCCGGGGCGTCTTCCAGCTCGACGCCGCGCAATATGACCAGCGCCGCGCGGGGCCGGCCGCGACGGACTTCCGCCGCGGCTCGTTCGGCGACGCCGGCGAGGCCGAGCGAGCGCGCGATCTGGCCGACGGCGCCAACTTCCGGCGCGCGCGCATCGGCATCGAGGGTAAGGCCTGGAGCGACTGGAACTACAGCCTGCTGTTCGACTTCGGTGGCTCCGGGATCGAGGAAGCCGGCAAGATCAGCGCCGCGTACCTGGAGTACGCGGGCCTGAAGCCGCTGCGCTTCCGCGTCGGCGCCTTCCCGCCCAACACCGGGTTCGACGACGGCACCGGCGTCAACAACCTGCTGTTCCTCGAGCGCCCCGCTGTCGGTGAGCTGGTCCGCGGCCTCGCAGGGGCCGACGGCCGCGTCGGCGCCGCGGTGCTCGGGAACGGCGACCGCTGGACCGCGCTGCTGGCCGTCACCGGCAACCTCGTCACGAACCAGACCTTCGACGAGCAGACCGGCGTCGTCGGACGCCTGACCTACCTGCCGTACAAGACCAAGGACTCGCTGGTCCACGTCGGCGGCGCCCTCAACATGATCGTCAGTCCCGCCGCCACGGGCGCGAACGTCGGGCCGGGCGGGGCGGCGACTCCGGTGCGCCTGCGCGAGCGGCCGGAGAACCGCGTCGACGTCACCCGCCTGGTCGATACGGGCAGCATCGACGCCGACGGCGTGACTTCGCTCGGCCTGGAATTCGGCCTCCAGCACAAGGCGTTCACGGTCCAGGCCGAGAACTTCTGGATCGAGGTGGATCGCCGTAACAGCGTGCTGGCCGATCCGAAATTCGGCGGCTGGTACGTGCAGGGCGCCTGGACCCTCACCGGTGAGGCGCGCCGTTACAACACCACCACGGGCGGCTTCGATCCGCCGCGGGTCGACACGCCCTTCGCCCTCGGCAAGAGCGTGGGGATTTGGGAGATCGCGGCCCGCTATTCCGACCTGGACCTGAACTACCGCGCGGGCGCGCCCGGCACGGCGCCAGTCGCCAGCGCCGTCCGCGGCGGCGACCAGCAGGGCTTCACCCTGGGGCTCAACTGGTACCCGAACAATAACGTCCGCCTGATGGCCGACTACCAGCGGATCGAGGTGGATCGCCTGTCGCCAGGCGGCGCCGCGTTCGGCGCCGGGGCGTTGACTCCACCGGCCGGTTCGCAGGTCGGGCAGGATCTGAACATCTGGTCCATCCGGACCCAATACGCCTTCTAGCCATGAAAGAGGCTCCCGCATGACGAACGGATCTGCGTTCAACCGACGCCGCCTGATCGCGGCGGGAGCCTTCGGACTGACCAGCGCGGCGCTGCCTTCGGCGGCGCTGGCGCAACGCAGCAAGGCGATCAGCCTGCTGAACGTGAGCTATGACCCCACTCGGGAACTCTACAAGGACATCAACGCCGCCTTCGTCACCTGGTGGAAGGGGCGGACCGGGCAGTCGCTAACCATCAACCAGAGCCACGGCGGCTCCGGCAAGCAGGCGCGGGCGGTGATCGACGGCCTCGAGGCCGACGTCGTCACCCTGGCCTTGGCGCACGACATCGACGAGATCGCGGCGCGCTCGCGGCTGCTGCCGGCCAACTGGCAGGGACGCCTGCCGAACAACTCGGCGCCCTACACGTCGACCATCGTGTTCCTGGTTCGGAAGGGCAATCCCAAGGCCATCCGCGACTGGGGCGACCTGATCCGTCCCGGGGTGCAGGTGGTGACGCCCAACCCCAAGACGTCGGGCGGCGCGCGCTGGAACTATCTCGCGGCCTATGCCTGGGCCCTGAAACAGAAGGGCGGCACGCCAGCGACGGCGGAGGCCTACCTGGCCAAGCTGTTCCGGCAGGTGCCGGTGCTCGATACCGGGGCCCGCGGTTCGACCACCACCTTCGCGGAGCGCGGTATCGGCGACGTCCTGCTGGCGTGGGAGAACGAGGCCTATCTCTCGCTCGAGGAATTCGGCGCGAAGTTCGAGATCGTCTATCCCAGCCTGTCGATCCTCGCCGAACCGACCGTCGCCATGGTCGACAAGAACGTCCAGCGTCACGGCACGCGCTACCAGGCCGAGGGCTACCTCAACTTCCTCTATAGCCCCCTGGCGCAGGACCTGATCGGCAAGCACCACTTCCGGCCCCGCAACACCGCGGCCTTGGCCAAATACCGCGGGAAGTTCAAGACTATCTCCCTGGTGACCATCGACGGCCAGTTCGGCGGGTGGAAGCGGGCCCAGGCGACCCACTTCAGCGATGGCGGCATCTTCGACCGCATCTACAAGCGCTGAGACGCAACATGACGGCTGCTGCTGTGGCTTCGGTTCCGAAGCCCCGAACACGCTGGAAGCAACCCAGCATCCTGCCGGGGTTCCCCCTGGCGATGGGCTGGACGCTGGCCTACCTCGGCCTCGTCGTGGTTCTGCCGCTCTCGGCGCTGGTCCTTCGGCCGTGGGAACTCGGCTTCGACGGCATCGTGGCGACGCTTACTGAGCCACGGGTTCTTTCAGCGCTGAAGCTCAGCTTCGGCGCGGCGCTGCTGGCGGCGCTGACGAACGTGCCGCTGGGGCTTCTCGTGGCCTGGACCCTGACGCGATACGAATTCCCCGGGCGTCGGATCGTCGATGCCTTGGTGGACCTGCCCTTCGCTCTGCCGACCGCGGTGGCGGGCATCGCCCTGACGGCGATCTATGCGCCGACCGGGCCGCTGGGTGAGCCGCTGGCCCGGCTGGGCATCAAGACCGCCTACAATCCGGTCGGGGTCTATATCGCGCTACTGTTCATCGGCCTGCCTTTCGTAGTGCGGACGGTCCAGCCCGTGCTGCAGGACTTCGACCGCGAGGTGGAGGAAGCGGCCCACACCCTCGGCGCCACGAACCTGCAGCGGTTCGGGCTGGTGGTGCTGCCGGCGATCCTGCCATCGCTGATCTCCGGCTTCAGCCTGGCCTTCGCCCGCGCGGTCGGCGAGTACGGGAGCGTGATCTTCATCGCCGGCAACATGCCGCTGAAGTCCGAGATCGCGCCGCTGCTGATCGTCATCAAGCTGGAGCAGTACGACTATGCCGGCGCCGCGGCCGTGGGCCTGGCGATGCTGGCGATCTCGTTCGGCGCCCTGCTGGCTGTGAACGGGCTGCAGCTATTCCTGGCCCGCCGGGGACGCGCCTGATGCCGACGATCCGTCTGCCGGGCCTCGCCCCCCTGATGCTGGCCGCCACCCTGGCGATCCTCGGCGTCCTCATCGTCCTGCCCCTGGGCGTGGTGTTCCAGCAGGCCTTCGCGAAGGGTTTCGCCGCCTACGTCGAGCCGTTGACCCATCCCGACGCCTTGGCCGCAATCCGGCTCACGCTCACCGTCGCGGCCATCGCCGTGCCGCTGAACGCGGTGTTCGGCGTCGCCGCCGCCTGGGCGATCGCCAGGTTCGAGTTCCGCGGGAAGAGCCTGCTGGTCACCTTCATCGACCTTCCGTTCTCGATGTCGCCGGTTGTCTCCGGTCTCGTCTGGGTGCTGCTGTTCGGCGCTCAGGGCTGGTTCGGCGAGTGGTTGCTGGATCACGGGGTGAAGGTCATCTTCGCCACCACGGGCCTGGTGCTAGCGACGGTGCTGGTCACCCTGCCGTTCGTGGCGCGCGAGCTCATCCCGCTGATGCAGGACCAGGGCTCGGACGAGGAAGCGGCGGCGCTGACGCTCGGCGCCGGCGGCTGGACCACCTTCTGGCGGGTCACCCTGCCCAACATCCGCTGGGCGCTGCTGTATGGAGTCCTGCTCTGCAACGCCCGCGCCATGGGCGAATTCGGCGCGGTCTCGGTGGTCTCGGGCAGCGTCCGGGGCATGACGACCACTTTGCCGCTGCATGTCGAGGTGCTCTACAATGACTACGAATTCGTCGGCGCCTTCGCGGCGGCCTCCATCCTGGCCGGCCTCGGCCTCGTCACCCTCATCCTCAAGACATCCCTCGAATGGCGTCATTCCGGTGAACTTTCGGCCAGCCGTCGACACTAGCCCCAGCGCGGCGCTGGACATCCGTGGCGTCTCCAAGGCGTTCGGGCGCTTCCCGGCGCTGAAGAACGTTTCGTTGCAGGCTCGCGAGAAGGAATTCCTGGCGCTGCTCGGGCCGTCTGGTTCGGGCAAGACCACGCTGCTGCGCGTCCTGGCCGGGCTGGAAACGCCGGACGAGGGCGAGGTGCGGTTCGAAGGCGAAGACTTCCTGAGCCTGCCCGTGCGCCGACGCCGGGTGGGCATGGTCTTCCAGCACTACGCCCTCTTCCGGCACATGACGGTGGCCCAGAACATCGCCTTTGGCCTGACGGTCCGGAAGCGGGCCGAGCGGCCGGCGAAGTCCGAGATCGACGATCGGGTGCAGGACCTCCTTCGGCTGGTGCAGCTCGAGGGGCTGGACAAGCGCTTCCCCTCGCAGCTTTCCGGCGGACAGCGCCAGCGCGTCGCCCTGGCGCGCGCGCTGGCGATCGAGCCCAGGATGCTGCTGCTGGACGAGCCGTTCGGGGCGCTGGACGCGCAGGTGCGCCGCGAGCTTCGGCGCTGGCTGCGCGAGGTGCACGACCGGGCCGGGGTGACGACCGTGTTCGTCACCCATGACCAAGAGGAGGCGCTGGACCTCGCAGACCGCGTGGCGATCCTGAAGGATGGCGAGCTGATCCAACTCGGCGCGCCGAACGCCGTCTACGAGCATCCGGCCAACGCCTTCGTGTTCGACTTCCTCGGCCAGAGCTGCCGCCTGCCGGGTGTCGTCCAGGGCGAACGGCTTCAGGTGGCGGACTGGCGGACCGATGCGCCGGCCGGCGCGCCGCAAGGCGCGGTGGAGGTGTTCTTCCGTCCGGACGAGGTGGACTTCGCTCCCGCCGACGGGCTCGGGCTCCTTGCCGAGGTGCTGGGGGTGGCCCAGCGCGGCCCCGACGTCCGCATCGACTGCCGCATCCACGGACAGTCGGTGGAACTGCAGGCCCACGGCCCCAGCCTGCCGGCGGGCGTCGCGCCCGGACAGTCGGTCAAGGTGCGGCCCCTTCGCCCGCAGGTGTACACGGTCGGCTGAAGCCGTCGGCAGGGCGCCTGGAGCCGGGCGTCAGCCGCCGTTGGCCGCGAGCCACCGCTCCATCTCGGGCACCCGGTCGCGGATGACACCCAGGCGGTATCGCACTGCCGCGGCGGCCTTCTCGATCTCGCCGCGACTGGACTCAGGCACGGTCTGCGCGAAGGCGGCCAGCCGGTCCGGCATCGCTGGGTCGCGGGAGGTCATGGCGAGCTGGCCGTAGTACGAGGTGCGGCTGGTGGGCTCGAGGAAGGCGTCCAGCTTCTCGCGATTGGCCAGGGCGAAGGCGAAGGCCTTGTCGGGATGCGTCTCTGCGACGGCCGCGATGATCGCGGGCGCTTCGGTGGGGCTCGGTTCGCCGCTCAGCGCCAGGCGCAGCGCCCGGTCAGCCAGGTCCGGATCGTCGGCCACGCCCAGCAGGCTGTAGAGGCGTGAGCGGTCGGTCACATCGCGCGACGCCTTTGCCAACCCGTGAAGGACGTCCCAGGTCGCGGCGTCGGCGCTGGCGGCGACGATCGACAACACCGTCCGCCGGCCGGCGCCGGTCAGGCTTTCCGGCGCGGCGCGGTAGCGCTCGAAGCGTCGCCGCGCCTCGTCGATCGTTGCGGCGTCGCCGAACGCGCCCAGGGTGGTGAGGACCGATCGGCGCAGGACCGCATCATTGTCGGCCTCGCCGGGCTTCGGATCCCAGCCCAGCCGCTCGGCGACGGGACGCAGGCGCGCCAGGGCGAATTTTCGGTAGGCGGCCTGGCTCGGGCGGCCCGCGTAGAGCCAGTCGAGACCCTCGAAGTTGCTGGCCAGGGTCTGCAGGACGATCGGGTCGCCGGTGGAGGGTGCGTTGCGGGCCAGGGCCAGGAAGTCGCTCATGGGCGCCACTCCGGATTCGCCGAGCGCGCGGCTGTCGTAGAGCAATCCCAGCTGGTCCGCGGCGGGCAGGGAGGCGAACCGTGGGGCCAGCTTCGCCCAGAGGGACGGCGAATAGGCGGTGCGGAAGTATCCTGTCTGGCCTGCGTTCACGACCGCTGGAGCCGTCACTGGGGCGAGCCCGGGCGACGTCGCGCTCACCAGGCCCTCCCAGCGCGGCCCGGCGGCCAGGGGCATGACGGCGACCGGCGTGCGCCACGTCTGCGGCGTACGCTGGCTCTCGTCCGCGCCGAACCGGCCCTGGCTGAGCGCTATGCCGCCGGGCGCTTCTTCCGCCCGGATCAGGGGCACGCCGGCCTGGGTGGTGAAGTCGCGGGCGACACCGCTGACCGGACGCCCGGGCGAGGCTTCGTCCAGCGCCGTCCAGAGGTCGGCGCTGGTGGTGTTGCCGTAGGCGTGGCGGTGGATGTAGCGGCGCACGCCGTCGCGGAAGGCGTCTTCGCCGACGTAGGACTCGAACATCCGGATCACCGCCTGGCCCTTGTTGTAGGTGATCGCGTCGAAGGCGTTGGCCGCGGCGAAGACGTCAGGGATATCGGTGATGATCGGATGGGTCCCGGCGCGGCTGTCCAGGCGCATGGCGCCTTGCTGGCCGGCCTGGGTCGAAAGCCAGATGTTCCACTCTGGATGGAAGTGGTCGGTGGCCTTGTTCTCCATCCAGGAGGCGAAGCCCTCGTTCAGCCACAGGTCGTCCCACCAGGCCATTGTGACGAGGTTGCCGAACCACTGGTGGGCGACCTCGTGGGCGATGGTGACGAACACCTGCTGGCGGTCGCTCTCGGTCGAGAGCTTGGGGTCGATGAGGATTGCGTAGTCGAAGTAGAAGATCGCGCCCCAGTTCTCCATGGCCGAGAAGAACTGGCTGCGGCCGGGGCCGGCGACGAGGTCGAGCTTGGGCAGCGGGTAGGGCGTGCCGAAGTAGTCGTTGTAGTAACCCAGGAGGTTGGCGGCGGCGTCCAGCGCGTACTGGCCCTTGGCGGCCTCGCCC